>DATDER010000001.1:0-3241 GCA_036523095.1 Rubrivivax sp.
GAACTGGTCACTCAGTGCCGCGGGGCGGCGGCTGCCAGCCGGCGCGTCGGCTCTCGCCACCGAAGCCCATGCACTGCCCCGCCGCCAGCCGGTGATGCGGTGGCGCCTGTGGTCGGAGCCGATCTCGTTGTGGGGCCGAATCCCGGTGCAGGCCCGATCGCACTTCTCGGCAGGAATGGGATATCCTTCGCGTGTATACCTCCTTCATCTGCCGCCCACCGTGACCACCACCACCGTCTTCATCAGCAACCGAACCCAGGCCGTGCGCCTGCCTGCCGACGTGCGCCTGCCGCCTGACGTGAAACACGTCGACGTGCGGGTGCGCGGGCAGGAGCGGATCATTTCGCCCGTCGGGCACAGCTGGGACAGCTTCTTCGACAGCGGCCCGGCCGCGAGCGACGACTTCATGGCGGAGCGCGCCTCGCAGACGCAGGCGGAGCGCGAAGGCCTTTGATGCTGCGCTACCTGCTGGACACGAACATCGTCATCTACGTGATCAAGCGGCGGCCGGCGCCGGCACGGGCGCTGTTCAACCAGCACGCCGGGCACATGGCGATCTCGGTGGTCACGCTGGCCGAACTGCTGCATGGTGTCGAGAAGAGCAGCGATCCCGCGGCCAACCTCGTGGTGGTCGAAGACCTGTGCAGCCGGCTCGAGGTGCTGCGGTACCTGCCCAAGGCGGCGCAGCATTACGGGTCGATCCGCGCCGCGCTGGAACGGCTGGGCACGCCGATCGGCGTGAACGACCTGCACATCGCCGCGCATGCCCGCAGCGAAGGCTTGACGCTCGTGACGCACAACACGCGCGAGTTCACGCGTGTGCCCGCGCTGCAGGTCGAAGACTGGGCGCTTTAAGAATCGCTGAGCACTTCGGACTCGAGCGGCGTCAGTCGCCCCCCACCGCCATGTGCTGCCCGGCGAGCAGGCCGTGGATGCGATGGCGGCTGTGGTGGGCGCCGATCTGGCTCATCACCGCGTCGACCTCGCCCGGCTTGATGTGCGTGATGTAGACGTCGACGGCGCCTTCGAGCTGCTCGAGCTCGCGCCGCAGCTGGGCCGGGTGCAGGTGGGCGCTGCGCGCGGCGAGTTCGTGTTCGTCGTCGGCGAAGGCGGTTTCGATGACGAGGCTGCCGACGTGCATCGTGCGCAGGCGCTCCCACAGCCCCGGGTTGGGACCGGTGTCGCCGGTGAAGACCCACGCCCGTCCCGCGGGGTCGGCCGTGGAGTGCACCGCGAAGCCGACCGCCGGGACGGTGTGCTGCGCCGGCAGCACCTCGACGCTGCGGCCGGGCACGCCGATACGCTGGGCGACTTCAAAAGGCACGAAGCGCAGGGTCGGGTTCTGGCGGTCGGGCAAGGCGCTGAAGTCGGGCCAGATGACGCCGTTGAAGATGTGCGTGCGCAGGGCCTGGATCGTGGGCGCCAGGGCGTGGACCTCGATCGGCGGCCGGCCGGCCGCGCTGCGGCGGCGGATGACGCCGTCGGCGAGCAGGCCGATCGCGAGCACGTGGTCGAGGTGCGAGTGGCTGACGAAGATGTGGTCGATGCGCACCAGTTCGTCGAGCGTCAGGTCGCCGACGCCGGTGCCGGCATCGATGAGCACGCTGTCGTCGAGCAGGAACGAGGTGGTGCGGCTGCCGGCGGCGATCGAGCCGGAACAGCCAAGGACACGAACGGGCATGGGCGGGGTGTTCTGCAGAGTCGGGGCGTGCGCTCTGCGCGCCGGTGTGGCATGTTGACCCGGTTGGGCCGGGCTGGCTAGCGTCGAATGGGGGTCCGGGCCGGGCCCGGGCGGGTGCCGCGCGACGGCGCACGCGCGGGCATGAAATCCGTCACATGTTGACGAACTGCATCTGGGTGCCGGCGAGCTCGATCACGTCGCCGTTGCGCAGCGGCACCGAGTCGCCGGTGAGCGGCAGGCCGTTGACGCTCGGGCGCGACGCGCCCTCGACGTGGGCGAAGACGTAGCCGCCCGGGCGCTTGGTGATCGACGCCACCTGCACCCCGGGTTTGCCGACGGTGGTGACGACCTTGGTGAGCTGGACCTCACGCCCCGATGCGGCGCCGTTCAGGACCCGGATCGAGGCCGGCACCGGGCCGGTTGAGGTGCCTGCGCCCAGCCCGCCGAAGCCCGACACGCTGCCGAGCGGCATGGTGCTGGACATGGGCCCCGTCGACATGGCGCCAGGCGGTGCAGCGTGGCGCAGGATCATCGTCTTCTCGTACTCGGTGCCTTCGTCGCCCAGGTACTTGATCTTGTACTTGCCGATCTCGACCGTGTCGTTGGTGGCGAGCAGCTGCTTCTTGATCGCCTTGCCGTTGATGTACGTACCGTTGGTGCTGTTGAGGTCTTCGATGAAGACGTCGTGGCCGGTCATCTGCAGCACCGCGTGCTCGCCGCTGACCGCGAGGTTGTCGATCACGATGTCGTTGTAGGGCCGGCGCCCGAGCGTCGTCTTGTCCTTCGTGATCTGGACTTCCTTGATGACGACGCCATCGAGCGATACGACCAACTTGCTCATGCCTCAAACCCTCATGTGTACCCGTTCAGCGGGCAACGTTGTTCAAGCTCGGGTGTTCAGCGGCGAAAGGGCCACCATGAGCGCCCGGGGGCCGCGGAGCCCCCCTCGGCCCGCACCAGTATCACCGAAATATTGTCCTTGCCGCCGGCGTCGTTGGCGGCGTCGATCAGCGCCTGGCAGCACTCATCGAGCGTCCCGGGCGCCGACATGATCTGTGCGATCGAGGTGTCCGACAACATGTCGGACAGCCCGTCGGAACAGAGCAGGTAAAGGTCGCCCGCATGCACCTCGTGCACGTGGGTTTCGAGCAGCACGGTGTCCTCGACCCCGACCGCGCGTGTGACGAGATTCTTGTTGGCCGAGAACGCCGCCTGCTCGGGCGTGATGAGGCCGGCGTCGATCTGCTCCTGCAGCAGCGAATGGTCGCGCGAGATCTGCTGCAGCCGCCCACCGCGCAGGCGGTAGGCGCGCGAGTCGCCGACGTGGCCGACCAGCACATGCGCTTCGCGAAAGACCGCCACCACGAGCGTCGTGCCCAGGCCGGCGTACTGCGGGTTGGAGTTGGCGGCGTTGAAGATCGCGCGGTTGGCGTTGTCGACGCAGATGTCCATCGCGCGCCGCACCTCGGCGTCGCTGGCCTGGATGCTGGCCTCGCGCAGCCAGCGGCCGAGCTCGGTGCGAATGAAGCTCGTGGCCATGTTGCTGGCCACCTCGCCGGC
>DATDER010000002.1:0-2037 GCA_036523095.1 Rubrivivax sp.
GCATGATCTGCTCGCCGAAACGCCGCTCGGCGCCGACCGTCAGGTCCTCGGACGAGGTGTCGCCGAGTTCGGGCAGCCGCACCTGCGCCCACGGCGCGGCGGGCGGCAGCAGCAGCCCGAGCGCGCACAGCGCTTCCATCTCGACCCCCGTGCGGCCGAGCGTTTCGACCTGGGCCGTGCAGCGCACGAGCGACGCCGCAGTGTCGAGCTCGAAGTCGACCGCCACGCGTGTGATCGGCAGCGGGTGGCACAGCGGCACCAGGTCGGCGGTGCGCTTGGCGCCCTGGATCGCGGCGATGCGGGCGATGCCGATCACGTCGCCCTTCTTCGCCTGCCCGCCGGCGACGAGGGCGAAGGTGGCGGGCTTCATGCGGATGTGGCCGCTGGCGCGTGCCACGCGGTGCGTCACGTCCTTGGCGGCGACATCGACCATGTGCGCTTCGCCGCGGGCGTCGAAGTGGGTCAGCGCGCGGGCATCAGGGTCGGACATGGGCGGAAACGTGGCAGCAATCTGACGGTGTCATGATAACGGCGCCCATTTTTGCCGGTGTGGGTCCGAGAGCACGCCGCAACGACGTTGAACAAAATCATTGCCTGCCGCCGCCCATCGCCCGCCCGCCGTGTCGGCCGGGCCGTGGTGGCCGCGCTGTGCGCGATCGGGCTGCTGCTGCCCGCGGCGGCGCCATGGGCACAGGTGCGGCTGCCCGAGCTGGGCGACACCTCGTCCGAAGACCTCACGGTCGGCGCCGAGCGCCGCTTCGGCGAGCAGATCATGCGCGAGGTCCGGCGCGACCCGGCCTACCTCGACGACGCGGTGCTGCTCGAGTACCTGCAGTCACTCTGGAACCCGCTCGTGGTGGCGGCACGCCAGCGCGGCGACATCGGGCCCGAGCTCGATTCGCAGTTCCCGTTCGAGATCTTTCTCGTCCTCGACCGCAGCGTGAACGCCTTCGCGTTGCCGGGCGGGCACGTCGGCATCCACCTCGGGCTGATCGCGATGACCGCGACGCGCGACGAGCTCGCGTCGGTGCTGGCGCACGAGCTGTCGCACGTGACGCAGCGGCACATCGCGCGCAGCATGGCCAACGCGGGGCGCCAGAGCATGCTCGGCATGGTGGCGATGGTGCTGGGCATGATCGCGGCCTCGCGCAGCGGCAATGCCGACATGGCGCAAGCGGCGATCGCCGGCAGCCAGGGCGCGATGATCCAGGGCCAGCTCAACTTCTCGCGCGACATGGAGCGCGAGGCCGACCGCATCGGCTACGGCGTCTTCAGCGATGCCGGTTACGCGGTCGGCGGCATGGCGGCGATGTTCGAGAAGCTCGACAACGCCAACCGCCTCGTCGACAACAACGCCTACCCCTACCTGCGCAGCCACCCGCTGACGAGCGATCGGATGTCCGAGGCGCGCGCGCGCACCGCCTTCGCGCCTGCGGCCGCGCCGCAGAGCCGCCACCTGCACGTGCTGATGCAGGCACGGTCGCGCGTGATGATGGACACCACGGTGCAATCGCTGCAGCGTCAGCTCGGCCAGGTCGCGGGCCAGCAGCCCTACCGCGAGCGGCTCGGGGTGCTCTATGGCGCGGTGCTGGCGGCCGAACTGCTGCGCGAGCCGGCCGCGGGCGACCGGGCTTACGCCGAACTGCAGCGCCTGACGGCCAACGACCCGCGCGCCGATGCCGAGTTGGCACGTGCGCTGCGGCTGCTGCGCGCCGAGACCTTGCTCGCGCGCGCCGATGCCACTTCCAGTGCCGAGGCGCTGCGGCTGCTCTCGGCCGCACCTGCCGGCGAGCGGTCGCGCGTGGTGCTGCTGATGCGGGCGCAGGCGCTGTTGCAGCTGCACGCCAGCGATCCGGGACCCGCCGCGACCCAGGCTCTGCGCGACAGCACCGAGGCGCTGCAGGGCTGGGTCTCCGAATACCGCAACGACGCCGCCGCGTGGGCCGCGCTCGCTCGCAGCGCCGACGCGCTCGGCCTTCGCCTGCGTTCGCTGCGCGCGCAGGCCGAGGCGCGCGCGGCGTCGGGCGAGCTCTCGGC
>DATDER010000003.1:0-20985 GCA_036523095.1 Rubrivivax sp.
CACTCGGGCGCCGTGATGTGGCGGTAGGTGCCGAGCGTGATGTTGTTCGCCGCCAGCGAGTCGGCGGTGACGAAGAAACCGAGGTTGCGCTTGATGAGGCGGCGCTCGTCTTCGGTCAGGCCGTTCGGGTCTTTCCACAGCGCGATGTCGCGCGACATGTTGACCTCTTGCGGCATCCAGTGGTTGGCGCATGTGGCGAGGTACTTCTCCCACGCCCACTTGTACTTGAACGGCACCAGCTGATTGACATCGGTCTGGCCATTGATGATGCGCTTGTCGGCGGCGTTGACGCGGCGTGCGCTGGCATCGGCAGTGCGCGGTTCATGGCGCTGGGCGGACTTCACTTCAGTCACACCATCGGACAAGGACTGCACCCGCGCCACGACGACACGCGCCTCGACCTCGGCAACGGCCATCGAAGGCATCACGCCCTGCATCGGCTTTGTATTCGGTGTGCGACTTTCTTCTTCCCAGACAAGCATTGGTGTGTACGTCCTGTGGCGCTGAATTATGAGAGTGTTGTGTGATAACACCAAGCACTTGTTGACTTCGAAGCCTCGTTGATGTTGTTGCTTCGCATCGCATTCATGAGCGCATCGCGAAGCCCCATCGCCCGCTTCACTGACACGCTTCGCAATCGGGGTTGTCGATCGAGCAGAACTGGACGTCGCTGGCCGGCGCCGTCGAGATCTGCGCGGCGCTCTTCGATGCCATCGCATCGAGCGTCGAGTTCATGCCGCCACTCGAAGGCACCGCATTCAGCGCGCCATGGCCGACCGTCGACTTCTCCGCATGGGTGGCCCCCATCGTGCGTAGGTAGTAGGTCGTCTTCAGGCCGCGCAGCCACGCGAGCTTGTAGGTCTCGTCGAGCTTCTTGCCCGATGCGCCCGCCATGTAGATGTTGAGCGACTGGGCCTGGTCGATCCACTTCTGGCGCCGCGCCGCGGCTTCGACGAGCCACTGCGTCTCGACCTCGAACGCGGTCGCGTAGAGGTTCTTCAGTTCCTCGGGCACACGGTCGATGCGCCGCAGCGAGCCGTCGAAGTGCTTCAGGTCGGAGACCATCACGCTGTCCCACAGGCCGAGCTTCTTCAGGTCGCGCACGAGGTATTCGTTGACGACCGTGAACTCACCCGACAGGTTGGACTTGACCGAGATGTTGCCGAAGCAGGGCTCGATGCAGGCATCGACGCCGATGATGTTGGAGATGGTGGCCGTCGGTGCGATCGCCACGCAATTGGAGTTGCGCATGCCGTGCTCGGCGATGCGTGCACGCAGAGCGTCCCAATCCAGCGTGCTGCTGCGGTCGACCTCGACGTAGCCGCCGCGCGCTTCGGCCAGCAGGTCGAGCGAGTCGAGCGGCAGGATGCCCCGGTCCCAGAGCGAACCGCGGTAGCTGGAGTAGCGGCCGCGCTCCGCGGCCAGGTCGGTCGACGCCCAGTAGGCGTGGTAGCACACGGCTTCCATCGAGCGGTCGGCGAACTCGACTGCTGCGGCGCTCGCGTACGGCACCCGCAGCTGGTACAGGCAGTCCTGGAAACCCATGATGCCCAGCCCGACCGGCCGATGGCGCAGGTTCGAGTCACGCGCCTTCTTCACCGCGTAGTAATTGATGTCGATCACGTTGTCGAGCATGCGCATCGCGGTCGACACCGTCTTCTTCAACTTGATCTGGTCGACCTCGCCGTTCTTCAAGTGCTGCGCCAGGTTCACCGAACCCAGGTTGCAGACCGCGATCTCGGTCTCGCTCGTGTTGAGGGTGATCTCGGTGCACAGGTTGCTGGAGTGCACGACGCCGACATGGTTCTGCGGGCTGCGCACGTTGCAGGCGTCCTTGAACGTGATCCACGGGTGGCCGGTCTCGAACAGCATCGACAGCATCTTGCGCCACAGGTCCTTCGCCGCCATGCGCTTGAAGAGCTTGATCTCGCCACGGTCGGCCTTCGCCTCGTAGGCGGTGTAGGCGACTTCGAACTCGCGCCCGAAGAGGTCGTGCAGGTCGGGGCAGGTCGAGGGCGAGAACAGCGTCCAGTCGCCCCCTTCGATGACACGCCGCATGAACAGATCGGGGATCCAGTTCGCGGTGTTCATGTCGTGCGTGCGCCGGCGGTCGTCGCCGGTGTTCTTGCGCAGCTCGAGGAACTCCTCGATGTCCAGGTGCCAGCTTTCCAGGTACGAGCACACCGCACCCTTTCGCTTGCCGCCCTGGTTCACCGCCACCGCGGTGTCGTTGACGACCTTCAGGAAAGGGACCACGCCCTGGCTCTTGCCGTTGGTGCCCTTGATGTACGAACCCAGCGCGCGCACATTGGACCAGTCGTTGCCCAGGCCGCCCGCGTACTTGGACAGCAGCGCGTTTTCTTTCAGCGCCTCGTAGATGCCGTCCAGGTCATCGGCCACCGTCGTCAGGTAACAACTCGAGAGCTGCGAACGGCGTGTGCCGGCGTTGAACAGCGTCGGCGTGCTGGACATGAAGTCGAAGCTCGACAGCACTTCGTAGAACTCGATCGCACGGCCTTCGCGGTCGACCTCGTTCAGCGACAGGCCCATCGCCACGCGCATGAAGAAGGCCTGCGGCATTTCGATCCGCGCCTCTTCGATGTGCAGGAAGTAGCGGTCGTACAGCGTCTGCAGCCCGAGGTAATCGAACTGCAGGTCGCGTTCGGGTTTGAGCGCCGAAGCCAGGCGTGCGAGGTCGAACTGGAGCAGCTTGTCGTCGAGCAGTTCGGCCTTGACCCCCTTCTTGATGAACTGCGGGAAGTAGTCCACATACGCAGCGGACACGTTGGCGATGTCGACATCGGCGCCGAGGATCTCGCGCCGGATCGTGTGCATCAGCAGGCGCGCGGTGGCGCGGGTGTAGCCGGGCTCGATCTCGAGCAGCGTGCGCGCGGCCAGGATCGCGGCCTTGTAGACCTCGTCGATCGGCACCCCGTCGTAGAGGTTGCGCCGGGTCTCGGCGAGGATCGGCTCGGGCTTCACGTCCGCGCCCAGGTCGGCGCAGGCGGACTCGACCAGCGCCTGCAGCGCTGCGGCGTCGAGCGGCACACGCTGGCCGCGGTCGGTGACGTGCAGCTCGGCGGGCTTGGCCGCGGCCGGCGTGGTCTGGCGCGCGCGCTCCTGCGCACGCCGGTCGCGGTAGAGCACGTAGGCGCGCGCGACTTCGTGGTGCCCGCTGCGCATGAGCCCGAGTTCGACGTGATCCTGCACGTCTTCGATATGGAAGGTGCCGCCGCCGGGGCGCGAACGCAGCAGTGCACGCACCACCGTTTCGGTCAGGCCGTCGACCGTCTCGCGCACGCTCGCCGATGCAGCGCCCTGCGTGCCGTGCACGGCCAGGAAGGCCTTCATCAGCGCGACCGCGATCTTGTTCGGCTCGAAAGAAACGACCGCGCCATTGCGGCGGATGATCTGGTAGCCGGCGAAGGCCGAAGCGGCCGCTGCAGCACTGTGCGAAGCGCGCGGCGCGATGGAAGTTTCTTGCCCCACGACGGTGACTGTTTGCATTGATTTCCCTCTTGTTCTGGGTGTGTACTGAACTGGACTGGGCGGCGACACGCACGGGGTGCCGGCCCTGAATGAGTTTGCGCCGCAACAGCCGGCGTCGTACTGCCAAGCCCTCTTGGCACTGCCACCCTGTCACGGAACCGACACTATATATGGGGGTGCTGAGGCATTCAAGCCACTACCCGTAGAGTTTTGCTTGGTACTTGCCCTGTCACAGACTGCGCTGGTCGCACGGCGGCTGCGGGCTGTGCGGGGCCGCCTTCGCCAGCGCGCAAACAGGGCTGCGGGTGTGCCGATCGCGACCCGCGCCAGACCGTGCGCTGCGGCGCTTCCCGGCGCTTTTGCTCAGGCCGGCTGCGGCAGTTGCAGTGCCGATCCTTGCAGCGCCTCGCGCAGCGCGCCCCAGTCGAAGCCCGGCCCCGGATCCTGCTTGCGTCCGGGCGCCACATGCTCGTGGCCCGCGGCGTCCCGCAGCGGAAAGCGGCGCACGAGCGCGCGCAGCAAGTGGGCGAGCTCGCGGTACTGCGCAGGCTCGAAGCGCTCACCCTCGAGCCCTTCGAGTTCGATCCCGATCGAAAAGTCATTGCAGTTGTCGCGTCCGCGCCAATGCGAGACGCCGGCGTGCCAGGCACGCTCGTCGCAAGAGACGAACTGGATCAGTTCACCGCCGCGGCGCAAGAAGAAGTGCGACGACACCGTGGCGCCGCGGATCGAGCGGAAGTAGGGGTGGGCATCCCAGTCGAGCCGGTTCGTGAACAGCCGTTCGACCGCGTCGCCGCCGTACTCACCGGGCGGCAGGCTGATCGAATGGATAAGCGCCAGCGTCACGGCCGTGCCCGCGGGACGTGGGCCGAAGTTGGGTGAGGTCACACGCCGTGCCGCGCTCCACCACCCCTTGCGCCAACGTGCCGGCCGCGCAGGCGCTTTCGGCTCAGGCGGGATCACCGCGATCGCCGAAGCTGTCGGCCGCCATCACACCCAGCCTCGCCATGCGGTAGCGCATCTGGCGCAGTGACAGCCCGAGGCTGGCGCCGGCCGCCGTGCGGTTGTAGCGATGGCGCTCGAGCGCACGCTCGAGGATGTCGCGCTCGACGTCGTCGAGGTAGGTCTCGAGGTCTTTGGGCAATGCGACTTGTACCGGCGCCGGCGGTACAGCCTCGTTCGTCGGCTGCGGCCGGGTCGGCGCAACCGGCGGCGCCGCGACCGGGGCCTCTGCAGCGCCGGCTTCCGGCAGGCTCAGGTCCGCGCGCTCGATCGTCTCGCCGCCCGACAGCGCGAGCGCCCGGTGCAGCAGGTTCTCGAGTTCTCGCACGTTGCCCGGGAAGCCGTAGTGCGACAGATGCTCGAGCGCGCCGCCGGACATGACCGGCGTCGGCTCGACGCCGGCGTCGCGGGCGATGCGCTGCAGCACCGCGGTGCAGATCGCCGCCAGGTCGCCGATGCGCTCGCGCAACGGCGGCACGGTGATCTGGATCACGTTGAGGCGGTAGTAGAGATCCTGGCGGAAGCGCCCGGCCTGCACCTCCTCGGCCAGGTCCTTGTGCGTGGCGCTGACGACACGCACGTTGGCGTGCAGTTCGGCCACGGCGCCGATCGGGCGCACCGCGCGCTCCTGGATCGCACGCAGCAACTTGCTCTGCATCGACAGTGGCAGGTCGCCGATCTCGTCGAGGAACAAGGTGCCGCCCTGCGCGGCCTGGAAGAAACCTTCGCGGTCTTCGGCCGCACCGGTGAAGGCCCCTTTGCGGTATCCGAAGAACTCGGCCTCGAGCAGGTTCTCGGGGATGGCGCCACAGTTCACGGCCACGAAGGGGAGCAGCGTGCGCGGCGACGCGTCGTGAATCGCCCGCGCGACCAGTTCCTTGCCGGTGCCCGACTCGCCGCGCACCAGCACCGGCGCCATGCTGCGCGCAACCTTGTCGACGAGCGACCGCACCTGCGCCATCGCCTGCGAGCCCCCCGCGAGGCGGTCGATCGCGCGTCGCGGCGGGACAGCCGCGTCTCGGCCGCGCTCGCGCCGGGCCGTGGGCGGCGTCGGCGACTCGCGAGCCGTCACCGGGCTGGCATCGGTGGGCATGCGCCCGAGCGCCGAGGCCACCGCAGCACGAAACTGGCGCAGATCGACTGGCTTCGTCAGGTAGTCGTAGGCGCCGGCCTTGAGCGCCTCGACCGCGTTCTCGGCAGAACCGTAGGCGGTGATGACGATCGCCTTCTCGGCCCGGCCCTGCGCCTCCAGCCGCTGCAACAGATCGAGCCCGGTGCCGTCGGGCAGGCGCATGTCGGTGATGACGGCGCTGAAACCGCGCGCCGTGAGCATGGTCCAGGCCTCCTCGACCGAGGCCGCGCTCTCGACGTCGTAGCCCTCGCGCACGAGGCTTAGCTCGTAGAGCGTGCGCAGGTCGGGCTCGTCATCGACGACGAGCAGGCTGTAGCGGGCGGGGGTGCTCAAGGTAGGGAGGGGTTGGCCGGCACGGTGAGTGCGCCGCGCCGCATCACGACGACAAAGCCATTGCGGTGCCGCTCACTCGGCGCACGCGGGCGGTACTCGATGCTCGCGCCGTGGCGTTCGCACAACTCGCGGCAAATATACAGGCCCAGACCCGAGCCGCGGCTGCGCGTCGAGAAGAAAGGCTCGAACAGATGGGGCTCTACGTCGGGTGCGATCGGCGCGCCGTCGCTTGCGATGGAGAGCACCGCCGTCGCCTCGTCGCGCACGGCCAGCCGCAACACGACGGCACCGGGCGACTCCGTGCTGTGGCGCAGGGCGTTGTCGAGCAGGTTGACGAGAACACGGCGCAGATGCTCGGGATCGAAGACGACACCCAGGGCCACGCTCGGCAGGTCGGCGCGCACGCGCCCTTCGGATCCCAGCACCACGCCCGCCGTGCCCGCCCATCCAACCAGCGTGTCGTGCGTCAGTTCGCGCGCATCGAAGGTGCTCGCGTCGCTCGTGCCTCCGGGCGATGCCTCGAGCACGTCATCGACGATGCGCTGCAGTCGCAGCACGTTGTCGGCCACCATGCGCGACAGCAGCGCCTGCGAAGGTTTGAGCTCGTCCTCCAACAACAACGCATTCGCCTGCGCGATTGCCGCGAGCGGGTTGCGGATCTCATGGGCGATGCCGGCCGACACGCGGCCCATCGCGGCGAGCTTTTCCTGGCGCAGCCGAGCCTGCGCGGTGCGCACGTCCTCGAGCAGCAGGACGCAGAAGTCCTCGCCGGTGGCCTGGCCCGGCATCGCGACACCGCGGCGCGTGAAACGAACCCGAACCCGCAAGGTGCGCACCAGGCCCTCGCCGAACTGAAGTTGCACGTCACGGCCGGCCTCCGGCCAGTCCGGGTCCGCCAGTGCCTGCTGGACCACGGCACCGAGCGGCGCCCACGACGAGCGCGCCTGGAGCTGGAACGGCGCCGCGGGCGCGAGCCCTTGCGAGGTCAGCAGGCTGCGCGCGGCCGGGTTGGCCGCGCGTACACGCAGCCGGCGGTCGACCACGAGCACACCGTCGGCCATCTCTTCGATCACGAGTCGGTTCAGCTGCGCCTGCTGGCGCGCGATCTCGAGGCTGCCGCGGGCCGCGATCTCCTCGCGCGCCAGACGCGAAGCGAGTTCGCCCGCGAGCAGCGCGATGACAAAGAGCCCGATGCCCGCCAGGCCGGCCTGAGCAAGCACCACCGCGCCCTCACCGCCGACGAGCGACGAGCGCCAGGCCACGACGAGCAGCAGCAGCGCAACCGCCGCCGAGGTGGCAAGTGCACGCAAACGCGATGTCAGCACGCCGGCCATCAGCACTGGCAGCACCAGCAGCGCGGCGAAGTTGAGGCTGGCACCGGACTCCAGCACATGCAGGGCCGAAAACGCAAGCAGATCGACGCCGATCGTCGCCAGCCACTGGCGCCGACGATCGCCCGCCGTGGCCTGGGGCTCGGTCAGATCGCGAAAGCGCGGCAACAGCCACAGCACGATCGCCTGGCCCGCGTAGAGCACGCACACCAACGCGACCCAGGGCGTCAGGCGCGGCCCGAGCATGCTGATCGCACCTTGCGCGACGACCAGCGCGACGCCGATGACGGCACGCGCCGCCGCATAGGTGCGCCCGATGCGCACGAGCGCGCCGTCTTGCGATGTCGCGACACGCCGTGCTTCGCGCGACAGGGTGCGGCTGTCCGGCGTGCCGCCGCCGGCACCCCACGGCGGCTCCGGCTCACCGGACTCGGTGTCGTGGCCCGTCGTGTCCGCGCCCACGCCCGCGGCACCGAACCAGGACTCCTCGGCCAGGCGCGGTGCGACCGGCTGACGCCGGTCGACGACACGGCGGTCGGTGTTGCGCCGATCGCCGCCAGCCGCGGGCGCGCTCATGAAAAAGCCTGCGTGCTTCGCACTTCGGTGCGAGCCCCCTTCGGAACGGCGGGGCGCAGCCTCATTGCGCGCGCGGGCCGGCGACGCGGTGGGCGTCGCTGCAGTAGACCGCGGCACCGGCCACCAAGGCGTCACCGCGCGGCAAGTGCACACCGCAGTGGGCACAGGCGACCATGTCTTCGGCCTCGAGCGTAGGCTGCCCCGGCGCATCCTTGCGCACCACGCCGCGGCGTGTCGCACGGCCCACGAGGAGCCAAGCGACGACCACGACCACGAGCAGAACGATCAGGTACTTCACGATCTGGCTCCTCAGATGCCGACGCGTCCGAGCACGACTTCAAGCACGAAGCGCGAGCCGGCGTAGGCCAGCAGCAACAGGACCGCACCGGCATAGAGCCAGCGTGTGGCCTGCTGGCCGCGCCAGCCACGCCAATGCCGGCCGGCGAGCAGCGCGCCGAAGACCGCCCAGCCGAGCAGCGACAGCACCGTCTTGTGGTTCCAGCGCCACTGCGTCGAGGTCGCGATGCCCAGCACGATGGCGGCCGAGAGCACGATGAACCCCGCTTGCACGAAGCGGAAGGTCAGCCGCTCGAGTTGCAGCAAAGGGATGCCGAAGGCACCGCCCGGTGCGCCGACACGCTGACGCAGTCGGCGCTCGGCCGCGTCCAACAGCAATGCATGCAGCACGGCGGCGCCGAACAGGCCATACGACGCCACGCCAACGAGCCAGTGCAGCGGCGCCAGCGGCGAACTGAGCACCTGCGGGTCGCCCGGATAGGCCACCGCGAGCGCGACCGCCGCGCCGCCGGCGCAGGCCAGGATGCGTCGCACCGAAGGCAAAGGCAGGAAACGGCTTTCGATCGTGTGCACCAGCAGCACCAGGCACACCGTGAGCGACAGTACCGGACCGAAGCCGAGGCGCGCGCTCGCCGGGGCGAGCCCGGTGCTGCCGATCTCCACCGCCAACATCGCCGCATGGGCTGCGACGCCGGCGATCAGCATCGGTGCCGCCCAACGGCCCAGCAACGACCCGGGCAGTGCCGCCAGTGCATAAGCCACCAGCGCTACCAGCGCCAGCGCGACCGGCCAGCCGCCCAAGGAACCGGACGATAGAATCATCGGCAGAGTGTACGTTCGCTCCCTGCGGCGCCCCGCGCTTGCACGGGAAGCCCAGCACGCCGCACACCGTGCGGCACCGCCCGCACCGACCCCCCGGAAGCCCGATGGCCACGACCCTGACCGACCGCATGACGCGCCTCGTGAAAACGATGCGTGGCCAGGCCCGCATCACCGAGAGCAACGTCGGCGACATGTTGCGCGAGGTGCGCATGGCGCTGCTCGAAGCCGACGTTGCACTGCCGGTCGTGCGCGACTTCATTGCCCGCGTGAAAGAAAAGGCGCTCGGGCAGGAAGTCACCGGCTCGCTCAACCCCGGCCAGGCGCTCGTGGGCGTCGTGCACAAGGAACTCAGTCGCACGATGGGCGAAGGGGTGGCCGACCTCGACCTCGCGGTGCAGCCGCCGGCCGTGATCCTGATGGCCGGCCTGCAGGGCGCGGGCAAGACCACCACCACCGCAAAGCTCGCCAAGCACCTGATCGACAAGCGCAAGAAGAAGGTGCTCACCGTCTCGGCCGACGTTTACCGGCCGGCCGCGATCGAACAGCTGAAGACCGTCACGCGCCAAGCCGGCGCCGAGTGGTTTGCGTCGACCCCGGATCAGAAACCGCACGACATCGCGATCGCAGCGCTCGATCACGCCAAGCGTCATTACTTCGATGTGCTGCTGGTCGACACCGCGGGCCGCCTCGGCATCGACGAAGCCCTGATGGCCGAGATACGTGATCTGCATGCGGTGCTCAAGCCGGTGGAGACGCTGTTTGTCGTCGACGCGATGCAGGGCCAGGACGCGGTCAACACCGCCAAGGCCTTCAAGGACGCACTGCCGCTCACCGGCGTGATCCTGACCAAGCTCGACGGCGACTCGCGCGGCGGCGCGGCCCTCTCGGTGCGCCAGGTCACGGGCGCGCCGATCAAGTTTGCGGGTGTCTCCGAGAAGATCGACGGCCTCGAAGTCTTCGACGCCGAACGCCACGCCGGGCGTGTGCTCGGCATGGGCGACATCCTGGCGCTCGTCGAAGAGGTGCAGAAAGGCGTCGACATTGACGCCGCGCAGAAGCTCGCCGCGCGTGTCAAGGCCGGCGACAGCTTCGACCTCAACGACTTCCTGTCGCAGATCACGCAGATGAAGAAGATGGGCGGGCTGGCCGGGCTGATGGACAAGCTGCCGAGCCAGCTCACCGCCAAGGCCGCGGGCGCCGACATGGGCCGTGCCGAACGCGACGTCAAGCGCATGGAAGGCATCATCTGCTCGATGACGGCACTGGAGCGGCGCAAGCCCGAGCTCATCAAGGCCAGCCGAAAGCGCCGCATCGCCACCGGCGCCGGGGTTCAGGTGCAGGAAGTCAACCGCATGCTGAACCAGTTCGAGCAGATGCAGGGCATGATGAAGAAGATGAAGGGTGGCGGCCTGATGAAGATGATGAAACGCATGGGCGGCCTGCCCGGCATGCCACGCTGAGCACCACGCACGGCCGCTGCGAAGCGCGCACGATTTCTCGTTTCAGGCACGCACGTTCACGCCGTCACACCTTTCGTGACAGGTCTCTCGCGCATCGGGTTGACCCCGGCGCTGCGCTTGCGTAAGTTGGCGTGCTGGACACTCCGCCCGGACCGTCATGCTCCCAACCGACCCCCTGACCGCCGCCGTGCTCTCGGCATCGGTCATCCTGATCCTCAGCCTGTTTGCGATGCACATGCGCCAAGGTGGCTCCCAGCGACGCAGCGCCCGCCGCGAGGCGCTCGACACCGTCGCCAGCTGGCCGCCCGAGGCCGCGCGTGTGCTGACCGCGAGCGAAAGCCAGGCCCACGAGCTGCTCAAGCGCGCGATGCCCGGCTTCCTCGTGCTGGCGCAGGTGCCGTTGTCGCGTTTCTTGCGTGTGCCGACACGCAACTCCTACGTCGACTGGCTGCAACGTGTGGGCAACCTCAACGCCGACCTGCTGCTGTGCGACAGCAGCTCGCGTGTGCTCGCGGTGATCGACGTCCGGGTCCAGAACGACAGCGAGCGCAGCCGGCGCCGCCACGACCGCATGGCACGTGTGCTGCGTGCGGCGGGAATCGGCGTCTACATCTGGCGTGAAGGCGAACTGCCTGGCCTGGCCGAAGTGCGCACGCTGCTCGGCGCCGAGTTCACACGCGCCACCGGGCTCGCCAGTGCGCCCGCAGCGCGGCAGGCATCCTCGGGGCCCATGCCGCTGATCCCGGTGCCCGAGATCTCCGAACTGCTGGCCGAAGGCGACGCTGCGGCCGAACAGTACGGTGCGATGGAACCGGTGCCGTCGGCGTTCTTCGAGGATCTCGACAACCTGCCCGCGGCCAGCGCCCGGGTTCATTGAGACCGGCCGGCGGCTGCGCCGGCCTACTGCACCAGCGCCTGCGCAAACTCGCGTGCGTCGAAGGTCTGCAGATCTTCGAGTTGCTCGCCGACGCCGATGAAGTAGACCGCGAGCGGTCGCCTCTCTGCCGCGCACCAGCGCGCGATTGCGGCCAGCATGCCACCCTTGGCGGTGCCGTCGAGCTTGGTCACGACGAGCCCGGTGAGCTGGAGCGCCGCGTCGAAGGCCTTCACCTGCGCGAGCGCGTTCTGCCCCGTGTTGCCGTCCACCACCAGCAGCACCTCGTGCGGCGCGCCCGCCTGCGCCTTGCCGATCGTGCGCTGGATCTTCTTCAACTCCTCCATCAGGTGGGTCTGCGTCGGCAGGCGGCCCGCGGTGTCGGCGATCACGACGTCGCAGCCTCGGGAGCTGCCGGCAACGACCGCGTCGAAGCTCACCGCGGCGGGGTCGCCGCCCTCCTGGCTGATGATGTCGATGCGGCTCACGATCCCGCCCCGCCCCACGTCGTTGCGCTCGCCCCAGGCCGCGAGTTGCTCGCGCGCAGCGGCACGGAAAGTGTCGGCCGCGGCGAGCAGCACCTTCTGGCCCGCGCCGGCCAGGTGGTACGTCAGTTTGCCGATGCTGGTGGTCTTGCCGGCGCCGTTGACGCCGACAACCATGATCACCGTCGGCCTGGCGGCGCCCACCTCGAGCGGCCGCTGCAGCGGCGCCAGCAACTCCGCCAGCGCGTCGACGAGCAGCCCCTTCACCGCCAAAGGTTGGGTCGCCTTGGCCGCCTTGACACGCCGCTTCAGGTCGGCGAGCAGGTGCTCGGTTGCGGGCAGGCCGGTGTCGGCCAGCAGCAGCGCCGATTCGAGCTCTTCGTACAGCGCGTCATCGATCTGCGTGCCGGTGAAGACGACCGCGATGCTGCTGCCGGTCTTGCGCAGTCCGCCACGCAAGCGGTCGAGCCACCCGGCGCGCGCTGCCGGTGCCGGCGCTGGCGGCAGCGGCGGCGTTGCGATTGGCGTTTCGGCGGGTGTCTGGGCGGCCAGCGGCGCGTCGGCGGGTGGCTTTTTCTTGAAGAAACTGAACATGCGGTCGTGGGTTGAACCGGGCGCCGCCACCACGGACCCGCTCGTTATAATTGCGGGCCCAAGGCGCTTTAGCTCAGTCGGTTAGAGCGACGGAATCATAATCCGCAGGTCCGGGGTTCGAATCCCTGAAGCGCCACCATCCCCAGACCCCTGGCAGATCCAAGATTCGCCAGGGGTTTTCTGTTTCCCGGCAACGAGATCTTCTGCTTACCGACGCGGCGAAAACGCGGATCCACGGTCGCGTCGTCCTTGTCGGTGGCCAAGCAGTGCAGCACGCCGCGCGGACGGAGGGCCTTGTTGAACTGCGGGAATTCCCTCTCGGATGGGTAGTCGGGGTCTTCCGGGTCTCTTCGGCATTCAGTTGATAGAGGTCGCCGAAGAACTCGTCGAAGCCATGGACCGTCGGCAGGTAGTTGTTGCGGTCGCCGAGGTGGTTCTTGCCGAACTGGGCGGTCGCGTAGCCCAGTGGCTTCAGCAGTTCGGCAATGGTCGCGTCCTCGCCTGCAGGCCCACATCGGCGCCGGGAATGCCCACCTTGGTCATCCCGGTGCGGAAGGCGCTTTGGCCGGTGATGAGCGACGAGCGCCCGGCGGTGCAGGACTGCTCGCCGTAAGAGTCGGTGAACATCATCCCTTCCTTGGCGATACGCTCGATGTTAGGCGTCCTGTAGCCCATCAGTCCGTGCGAATAACAACTCAGGTTCGAGATGCCGATGTCATCGCCCAGATGACCACGATGTTGGGTTGTTTGTTCGATTGCTTCTCCTTGCTCGCCATCTCAGCTCCTGGTTGGTTGTGACTGAACTGCATGCTGCGGCGCCGAGCCTAAAGCAGGTACTTTGCCGCCGTCAGCCCTGGAGATGAAGACGGAAGCGGGCACGCTGCAGTCGCTCCACTAGAATCCCGACTCGGTTTTCCACTCTCACAGCCCCTGGATCCACACCATGCTCCGCTGTGCCTTTGTGGCCCTGCTGGCCACGCTGCTGCTGCCGCCGGCGACAGCCCAGACCCACCGCAACTTCCCCGCCAACGCGTTGCGCGGCGAGCTCGTCGTCACGGCACCGCCCGAGGTCACGCTGAACGGCCGCCCGGAGCGCCTCGCCCCGGGCGCGCGCATTCGCGGTGAGGACAACCTGCTGCAGATGTCGGGTGCACTCGCCGGCCGCAAGCTCGTGGTGCATTACACACGGGAAACGTCCGGCCTGCTCTTCGATGTCTGGGTGCTGAACCCGGCCGAGCTGGCCAACCGCACCTGGCCGCGCAGCGAGGCCGAGGCCAAGGCACTGGTCTTCAATCCGATCGGGCAGAGCTGGAGCAAACCTTGACCGGCAAGAAGGTCTTCATCCGCACCTTCGGGTGCCAGATGAACGACTACGACTCCGACAAGATGGCCGACGTGCTGCGTGCGGCCGAAGGCTACGAGCCCACGACCGACGTCGAGCAGGCCGATCTCATCCTCTTCAACACCTGCTCGGTGCGCGAGAAGGCGCAGGAGAAGGTCTTCAGCGACCTCGGCCGTGTCAAGCACCTGAAGGCCAAGGGCGTGTTGATCGGCGTCGGCGGTTGTGTCGCGAGCCAGGAAGGCGCCGCGATCGTCGATCGTGCGCCTTACGTCGACCTCGTCTTCGGCCCGCAGACCTTGCACCGGCTGCCGCAGATGATCGAGGCGCGCCAGCGCCTGCAGCGCCCGCAGGTCGACATCAGCTTTCCCGAGATCGAGAAGTTCGACCACTTGCCGCCGGCCAAGGTCGAAGGCGCGAGCGCCTTCGTCTCGATCATGGAGGGCTGCTCCAAGTACTGCTCCTACTGTGTCGTGCCCTACACACGCGGCGAGGAGGTGAGCCGCCCGCTCGATGATGTGCTGGCCGAAGTGGCTGGCCTGGCCGAACAAGGCGTCAAGGAAGTGACGCTGCTCGGGCAGAACGTCAACGCCTTCCGTGGCGCGATGGGTAGTACAGCAGAGATCGCCGACTTCGCGTTGTTGCTGGAGTGCGTGGCGCATATCCCCGGCATCGAGCGCATCCGCTACACCACGAGCCACCCGAACGAGTTCACGCCGCGGCTGGTGGAGGCCTACACGCGCATCCCCCAGCTCGTGAACCACCTGCACCTGCCGGTGCAGCACGGCAGCGACCGTATCCTGGGCGCGATGAAACGCGGCTACACCACGTTGCAATACAAGAGCACGGTGCGCGCGCTGCGCCGCGTGCGGCCCGGCCTCAGCCTGTCGAGCGACTTCATCGTCGGCTTCCCGGGCGAGACCGAAGACGACTTCGCGAAGATGATGGCGCTGATCGACGAGGTCGGCTTCGACGCCAGTTTCAGCTTCATCTTCAGCCCGCGCCCCGGCACGCCGGCAGCGAACCTGCGCGACGACACGCCGCAGGCACTCAAGCTGCAACGTCTGCAGCAACTGCAAGCCGCGGTCGAAGCGAACGCACAGCGGATCTCGGCGTCGCGTGTGGGCACCGTGCAAAGAATCCTCGTCGAGGGTCCTTCGCGCAAGGATGCCGCCGAGCTGATGGGCCGCACCGAATGCAACCGGATCGTCAACTTCCCGGGTGGCCCGTCGGCGGCGCGCTTGGTCGGCCAGATGATCGACATCACGGTCACGCAGGCGCTGCCGCACTCGCTGCGCGGCGAAGTGCTGGTGCGTGACGCGGCGCTCGCGGCCTGAGGCCGGCCGACCTCACTTGCGGCCGGGGCCGAATCCGGCCCACCACAGCGCCAGCGCACTGGCCACCACCAGCAGCGCATAGGTCGCCATCCGGCCGTCGCGTCCAAAAACCAGCAGCCCGCCGATCGACGCCAAGGCACCCGCTCCCGTGGCAAAACAGGCGAGCCGCCGCCAGCGAACCGGCGCCAGTTCGCTGCGCCAGAGGACCTTGGCCAACAGCGCGGCCAACACCCCGACGCCCACGGCGGGGGTGAAGAAGGCCAGCAGGTGCCAGAGAGCGTCCAGGGGTCCCATCGTTGTTACGGCGTGAAGCGGGGCGGACACTCCTCGGTGTCAACCCGCACATGCACGCCCTTTTGTCCGCGGAATCTTACAATCGCCGGATGAGCGTCTTTGCGCTGGGGCTGAACCACACCACCGCGCCGCTGGACCTGCGCGGCCGACTCGCCTTTGCGCCCGAGCAGTTGTCGCCGGCGCTGCGTGGCTTTCGCGAGCGCCTTCAGCTCGCGGCGCCAGAAGCGGCACTCGTCTCCACCTGCAACCGGACCGAGCTGTACGTCGCCGCCGACCCCGCCGAAGCGCGCGAACTGGTGCGCCCCGCTGTCGACTGGCTGGCCGACCAGGCCCGGGTCAGCGGCGAACAGTTGCAGTCGCACACCTACCTGATGGAAGACCAGGCGGCGGCGCGGCATGCCTTCCGCGTTGCTTCGGGGCTCGATTCGATGGTGCTGGGCGAACCGCAGATCCTGGGCCAGATGAAGCAGGCGGTGCGCGAAGCCGACGCCGCGGGCACGCTCGGCAGAACGCTGCACCAGCTCTTCCAACGCTCGTTCTCGGTCGCCAAGGAAGTTCGCACGTCGACCGAGATCGGCGCGCATTCCATCAGCATGGCGGCGGCGTCTGTTCGGCTGGCGTCGCAACTCTTCGAAGACCTGCGCCAGATCAAAGTGCTGTTCGTGGGCGCGGGCGAGATGATCGAGCTCGTCGCGACGCACTTCGCGGCGCGCGAGCCCAAGCTGATGGCCGTGGCCAACCGCACACTCGAGCGCGGTGAAGCGCTCGCGGCGCGCTTCGGTGCGAGTTCGATGCCGCTGGCCGACCTGCCGACCCGGCTGCACGAGTTCGACGCCGTGATCTCTTGCACCGCCAGCACATTGCCGATCATCGGCCTGGGCGCGGTCGAACGGGCACTGAAGGCGCGGCGCCGGCGCCCGATGTTCATGGTCGACCTTGCGGTGCCGCGCGACATCGAGCCCGAGGTCGCCAAGCTGTCTGACGTGTACCTCTACAGCGTCGACGATCTGTCGACCCTGGTGCAGACCGCGGGCGAAAAGCGCAGCGCAGCGGTCGAGCGTGCCGAAGCCATCGTCGACGCCGGCGTGCTGAGCTTCTCGCACTGGCTCGACCAGCGCGCCGCGGTGCCGCTGATCCAGGCGCTGCACCGCCAGGCCGACGACTGGCGCGGCATCGAACTCGCGCGTGCACGCAAGCTGCTCGCGCGCGGCGAAGACGTCGACGCCGTGCTCGACGCCTTGTCGCGCGGCATCACGCACAAGATGTTGCACGGCACGATGGCGGAACTGCACGCCGCTGACGGCGCGCAGCGCGACGAGCTGGCGGCCACCGTGTCGCGCCTTTTCCTGCGCGGCGGCTCGCGCCCCCCCGGTGGCGAAGGCCGTTAGCTAAGTCGACCACACCGGCCGCCGCGCTGCTGAAGCGCGCGCGGCCGGTTTCCATTCCAGACCATGAAAGACTCACTCCGCCAACAGCTCGAACGCCTGTCGATGCGCCTGGCCGAGCTCGACGCCAACCTGGCCGACGCAGGCGTGCTGTCCGATATCAAGCGCTACCGCGCGCTGTCGCGCGAGCAAGCCGAGGTCGCGCATCTGGTGGGACTCTTCCGCCAGCACACCCAGCGTGAGGCCGACCTGGCCGCAGCGCGCGGGATGCTGGACGACGCCGACATGGCCGACATGGCACGCGAAGAGATCGTTGCCGCCTCTGCCGACCTCGAGCGCCTGCTGGCCGAGATGCAGTCGGCGCTGATTCCGCGCGACCCGGACGATGAACGCCCGGCGTTCCTGGAGATCCGCGCCGGCACCGGGGGCGATGAATCGGCGCTCTTCGCCGGCGACCTGGCCCGGATGTACCTGCGCTTCTGCGAAAAACGCGGCTGGCGCACCGAGGTCATGAGCCAGAGCGACGCCGAACTCGGTGGCTACAAGGAAATGGTCGTTCGCATCGAAGGCGAGCAGGTCTACGGCACGCTGAGGTTCGAGTCCGGCGGCCACCGCGTGCAGCGCGTGCCGGTGACCGAAAGCCAGGGCCGCATCCACACCAGCGCCTGCACCGTGGCCGTGATGCCGGAGCCCGACGAGGCGGCCGAGGTCACGTTGAACCCGGCCGAGCTGCGCATCGACACCTTCCGCGCCAGCGGTGCCGGCGGTCAGCACGTGAACAAGACCGACAGCGCGATCCGCATCACCCACCTGCCCACCGGCCTCGTGGCCGAGTGCCAGGACGACCGCTCGCAGCACCGCAACAAGGCCAAGGCGATGGCGGTGCTGGCGGCGCGGCTGCGCGACAAGGAACGCAACGAACGCGCCGCGAAAGAAGCCGCGACGCGCAAGAGCCTCGTCGGCAGCGGCGACCGCAGCGACCGCATCCGCACCTACAACTTCCCGCAGGGACGGCTCACCGATCACCGCATCAACCTCACGCTCTACAAGCTAGGTCAAGTGATGGAGGGCGATCTGGACGACGTGGTGCAGGCCTTGCAGGCCGCACGCGCAGCCGAGCAACTGGCAGCGCTCGAGGGCAGCGCTTGAACTCGACGGCGACCCCGCCCCGACTCTCGTCGCTGCTGGCCGAGGCACGCGCCGCCGGGGTCGATCGGCTCGACGCCCAGTTGCTGCTGGCCCACCACGCCGGCCGGTCACGTACCTGGGTGCTGGCGCATGACGAGGAGGCTGTCGATGGGACGCTTGCGGCCGCCTTCAGGGCCAGCCTTGCCAGCCGTGCCGGCGGTGTGCCGCTGGCCTACCTGGTGGGCGAACGCGAGTTCCACGGCATCCTCCTGCGTGTCACGCCGGAGGTGTTGATTCCCCGCCCCGACACCGAAACCCTCGTCGACTGGGCGCTGGAACTCCTGGCCGGGCCCCTCGCGGCCGAGCCCGCCCCCGAGGTGCTGGATCTGGGCACCGGCAGCGGCGCAGTGGCCCTGGCCGTCAAGCACCGATGCCCGCGCGCGCGTGTGACCGCGCTCGATGTCAGCGCCGCGGCGCTCGGTGTTGCCGAGGGCAACGCGGCACGTCTGGGCTTGGCCATCGACTTCGTCCAGGGTGACTGGTTCGCCGGTTTGGGTGCACGCCGGTTCGACCTCGTGCTGGGCAACCCGCCCTACATCGACGCCGACGATCCTCACCTCATGGCGCTCCGGCACGAGCCGCAACTCGCCTTGACCCCGGGTGCCGACGGCCTGGCCGCGATCCGGCAGATCGCTGCGGCCGCGCCAGGTTATCTGCGCGACGACGGCTGGCTGCTGCTGGAACATGGACAGCGCCAACACGCCGCAGTCGCGGCGTTGCTGGCGCACCACGGGCTGGTCGCGGTAGCGACACGGGTCGACTTGGCCGCAAACCCCCGCTGCACGGGAGGGCGCTGGGCACTTTTGGCAGAACCGCGGATCAGAACGTGACAGCGTCCCCTCTTTGAGGGGTACAGCGCAGGCCAATCGGGAGCAATATGGCGGCACAAACCGAACGCATGTCGTTGAGGCCCGCCATGACCAAGCATTCGCTCCGCACCCTGCTCGCCGCCTCCGCTCTCGCTGCTGCCGCCAGCGGCCCTGCCATCGCAGCCGAAGGCTTGGTCAGCGCCGACTGGGTCTGGCCACGCGTGCAAGCCCGGGTGTCGCTCGGCGCCACCGCCGGGCCGGGCGATTCGCTCGCGCTGCCGTCTGCCGGACTGGGCGCGGCGGCGCCGAGGATGCAAAGCGCTTCGATCTATGGCGACTACTATTTCAACCAGCCGCTGTTGGCGGCGCCGCGTGGGCTGGGCGGGTTCCGCGCCACCAGCGGCCTGCTCTACGGCGCCGCCGTGCGCGGGCTCGGCCGGCCGGCGATACCCGGCAGCCCCGGGGACACGTTGTCACTCGGGCGCCAGACGATGCCTGCGCTCGATGCCTTGTCGGACGATGGCGCCAGTTCGGACACCCTGCCTTACGTGGGCATCGGCTACACACGCTTGTCGGTAAACGGCGGTTGGGGCTTCTCGGCCGATGTCGGCATGGTGTCGGAGAACCCTGGCGGCACCTGGCGCTTCGGCCGCGCCCTGCTCGGCCCGCAGAATCTGGACGACGCCGTGCGCAACCTGCGCCTCGCCCCGCTGGTCCAGTTCGACGTGCGCTACGCCTTCTGACACGGGCTCCACCAGGGGCTTGCTGGGCGGGGCCGGCCCGCCGCCGGGCGATGGCTTATCCTGCGCGCCGAAACGATCACTAGAGGAGTCAGCGCCATGAGCGATGTTCAACAACGCATCGACGAGTTGGTCAAGGGCAGCCGCGTCGTGTTGTTCATGAAGGGCACGGCCCAGTTCCCGATGTGCGGTTTTTCGGGCCGCGCGATCCAGCTCCTGAAAGCCAGCGGCGTGTCGGAATTGAAGACCGTCAACGTGCTCGAGGACGAAGAAGTCCGCCAGGGCATCAAGGACTACGCCAACTGGCCCACGATCCCGCAGCTCTACATCGACGGTGAATTCATCGGCGGCTCCGACATCATGATGGAGATGTACGAGAGCGGCGAACTGAAGCAGGCGCTCGGCGGCGCCTGAGCGCATGCAGCGCCTCGTCGTCGGCATCACCGGGGCGACGGGCGCGGTCTACGGTGTGCGCCTGCTTGGACGGGCGCGCACGTTGGGGATCGAAACCCATCTGGTCGCCACGCCCTCGGGCGTGATCAACGTACACCACGAACTCGGCCTCGACCGACGCGAACTCGAGTCCCGCGCCGACCATGCCTACGCACCCGGCGACGTGGGTGCCTGCCTCGCCAGTGGCAGCTTCGAGACCGCGGCGATGGTGGTGGCGCCGTGTTCGATGAAGACGCTCGCCGCGGTCGCTCACGCGCTGTCCGACAACCTGCTCACACGCGCCGCCGACGTCACGCTGAAGGAGCGCCGCCGCCTCGTGCTGATGGTGCGCGAGACGCCCTTCAACCTTGCCCACCTGCGCAACATGACAGCAGCGACCGAGATGGGCGCGGTCGTGTTCCCGCCCCTGCCGGCGTTCTACAACCGGCCTTCGAGCATCGACGAGCTGGTCGATGACACGGTCGAGCGGGTGCTGGCGCTCGCGGGCGCTTCCGGAACGCAGGTACGCGCCTGGCAGGGCCTGTGATCAGGCCGCGCTGAGCTCCCACTGGCGCCGCGCACCGAAGACGAGGGTCGGGTATTCGGCGCGGCCGCGGCTGCCGTTGTAGCGGCCGAGCGCCAGGAACAGATCTCCGCGCTCGACGTCGAGGTAGTGGCGCAGGATCGTGCAGCCGAAACGCAGGTTGATCTGCATGTGGAAGAGCCGGCTCGCGTCACCATCGCCGATCAGGCGGGCCCAGAACGGCATCACCTGCATGTAACCGCGCGCGCCAGCCGAGCTGATGGCGTACTTGCGGAAGCCGCTCTCGACCTGGATCAGGCCGAGCACGAGCGAGGTCTCGAGCCCGGCGCGCCGGCTGGCGTACCAAACCGCTTCCAGGAACTCGACCCGGGTCTGGTGCTCGGCCTTACGGCGCACCAACCGATCGCTCATCGCGCCGAGCCAGCGCAGGTAGGCCAGGCGGTCCTCGACCCCGTCGAAGGCGGGTCGCGGCGGCGCCGCGTCGCCAACCGCCGCCGACCGCGCGGGGCGCACCGCGGTGGC
>DATDER010000004.1:0-4075 GCA_036523095.1 Rubrivivax sp.
CTGATCTCGGCGCTGCTGCTCGTGCCGAGCACCGCCATCGTGTAGCCGGCGATGCCGGCCACCGTCATCTGCGCCAGCGACACCATCCCCCCGTAACCGGCGCGGAAGGTCAGCGACAGCGCGATCAGCCCGAGCACGAGCGACTGCGAGGCGACCTGGAAGGTGAAGAACGGCGTCGCGATGAAGGGGAAGATCAGGACCAGCAGCGCGGTGAACACGTGGCGTGGCGCGAGTGTTCGCCACAGGTGCTTGAGCCAGCGTGGCGCGTCGCTGTGCGCATAGGGATCGGCGGCCGGCGCGGGCGGCGCCGCCGTGCGACCCGCCGGGATGCGCGGTAGCGTGCCCGCGAGCCCGGTGTTCATCGCCCGGCGCCACTGGGCTGCGCTCATGTTGGCCCCTCGTCCGACGGGTACGTCGACCGATCCCCCGAGAGGATGCGGGCCGCCTTGGGAGCGGCCCGGCGCTCGGCCCTCACCCTCTTCCCCCCATGATCCCGCGCGGGCGGAACGCCAGCACAAGGATCAGGATGACGAAGGTGAAGACCACGCTGTAGGTCGGCGCGTAGGCCAGCCCATAGGTTTCTGCCAGGCCCAGGATGACCGCGCCGATCGCCGCGCCGGGCACGCTGCCCATGCCGCCGACGATGACGACAATCAACGACACGAGCAGCAGGCGTGTGTCCTCGCCCGGGACCATCGACAGCTCGACCGCGCCGATCACGCCGCCGAAGCCGGCGAGCCCGGCGCCGAGCGCGAACGTGATCGCGAAGACCCGGTTCACGTTGATGCCCGACGCGGCGAGCATGCCGCGGTCGTCGACCCCGGCCCGGATCATCATGCCCACGCGGGTGCGGTTGAGCAGCCACCACAGCCCGATGCCGATCGCGATGCCGAAACCGAGCAGGCTCAGCCGGTAGGCCGAGTAGGCGTTGATGAGCGGGATGCCGCGGATCGGGCCCTGCAGCCACTCGGGCGCTTCGAGCTGGTGGACCTGCCCGGTGAAGATCCAGAGCAGGATATCGGCGATGACGATCGACAGCCCGATCGTGACCATCGTCTGGCGCAGCTCCTGCCCCTGCATGTGGCGCAGGATCAGCACCTGCATCAGCACGCCGCCCAGCGCCGCGGCGAGGAAACCCGCCGCGAGCGCCACGACCCACCAGCCAGTCATCCCGGCCACGACGTAGCCGACATAACCGCCGAGCAGGTACAACGAGCCGTGCGCGAGGTTGACGTTGCGCATGAGGCCGAAGACGAGCGTGAAGCCGCTCGCGACGATGAAGTACAGCGCCGCCAATGTGAGCCCGTTGAGGAGCGTCACGAAGTACAGGCGTGTGTTGTCGAACGCGGCCCACAAGGAGAACAGCGCGATCGGGCCGCCCACGAGCAACCACAACAGCAGACGGTTGCGTGAACTCAAGCGGCGCGCTCCCAGGCCCGTTGGGTCGCGATCGCCGGGGCTTTGGCAAACACGCCGTCCTTCATCACCGCGAGGATTCGCTTCGGGTCGCGCAGCAGCGACAGGTTGGCGAGCGGGTCGCCGTCGAGCAGCAGCAGGTCGGCGAGATACCCTTCTTTCACCGCGCCGAGTTCGTTCCCGTGCAGCATGATCTGGCCGCCGTAGACGGTGACGCTGCGGATGGCTTCCATCGGCGTGAAACCGAGGTATTTGACGAAGAGCTCGAGGTCGCGCGCGTTCTGGTAGTGCGGGTTGAAGGCGAAGCCGTAGTCGCCTCCGGGCAGGATGCGGATCCCGCGTTTGTGCATCTTCGACAGCGACTCCAGTGCCGCGTCCCACTCTTCCTGGTAACCCCAGGAGATCGCCATCTCGCGCGTGATGCCCCAGGGCGCGGACTCGTTGAGCAGCGCGTACAGGATCGCGATGCCGGGCGCGATGAACACCCGGTCCTTGGCAGCTTCGAGCAGGTCGAGCGTCTCGGTGTCGGTGAAGCTGGCGTGGTAGATCAGCTCGATGCCGTGGCGCAGCGCCTGCTTCACGCTTGCCGCCGAGCGGGCGTGCACGATGATGCGTTTTCCGCGCATCCTGACTTCTTCGGCTGCGGCGGCGACCTCGGCGTCGGTCATCCAGGTGGTGTGCGAGCCAGCGCCGGGAACGAAGTTGTCGCCCGACAGGTTGAGCTTGATGCTGTCGACGCCGTACTTCAGGAACATGCGGACGACCTTGCGCATGTCGTCGGCGCCATTGACGTTGACGCCGAAGCTGAACTCCGGGAAGGGCAGATGCGGCAGCGTCTCGTCGCCCAAGCCGCCGGGCACCGTGATCTCCTGGCTCGCGGCGAGGTAGCGTGGCCCGGGGATCTGACCGCTGTTGATCGCATTGCGGATCACCACGTCGAGCCGCGGCTTGGCGCAGGCGGCGCCGAGGCAGCTCGTGAAGCCGGCATTGAGGTAGTTCTTCGCCACCTTGGCGCACCAGAGCACGTGCTCTTCGAGCGGCATCGACTGGATGCCGGCCAGCGTCGCGGCGTCGTTCCACGAAAAGTGCGTGTGGGCCTCGACCATGCCGGGCATCAGCGTGGCGCCGGCGCCGTCGATCACGGTCGCGCCGCCGGGGGCGATGGCCGCGGTGTTGCGCCCGACCTGTCGGATGCGGTTGCCGCTGACGAGCACGCTGCCGGCGTAAGGATTGGTGCCCGTGCCATCGAGGATGCGTACGTTGGTGAAGAGGGTGTCAGCCATGGTGCCTTCTCCTCAAGCGGCCCAGCGTGTCGCGCGCGCAGCGCGCACCGGTGGCGCACGGTGGAACTCGCCGTCCTTCATCACCGACAGGATGCGTCTCTTGTCCTGCAGCACGGTGATGTCGGCGAGCGGGTCGCCATCGATCAGCAGAAGGTCGGCCAGGCAGCCTTCGCGGATGTAGCCGAGGTGCTTGCCCATCTTCATCATCGGGCCGCCCCAGGCGGTGGCCGACAACAGCGCCTCCATCGTGCTCATGCCCAGGACCTTGACGAAGTACTCGAGATCCTTCGCATTCGTGCCGTGCGGTGTCCAGGCAAAGCCGTAGTCGCCGCCGGGCAGGATGCGCACGCCGCGCTTGCGCAGCGCCTTCATGCTTTCGACCGCGGCTTCGAGCTCGCGGTGGTAACCCATCTTCTTCGTCACCTCGGGCGTCAGGCCCCATTGCGACGCGTTGTGGCAGGTGTTGATGAGCCAGGCCAGGCCGGGGGCGACGAAGTGCTCGAATTTGTGCGCCTCCAGCATGTCCAGCGCCTCTTCGTCGCAGAAACTGGCGTGGTAGATCACCTCGATGCCCTGGCGCACACATTCCTTGATCGCCCAGGTCGAGCGTGCGTGTGACGCGACGCGCTTGCCCCAGGCCTTGGCCTCCTGCACGCAGACGGTGATCTCTTCCTGCGTGAACTGGCTCATCTCGGAGGACATGCCGGTGATCGACTCGCCCGAGAGGTTGATCTTCACCGTGTCGACGCCATACTTGGCTTGCATGCGCACGCAGCGCCGCATCTCGTGAGGGCCGCTGACGACGGCGCCGAAGGCGAACTCGGGCTGCGGCAGGTGCGGCTGCGTCGTGTCGCCCAGGCCGCCGGGCACGGTGATCTCCTGGCCCGCGGCGAGATAACGGGGCCCTTGAATCGTGCCGTCGTTGATGGCGTTGCGGATCACGACGTCGAGTCGCGGCTTGGCTGCGGCCGCGCCGACGCAGGAGGTGAAACCCATGTCGAGATATCGCTTGGCGACTTCGGCGCACCACAGGATGTGCTCTTCGGGCGGCATGCGCTGGATCGCGTCCAGGCTCGGTTGGTCGTTCCACGAAAAATGCGTGTGCGCCTCGACCATGCCGGGCATCAGGAAGGCGCCCGCGCCGTCGATGATTTGCGCGCCGCGGATCGGTGTCGCCGCGGCGCCGTAACCGATGCGTGCGACGCGCGCGATGCGGTTGCCCTGCACCAGCACCTCGCCGCTGAAAGGCATGTCGCCGCCGCCGTCGAAGATGCGGACGTTGGTGTAGTGGATGTCGGCCATGGGCGGCTCCTTCTAGTCCGGCCTGTCGGCCGAACTTACGAACTTCGGCTTGCTGATCGAGCGAGCGAAGCCGC
>DATDER010000005.1:0-2012 GCA_036523095.1 Rubrivivax sp.
GCGGCGCATGCCTATACCAATCTGTACGGCGCCAAGAACGGCCCGACCGGCGCGTCGGTGGTCGGCAATGTGCGCGTCACCGAGGTTGGCAAGGAGTACGACACCCACCACTTGGTGCTCGACTTCGGCAGCATGCCTTTCCCGGTGCTCGAAGGCCAGTCGATCGGCATCGTGCCGCCGGGCACCGACGCGAGCGGCCGCCCGCACCGCGCGCGCCAGTACTCGATCGCCAGCCCGCGCAACGGCGAGAGGCCCGGCTACAACAACCTCTCGCTGACCATCAAGCGCGTGCTCGAAGACCACCAGGGCCAGCCGGTTCGTGGTGTGGCCAGCAACTACCTGTGCGACCTCCGGGTCGGTGACGAGGTGCAGGTCATCGGACCCTTCGGTACCAGCTTCCTGATGCCCAACCATCCACGATCGAACATCGTGATGATCTGCACCGGCACCGGCAGCGCACCGATGCGCGCGATGACCGAGTGGCGGCGCCGCCTGCGCGCGAGCGGCAAGTTCGAGGGTGGCAAGCTGATGCTCTTCTTCGGCGCGCGGACGAAGGAAGAGTTGCCCTACTTCGGCCCGCTGCAGGGCCTGCCGAGGGACTTCATCGACATCAACTTCGCCTTCAGCCGCACGCCCGCCCAGCCCAAGCGCTATGTGCAGGACCTGATGCGCGAACGCGCTGCCGACCTCGGCGTGCTGCTGGCCGAGCCCGACGCCTTCTTCTACGTCTGCGGCCTGAAGAGCATGGAGGAGGGCGTGGTCATGGCCTTGCGCGACGTGGCGCACAAGGCCGGCTTGTCCTGGGACAGCGTCGGTGCTGCGTTGAAGCGCGATGGTCGTCTCCATCTGGAGACTTACTGATCCACGCCCTGGAAACCACCTGATGCCTTCGTTGTCCATCACCCAGCGCCAGCCCGGCGTGGCCCAGGTCACGATGTCGAGACCGGCGGTCTTCAACGCCTTCGACGAGGCGATGATTGGCGAGCTCGATGACGCCTTTGACCGTCTCGGTGCCGACGAGCGCGTGCGCGTGATCGTGCTCGCAGGCGAGGGCAAGCATTTCAGTGCCGGGGCCGACCTGAAATGGATGCAGCGTGCCAGCGACGCGTCGCAGGAATGGAATCTCGAGGATGCACGTCGCTTTGCCGCGATGCTGGCGCGCATCGAGGCAGCGCCGAAGCCGACCGTGGCACGGGTGCAAGGCGCAGCGCTCGGCGGCGGTGTCGGTCTGGCCTGTGCCTGCGATATCGCCATCGCCGCCGACAACGCCGCGTTTGCGGTCAGCGAAGCGCGCTTCGGTATCCTGCCGGCGGTGATCGGCCCGTATCTCGTCAATGCGGTCGGCAGGCGCCAGGCGCGGCGGCTGGCCCTGACCAGCGCGCGCATCCAGGCTGCCGAGGCCTTGTCGATCGGCCTGGTGCAACAGGTCGTGGCACCCGAACGCCTTGACGCGGCGGTCGACGCCGTTGTGGCCGAACTGTTGGCCGGCGCCCCGCTGGCGCAGCGCGAGATCAAGCGCTTGTTCGCCCAGCTCGAGGTCGGCCCGGTCACCGCCGAGGTGCGCGAATTGACGGCGCGAACGATCAGCCGCGTTCGGGGCAGCGACGAAGCGCGCGAGGGCTTCGCGGCCTTCCTGGGCAAACGTCCCGCCGGTTGGATCCCCCGATGAGCAGGAAGTCGCTGAAGGAGGCTCCGGTGCTGGTCGTCGGCGCCGGCATCATGGGCTTGGGCATCGCGCAGGTTGCAGCGCAGGCCGGCCACCGCGTGCAGTTGTTCGATGCGCGTGACGGCGCCGCGCAGCAGGCGGCGCAGAAGCTCGGTGCGACGCTCGATGGCCTGGCTGCGAAGGGCAAGCTCACCCCGGAAGAGGTCGATGCCACGCTGAGCCGCATTCGTCCCCTGGCTGCGCTCGAAGAGCTGGAGCCCGTGCGTCTGGTGGTCGAGGCCATCGTCGAAGACCTCGGTGCGAAGCGGGCGCTGTTTCAGCAGATCGAGTCCCTGGTTGCCAAGGA
>DATDER010000006.1:0-15144 GCA_036523095.1 Rubrivivax sp.
GACCGTGTCGATGCCTACGTGACCCTGCAGGAGACGCGGCGCCGGGCCGTGCGCGAATTCCATTTCCGGCCCGACGAGATGCTGCCGGTGGCGCGCGAACTCACGCTCGCGCAGCTGCAGACCTTTGCGCGCACGGTCTACGCACGCGGCATGCTCGAGGCCTTGAGCTACGGCAACCTCGGGCCGGCCGATGCCGTCGCCACCGCGCGCCGGGTCGCTGCAGTGTTGCGGCCGGCGCCGGTCCCCGAGCGCGAACTGCTGCAAAGGCGACTGCTGGCCATGTCGCCAGGCCAGTCGGTGCGGACGAGCGAAACGCTGCAGGTCAACAACTCCGCCTTCAGGCGCGAGCTGATGCTTGGCACCGACACGCCGGAGATGCGCGCGGCCACGCTGGCATTGGCGGCCTTCATCGGCCCGCCGATCTATAGCGAGTTGCGCACGCGGCAGCAGCTCGGCTATATCGTCTTCGGCGGCGCGGGGGGCGAGGCCCACACGCAGTTCGCCTACATCATCGTCCAGTCCGGCGACTACCCGGCGGACGTGCTCGAGACCCGCGCCGATGCGGTGATCAAGCAGTTGCCGGCCCAACTCGAGGCACTGCCCGACGCCGATTGGCAGACCATCGTGGCCGGGGTGCGCGCCAAGCTGCTCGAGAAGGACAAGTCGATCGCGGAACGCGCCGGGCGCCTGTTCGAGCTGGCCTACGACGAAGACACCGAGTGGAAGCGAAGGGAAGCCACCCTGAGCGCGCTCGATGGCCTGACGAAGCAGCGCGCGGCGGCGATCCTCGGCTCGGCGCTCGCGCCGGCGACGGCACGCACGCGCACCTTCCTCGGGTTCTCGCGCGATCACAAGCCGCAGTCTGCACCGGCCGTGAGCTTCACCGACGCCGGGCGCTGGAAGGCGAGTCAGCGCTACGAGTGAAGCCCGCAGCGGCGGCGGGCGACCGCTCGCTTCATATCAGTGGCGCTGGTACTGGGTTTCGCCGAAGAGCACCTCGCGCGACTTGTCGTCGGTGATCGGCTTGCGCAGCGACGCCAGCACTTCGACACCGCGCTTCACGGCCGGGCGCGCGCCGATTTCATCGAACCAGCCCTTCAGGTGCGGGTGGTCGTTCCAGTCGATGCCCTGGTTCTTCCATGAGCGCAGCCACGGGAAGACGGCGATGTCGGCGATCGAATACTCGGCCCCGCCCAGGTACTTGCTCTTGGCGAGCCGGCGGTTCATCACGCCGTACAGGCGCCGGGCCTCGTTGCTGTAGCGGTCGACCGCGTAGGGGATCTTCTCCGGCGCGTAGATCCTGAAGTGGTGCGTCTGGCCCAGCATCGGGCCGACGCCGCCCATCTGGAACATCAACCACTGCAGCACCTCGTACTTCTGCGCGGTGCCCTTGGGCAGGAAGCGACCGGTCTTGCCGGCCAGGTACAAAAGGATGGCACCCGACTCGAAGAGCGAGATCGGTTTGCCGTCCGGACCATCGGGGTCGGTGAGGGCCGGAATCTTGTTATTCGGGCTTATGGCGAGGAACTCTGGTGCAAATTGCTCGCCCGCACCGATATTGACGGCATGGGCACGGTACGCCAGACCACATTCCTCCAGCATGATGTGGACCTTGTGGCCGTTCGGTGTGGCCCATGAATAGACTTCGATCACTGTGTCGGCTCCTGGCTGGCTCCCGGACGACTCTAAACCATGCTCGATTCACTGAAGAAATGGTTTGGCGAACCCGCTCGGCGCAAAGGGTGGGACGCGCTGGCGCCGTGGGCTGAGGGCAAGCAGTACGTGTTTCGCGGTGTGCGCAAGAGCGAGGGTTTTGTCATCGACGGCCGCATGGGTGCGATGCCGTGGCGGCTGGAGTGGGGCCCGTCGCAGCGTGGTTATGTCGAAGGCCACGAACTGCGGCTGCGCGGCGAAGTCGGCTTGCCGGCGGACCTGCAGGTACTGGTGCTGACGCGCGAGTTGCAGGAGTCGATGGAACGCACTGTCTTCGACCAGTATGTCGAAGGCGTGCAGACTCGAATCGACACCAGCACACCGCCCGAGATGCGTTGGCTCGTGATGTACCCCAAGCTCGGCGGCGCCGAGTTGAAGACGCTGCGCGATCGCTACGCCGCGGTGGCCAATCACAAACCCTGGCTCACGCACTGGATCGACGGGCCGCTGGCAGACGAACTGCGCGCCGCCCCCGGGACGCGCTCGGACCCGCTTGTGCTGATGGTCGCGCGCGGGCGCCTGATGCTGCGCGCTGCGGTCGCCGAGCCCGAACCCGAAGCGCTGGACCGCTGGCTGCTGCTGTTCGAGACCGCCATGCGCGAAGCACGGCGCGCGATCTCTGAAATCGACGATCTGGCACCGGGCCCGAGCACGCAGCCGAGCCTGTGGACCTCGTCCGCGATGCCGCGCGACGCCGCCGAGTCACGGCTCTAGCAAGCGGTTCAGCGCCCCCTGGCGCTTGATTCAACCCGCGTGGCGGCCGAGTTCGAACTTGGCGATCGCGTTGCGGTGTACTTCGTCGGGCCCGTCGGCATAACGCAGCGTGCGCGCCTGGGCATAGAAGTAGGCGAGCGGGAAGTCCTGGCACATGCCGGCGGCGCCGTGCACCTGCATCGCCCAGTCGATGACCTGGCACGCCATGTTCGGCGCCACGACCTTGATCATCGCGATCTCGGCCCGCGCCGCCTTGTTGCCGGCCCTGTCCATCATCCACGCCGCCTTCAGCGTGAGCAGGCGCGCCTGGTCGATCATGCAGCGCGCGTCGGCAATGCGCTCCATCGTCACGCCTTGCTGTGCCACCGTCTTGCCGAAGGCCACACGCGAAGCGGCGCGCTGGCACAGCAGCTTGAGCGAGCGCTCGGCGAGGCCGATCAGGCGCATGCAGTGGTGGATGCGGCCGGGGCCGAGGCGCCCCTGCGCGATCTCGAAGCCGCGCCCTTCACCGAGCAGGATGTTGCTCACCGGCACGCGCACGTCGTCGAAGGCTATCTCCATGTGGCCGTGCGGCGCGTCGTCGTAGCCCATCACGTTGAGGGGGCGCAGCACCTTCACGCCCGGCGTGTCCATCGGCACCAGCACCATCGACTGCTGCGCGTGGCGCGCTGCGCCGGGGTCGGTCTTGCCCATGAAGATCAGGATCTTGCAGCGCGGGTCGCCGGCGCCGCTGGTCCACCACTTGCGCCCGTTGATGACGTACTCGTCGCCCTGGCGCTCGATGCGGGCCTCGATGTTGGTCGCGTCCGAAGAAGCCACCGCGGGCTCGGTCATCGCAAAAGCGCTGCGGATCTCGCCCGCCAGCAGCGGTTCGAGCCAACGCGTACGGTGCTCCGGCGTGCCGTAGCGCACCAGGACCTCCATGTTGCCGGTGTCGGGCGCCGAGCAGTTGAAGACCTCGCTCGCCCACGGCACCGCACCCATGATCTCGGCCAGCGGGGCGTACTCCTGGTTGCTCAGGCCCGCGCCGTGGGCGGTGGCCTCGGCCGCCTGGGCTTCGGCGCGCGGCGGCAGGAAGAGGTTCCAGAGCCCGGCTACGCGTGCCTTGGGCTTCAGGTCCTCGATCACGCGCAGCGGTGTCCAGCGTTTGCCGGCCTGGGTGTTGGCTTCGAGTTCCGCCCACCAAGCGCCCTCGGCCGGGTAGACGTGGTGTTGCATGAAGTCCTGCACGCGGGCCTGCAGTTCCTGCGTCCGCGGCGAGAAGTCGAAGTCCATTCAGTGCTCCTCAGGTTTTTTGGGCGAAGAACCAGCCGAGTTCGGCCAGCGGCCGGGCGCCGGCGCCGGCCTGGCGCGCCTGAGCGCTCGCCGCCGTGCCGTCCACCACCCGACGGGCAATGCCTTGCAGGATCGCAGCGATGCGAAACAGGTTGTACGCGAGATAGAAGTCCCACTCAGCCAACAAGGCGGCTGCGCCGCCGCTTCGGCCGGTGCGTTCGCAGTAGCGTCGCAGGTACTCGGCTTCGCTGGGGATGCCCAGGGCCGGCGCGTCGAGCCCGCCGATGCCACGGCCCATCGAGTGCGGGATGTGCCAGGCCAGGCAGTGGTAACTGAAGTCGGCGAGCGGGTGGCCGAGGGTGGCCAGCTCCCAGTCGAGCACCGCCAGCACGCGTGGCTCGTCGGGCGCGAAGATCAGGTTGTCCATGCGGAAGTCGCCGTGCACGATCGTGGCCTGGGTCTCGTCGCGTGCGCCGGCCGGGATGTGCGCCGGCAGCCATTCGATGAGCCTGTCCATCGCGTCGATCGGCTCGGTGACAGAGGCCAGGTACTGCTTGCTCCAGCGCCCGATCTGGCGCTCGAAGTAGCTGCCCGGCCTGCCGAAGTCGGCCAGCCCTGCGGCCGCTGGGTCGACGCGGTGCAGCGCCGAGAGGACCCGGTTCATCTCGTCGTAGATCGCCGCGCGCTCTGGCTTCGCCAGACCGGGCAGTGCCTGGTCCCAGAGCACGCGGCCCTCGACAAACGCCATGACGTAGAACGCGCGCCCGATGACCGACTCATCTTCGCACAGCAGGTGCATGCGCGGCACCGGGACCTCGCTGCCGTGGAGCGCTTGCATGACGCGGAACTCGCGCTCGATCGCATGGGCAGAAGGCAGCAGGCGCGCCGCCGGGCCCGGCTTCGTGCGCATCACGTAGGCCGAGCCGGGTGTCGCCAGCTTGAAGGTCGGGTTCGACTGGCCGCCCTTGAACTGCTCGACCCGCAGCGGCCCCGCGAACCCGTCGAGTCGGGGCGCCAGGTAGGACTGCAGCGCGGCGATGTCGAAGCGGTGCTGCTCGGCAACAGCCTTGGTGCCGGTGTTGGGTTCCATCGTGTCGGGTGCCTGGGCGTGGTTTGCCGCCGCACGGTATCTCATTCTGGCGCCGAAAGGCAGCCCGGAGGGCGGCCGATCGATGCGTCCCCGTGCGCCGGAAAGTGGCCTCTTTTCCGCGTTCGAATATGTAAACGGCGCTGCTAGAGTGACTCTGCAAACACCACTTGCGCTGACCCGTGCGCCCCTATATGCCCCAGCGGCTCCTGACCCTCACCTTGCTGTCACTCGCCGCCACCACCGGTGCACGCGACGCCTCGGCGCTCGGTTTCGGTCGCTCCAGCCCGGCCGCCGTGCTGGGCCACCCGCTTGATTTCGTGGTGGCGCTGCGCGCCGATGGGGGCGAAGTGCCGGCGCCGGCCTGCATCTCGGCCGAGGTCACGGTCGGGGACAACCTGGTGCCTCGCAGTTCGGTCGGGGCCTCGCTGGAGACGGTGGGCGGCGTGCATTCGTTGCGTGTGCGAACCAGCACCCGTATCGACGAGCCGGTGGTGTCGGTGCTGGTCAACGCCGGGTGCGACGGCAAGGTGTCGCGCCGCTTCACGCTCTTTGCCGACCCGCCGGGTGCGGGTCTGGCGTCTGCACCTCTGCCTACCGCCGAGCCCGTGTACGTGCCGGTGGCGATGGTGGTCGAGGCCGATGCGGCGGTGCCGGTCACGCCCGTGCAGGTGTTGCCCCCACACGCCGAGTCGCCGGAGAGTCCGTCGACCGTGGCGCCGCCGCCACCAGCCCGCCCGCCGCGTACCGAGGCATCGGAACGCGCCACGAACGCACCCGCACCCGCACCCGCACCCGCACCCGCACCCAAGGTCGCGCGCGCCAAGCCGGCGCGCAAATCCGGTCCCGCGCTGCCACGTCCGGCCGTGGCCAAGGCCGAACTGCCGCGGCTGCGACTGGATCCGCCCGGCAGCGCGTCGGCGCTGTTGACCGCGGCGACGCTGGTGGCGGCGGAGCGCGAGGCCGCACTGCTTGCGGCGGAACAGGCGGCCAGCGCGGCACAGGCATCGGCCGTCGCCGCCACGGCGCGTGTGGCGGCGCTCGAAGCCGGGCTGGAGGCCGTCAAGCGCGACGCCCAGGCGCAGCGCGAGGAACTGCTTCGCATGGGCCAGGCGCTGGACGCCGCCAACGCGCACAGCCGCTGGGTGTCGGCGCTGTGGGCCGCCGTGGCCGCCCTGATCGTGATCGCAGGGGGTCTCTGGTTCCAGCTGCGCTCGACCCGGGCCCGCGCCCGCGCCTGGTGGGGCGAACAGGGTGCCGACACCGATGCCGCCGACACCAATCCCGCCGCCACCGTCGCGGCTGATGCGCCGCGGCCTGTCGCCAGCACGGTATCGGCCGCGGCTGGCGGGCCGCAGGCGGAGGTCGAGTTCGAGCCGCTGCCCGAACTGCCGGTCGAGCGCACGGTGGTCCTGCCGCCGCCGCTGCGCGAGGTCGCCATCGACGAGCTTCTCGACCTCGAGCAGCAAGCCGAGTTCTTCATCGTGCTGGGCCAGGACGATGCGGCGATCGAATTGCTCGCCGAGCACCTGCGCGGCAGCGGCAATACCAGCCCGCTGCCTTACCTGAAGCTGATGGACATCTACCGCCGTGTCGGCAACGAAGCGGCCTATGACCACACACGCGACCAGTTCAACCACCGCTTCAATGCCATCGCACCGGCCTGGGTCGCCGACGTGCGGGTGGGGCGCACGCTCGAGAACTACCCGGACGTCGTCGCGCAGCTGCAGCGCAGCTGGCCGCGCCCGGTGGACGCGATGGCCGAGCTCGAGACGCTGCTCTTCCGCAGTGACGGGCACCAGCTCTTCGAGCTGCCGGCCTACCGCGAGGTCCTGTTCCTGTATGCACTGGCACGTGACCGTTGCGCGCACGGCGAGCCGGACGCGGCCGGCATCGATCTGCTGTTGCCGCTGACCCCGCTGGCGTCCGAGGCGGCCGTGACCGCGGCGCTGGACCCGCTGCCGCTCGGCGAGCTCACGATCGCGTCGATCGACCTCGACCTGAGCGATGCGCCTGCGTCGCCCGCCGGGGCGCGTTCGGTGAGCCAGTTCGGGTTCTTCGAAGAGACTTCGACCCGCGCCGGCTGACCCAAGGCCTGCCGCGCCAGCGCCTTCAGAGGCGTGCGAGTCGCGCCAGTGCTTCGTCCAGCGTCTCGTCCTTCTTGGCAAAACACAGCCGCGCAAGGCCCTGTTCGAATCCGCCATCGTAGAAGGCCGAGAGGGGAATCGCCGCCACTCCCGCCTCGCGCGTAAGCCACTTGCAGAACTCGGCCTCGGGCAGGCTGCTCACGGCGCTGTAGTCCACGCACTGGAAGTACGTGCCGGCGGTGTGCAGCGGCTTCAGGCCGGTGCGCCGCAGGCCGGCGGCGAAGCGGTCGCGCTTGCGCTGGTAGAAGGCGGGCAACTCGAGTGCCGGCGTCGGGTCGGCCATGTAGTGCGCGAGCGCGTGCTGCACCGGCGTGTTGACGGTGAAGACGTTGAACTGGTGCACCTTGCGGAACTCGGCCGTCAGCGCCGCCGGCGCCGCCACGTAGCCGACCTTCCAGCCGGTGACATGGTAGGTCTTGCCGAAGCTCGAGACGACGAAACAACGTGCTGCCAGCTCGGGAATCGATGCCGCGCTGACATGCGGCGCGCCGTCGAAGACCATGTGCTCGTAGACCTCGTCGGCGATGAGCAGGATCTCGGTCGGCGCGAGCAGGTCGGCAAGCTGGCGCATCTCGGCCGCGCTCCAGACGGTGGCGCTCGGGTTGTGCGGCGAGTTGACGATGATCGCGCGGGTGCGTGGGCCCAGGGCCGCTGCGATGGCCGGGAAGTCGGGGCGGAAGGTGCGCGGCGTGAGCGGCACACGAACCACCTTGCCTCCCGCCAACTCGATGTTCGGTGCGTAGCTGTCGTAACACGGTTCGAGCACGACGACCTCGTCGCCGGGGTGCACGCAGCACAGCACCGCGGTGATGATGGCCTGGGTCGCGCCGGCGGTGATGGTGATCTCGCTGCCCGGGTCGTAGCGCCGGCCATAGAGCGACTCGATCTTGGCCGCGACCGCCTCGCGCAGCGCCGGCACGCCGGGCATCGGCGGGTACTGGTTGAGGCCCTCGCGCATCGCTGCGCTCACCAGGTCGGGCAGGCGCGGGTCGCAGCCGAAGTCAGGGAATCCCTGGCCCAGGTTGACGGCCTGCAACTCGGTCGCGAGCGCCGACATGACGGTGAAGATGGTGGTGCCGACCTGGGGCAGGCGGCTCGGCAGATTGGGGGTGTGCAAGCGGTTCATCACAATTCGTAGTCGGGGCCGCCGCCGCCCATCGCACGCTGGATCAAGGCGCGCGTGAGGCGGTCGGACAGCAGTTCGGCAAAGGTCAGGACAAATTCGCGCAAGTACACGCCCTTGCGGAAGGCGACACGTGAGACGTTGGTGCCGAAGAGGTGGCCCGCGGGCAGCGAGACCAGGTCGCTGTCGGGGCCGTCGTCGCGCACCGCCATCTCGGCCACGATGCCCAGACCGAGGCCCACGCGCACGTAGGTCTTGATGACGTCGGAGTCGAGTGCCTCCAACGCCACCTTCGGGCTCATGCGCGCCTTCGTGAACGCAGCGTCGATGCGCGAGCGCCCGGTCACCGTCGGGTGGTAGGTCACGAGCGGCTCGCTCGACAGTTGCTCCAGCGTCAGGCGCTCGACACCCGCCAGCGCGTGCCCGCGCGGCAGCACCACCACGTGCTGCCACTCGTAGCAGGGCAGGGTGACCAGGTCGTCGTAGTTGGTCAGGGCCTCGGTCGCGAGGCCGATCTCGGCCGTGTCTTCGAGCAGCATGCGCGCGACCTGGTCGGGGGTGCCCTGGTGCAACACGACCTGGACCTCGGGGTAACGCCGCCGCAGCAGCGCCACCGGCGCCGGCAACACATAGCGCGCCTGGGTGTGCGTGGTCGCGATCGACAGGGTGCCGGCCTCCTGCTTGCTGAACTGCTCACCGATGCGCTTGAGGTTGTTCACCTCGCGCAGGATGATCTCGACCGACTTCAGCACGTGCTGCCCGGGCTCGGTGACACGACGCAGCCGCTTGCCGTGGCGCGCGAAGATGTCGACGCCCAGTTCTTCCTCGAGCTCGAGGATCGCCTTGCTGATGCCGGGCTGCGAGGTGAAGAGCGCCTTCGCGGTCTCGGTCAGGTTGAGGTTGCGCCGCACCGCCTCCTGGATGAACCGGAACTGGTGCAGGTTCATGGCCGGGTGCCGAGTGTCGCTGCCGCGGTCGCGGCCATCGCATCGATGACGGACGGCGTTTCGCCGAGCGGTGCGTGCAGCGTCCAGCGGATGCCCGCGTGGCGCTCGCGCAGGGCCTCTATCAGCAGCGGCAGGTCGCGCCGCACATGCCCGCCGGCGCCGAGGAACACCGGCACCACTTCGACGCTGTCGCAGCCGGCGCTGGCGAGCGCGTCACCGGCTGCGGGCAGGCTGGGTTGCATCAGTTCGAGGTACGCCAGCCGCACCTCGGCCTGGGGGCGGAGCTGCCGCAGCCGCACGGCCAGGGCCTCGAAGGGCTCGGCCCAGCGCGGGTCGCGCGCCCCGTGGGCGAAGAGGACGATGCCTGCAGGCATGGGCGGTGCCGTCAGCGGTAGCGCACGAGCCACCAGAAGGCCGCCAGCGACAGCAGCAGGTAAGACAGACTCGGGACCGACGCGGCGATCCACGGTGTCCAGTCGCGCAGCATGCCGACATGCCCGGCCACGTTGTTGAGCAGCACGAAGCTGATGCCGAGCATGATGCCGCCAAAGACCTTCAGGCTCACGCCGCCGCCGCGCGCGTGCAGGTAGGCAAAGGGCAGCGCCAGTGCCACCATCACGATGCAGGCGAGCGGGTAGAGCGCCTTCTTCCAGAACTGGAACTCGTAACGTTGTGCGGCCTGCGCCTGGCCGCTCAGGTGCGCGCTGTAGCGCCACAGCTCGGCGGTCGACATCGTCTTCAGCGGCAGGACGGCGGCGGAGACCACGGCGGCGTCGAGTGTGCTCGGCCACGCCAGCGAAGCGAGCTTTTCGCTGTGCACCGCGGCGTCGGGCGTGGCGTCGGCAGCGGGCCAGCGCACGCGTTCGACACCGACGAGTGTCCATAGCCCCTGGGCGTCGACCCGACCGTCGACCGACTCGATGCGTGAAACGAGGCGGTTGTCGGCGTCGAACTCGAAGATGCGGATCCCGTGCAGCGCGCCCGCGCCGCCGGCGGCCGCGACGTTGATCGAGAAATTGCGTTCACCGTCCGGCGTGCTGCGGCGCTCTTTCAGCCAGGCGCCGCTGCGCCCGGCCGAGTGGCCGTTGCCCTCTCGTGCCTTCAGCATCACCGCCTCGCGTTCGCTGCGCGGCGCGATGTGGTCGCCGATCACGAGCGTGAGCAGACCGAAGGCGATGCCGAGCACGGCGAGCAGGCCGAGCGCGCGCCCGGGTCCGAGGCCGCCGGTGCGAAGGATGGTGAACTCCGACGACTGTGCCATGCGCGACAGCGCGTAGATGGTGCCGATCAGGACCGCGATCGGCATCAGCTCGTAGAGATGCCCCGGCACTTCGAGCAGCGCCGACAGAGCGACGTTGGTGATCGCGCGCCCGCGTGCACCCCCGCCGTTCAGTTCGTCGACGAAGTCGATGAAGAAGAAGAGCGACAGGAAGGCGATCGCGACGAACATCACCGAGCCGGCGATGTCGCGGTAGAGCAGGCGGCGGATCGTCTTCATGCCCCGAGCGCGGGCGCCGCGGCCGGCAAACGCTTGCGAAAGAGGTGCAGGCTCGTTGCATGGTCGCGCCACCACAGCAGCCCGAGCGCGAGCGCAAACGCGCCGCCGTGCAGCAACACGAAAGCGGTGGCCATGCCGACGCGCCCGCTTGCGACCCAGTTCTGGCTTAGGTTGACGAGGTTGAAGTGGACGACGAAGGACAGCAGCGCGAAGACAAGATTCCAGTTGCTGGCGCGACGCGGGTTGGCGGCCGACAGCGCGATGCCGAGCAGCAGCAGATTGCCTGACGCCATCAGCAGACCGAAGCGCCACGCCAGCTCGCCCTGGTGGCGCGGCTCGGGCGCGCGCACGAGGTCGATCGTGGGGATCGCACGCGGCGGGCGTTTCTCTGCCTTGCGCACGCGCTGGTCGTCGGCCAGCACGCGGTAGGTCTCGAAGTGGGACAGGGTGCGCTCGCCGCTGCTGGCGTCTGACTCGTTGCGCTGGCCGCTTTCGAGGACGACAAAACGGTCGTCGCCCTGCGTCTCCAGGCGCCCGCTGCGTGCCGTCGTCACGCTCTCGACCTGGCGCTGCTGCGTCAGCACGAAGACGTTGCGGGCATTGATGCCGTCTGGGCTCTCGCGTTCGACGAAGAACACGCGCCGGCCGTCGCTCGAACTCTGGAACACGCCCGGGCTCACGCGCGCGATGTCGGAGCGTTGCTGGTAGCGGTCGCGGAGCTCGGTGCTCTGCTGGTTGACCCAGGGCCAGACGAGCAGGAGCAGGAGCGCGATCACGATCAGCACCGGCAGCGCCATCCACGACACCGGGCGCACAAAACGCGACAGCCCGATCCCGCTCGCGAACCAGATCGCCATTTCGCTGTCGCGGTACATGCGCCCGAGCGAGACGACGATCGAGACAAAGAGCGACAGGCTCAGCATCGTCGGCAGGTGGCCGAGCGCGGTGTAGCCGAGCAGCAGCACCACGTCCTGCGGCGACACCACACCGCCGGCGGCCTGGCCCAGGGTGCGGATCAGCATCATCGTGAGCACGATGGTCAGGATCACGACCAGCGTGGCCGCGAAGCTGCGCGCCAACTCTTTCCTGAGCGTTGAATCGAATAACATCTTTTGATTTTCAAACTGGATCGAATTATGGACTTCAACACGCTCGTCGCAGCACCCAGCGGATGGTCTCGCGTCGAGGCCGATGCGTTGCTGGTGGTGTGTGTGGGCGACGCCGTGCCGGCGGGGCTGGACAAGCTGATCGGTGCGGCACTCGCGGCGGCGGTGGAGGCCGGCGACATCGCCCTCAAGCCCGGCAAGGGCCTGCTGCTGCACCGTGTGCCCAAGGTGCGCGCACCGCGCCTCGTGTTCGCGACCGCGGGCGATGGTTCGCCGAAGGCCTTCGCGAAGGCGGTCACTGCCGGCATCGGCCTGCTCAAGTCGGGTGGCACGCGCCATCTCGCGGTCGCGCTCGCGGGTGCCGATGCGCCTGGGGCCGCGCACGCCGAAGCGCTGGTGGCGGCAGCCTCCGACGCGGCCTATCTCTACCGCCACACCAAACCGAGCGCGCCGCCCGCACCCTTGCTCGCCAGCGTGGCGTTGCTGTGCGGCAGCGCGGGCGAAGCCGAAGCCAAGACCGGGCTGGTGCGTGGCAGCGCCATCGCCGAAGGGGTGAGGCTGGCGCGCGAGTGCGGCAACCGGCCCGCCAACCACTGCACGCCCACCTACCTGGCGTCGGAGGCAAAGCGCCTGGGCAAGCAGTTCGGGCTCAAGGTCGAGGTGCTCGACCGCAAGGACGTCGAGAAGCTCGGCATGGGCGCGTTCCTCGCGGTGGCGAAGGGCTCCGACGAGCCGCTGAAGTTCATCGTCGCACGCTGGCACGGGGCGGCCAAGGACGCCGCGCCGGTGGTGCTGGTGGGCAAGGGCATCACCTTCGACTCCGGCGGCATCTCGATCAAGGGCGCGGCCGAGATGGACGAGATGAAGTTCGACATGTGTGGCGCCGCGAGCGTGCTCGGCACGCTGCGCGCGGTGGCGCAGCTCGAAGCGAAGGTCAACGTCGTGGGCATCATCGCCGCGTGCGAGAACATGCTCAGCGGCCGCGCCGTCAAGCCGGGTGACGTCGTGACCAGCCTGTCCGGCCAGACGATCGAGATCCTCAACACCGACGCCGAAGGGCGTCTGATCCTGTGCGACGCGCTGAGCTACGCCGAGCGCTTCGACCCCGCCGCGGTGGTCGACATCGCGACGCTGACCGGCGCCTGCGTCGTCGCGCTCGGGCAGCACCGCAGCGGTCTCTTCAGTCCCGACGACGGACTCGCGGCCGAACTCCAGGCCGCCGGCGAAGCGGCGCTCGATCCCTGCTGGCGGATGCCGCTCGACGAGGAATACGACGAGGCGCTGAAGAGCAACTTCGCCGACATGGCCAACGTGGGCCCGCGTGCCGGTGGTGCCATCACGGCGGCGATGTTCCTCAAGCGCTACACCGCGAAGCTGCGCTGGGCCCACCTCGACATCGCCGGCACGGCCTGGAAGTCCGGCGCACAGAAAGGGGCGACCGGGCGCCCGGTGCCGCTCCTGACGCACTTCGTGCTCGGACACGTTAAGTGACGGCCCCAAGCTCACTTTGCTCGCGCCCCCCGAGGGGAGCTCAGGCCGCTTGGGAGCGGCCCGGCGCGGCCTGAGTCCGCGGAGCTGGCCGTGCCCGAGATCGCCTTCCACACCGGGCTGCCCGACAAGCTGGGCTACACCTGCCGCCTGCTGCGCAAGGCCGGCCGGCAGGGGGCCAGGGTGCGTGTCATCGGCGACGCGGCCGAGCTGGAGCTGCTGGACAAGGCGCTCTGGACCTTCGATCCGCAGGACTTCGTCGCCCACCTGCGCTGGCCGGGTGGCGCGCGGGTGTCGCCGATGCTGCAGCGCACGCTGATCTGGCTCACGCCCGACGCCGCGGCCTGGCCCGAGGGTGTCGAGCCGCCCCGGGTACTGGTCAACCTGGGCCCCGAGGCGGCGAGCGGCGTGGAGGCGTACGACCGGGTGGTCGAGATCGTGTCCACCGACGGTGCCGACCGGGCCGCGGCCCATCGCCGCTGGCGCCACTACGAGTCGCAGGGGTTGACGCTGCGCAACATCCCGGCCGCGGCCGGGCGCTGAAGTCTTGTGACCGTGTCGTCCGGCGCCCCGGCCCAAACGTTGTCGGGTCTGGGACGAACGACGCGCGTGGCTCGCGAATACCCCGTTGGGGTGTGCGTGTATTTCGGGTATCGTGTCGCCCGCTGAGAAACACCCTCAGGAATTCATATCCCCCCAACAGGAGTTCGTGCATGCAAGTTAAATACACACTGATCGCTGGCGCTGCCATGCTGATCGCCGGTTCCGCCTTTGCGCAGGACCTGGTCGTCAAGATCGGTCACGTCGCTCCTACCAGCGGCGCCATTGCCCACCTCGGCAAGGACAACGAAAACGGCGCCCGCATGGCGATCGAAGAACTCAACGCCAAGGGCGTGATGATCGGCGGTAAGAAGGCCAAGTTCGAGTTGCTGGCCGAAGACGACGCCGGCGACCCGAAACAGGGCACCGCCGCGGCGCAGAAGCTGGTCGACGCCAAGGTCAACGGTGTCGTCGGCCACCTGAACTCGGGCACCTCCATCCCGGCGTCCAAGATCTACAGCGACGCTGGCGTTCCCCAGATCAGCCCGTCGGCGACCAACCCCAAGTTCACGCGCAACGGCTACAAGACCGCCTTCCGCGTGGTGGCTGACGACGTGCACCTGGGCGGCACGCTCGGCAAGTACGCCGTGAAGGAACTCAAGGGCAAGTCGATCGCCGTCATCGACGACCGCACGGCCTACGGCCAGGGCGTCGCCGACGAGTTCGAGAAGGCCGTCAAGGCCGCCGGCGGCAAGACCGTCGGGCGCGAGTTCACGAACGACAAGGCGACCGACTTCACCGCCATCTTGACCAGCCTGAAGGCGAAGAAGCCGGACATCGTCTTCTTCGGCGGCATGGACGCCGTGGCCGGCCCGATGATGCGCCAGATGAAGCAGCTGGGCATCAGCTCCAAGTTCATGGGCGGCGACGGCATCTGCTCGAGCGAACTGCCCAAGCTGGCCGCCGGCACCATGGCCGATGGCCAGGTGGTGTGCGCCGAAGCGGGTGGTGTCGAAGGCACCGCCAAGAAGTCGATGGACGACTTCTACGCGGCCTACAAGAAGAAATACAACGACGACGTCAAGGTCTACGCGCCTTATGTCTACGACGCCGTCAACGTGATGGTGGCCGCGATGGTCAAGGCCGGTTCGGCCGAACCGGCGAAGTACCTCCCGGTGCTGGCCAAGACCGACGGTTACAAGGGCGTGACCGGCACGATCGCCTTCGACAACAAGGGCGACATCAAGAACGGCGCGCTGACGCTGTACACCTACAAGGCCGACAAGCGCGAGCAGATCGCCGTGGTTCGCTGAAGCGTCGCGCCAGCGGCATTCGAGCAAGGCGCCCTGCGGGGCGCCTTTTTCTTTCAGGCCGCGCCTTGTTGCATCAGGGTCACCCCGTGAGCCTTGAGCAACCAGCCCGACGGGGCGGCGCTGCTGCCGGCGCGCGCGGGGTCGACGCTGTCGAGCAACACCGTCCACGCGCCCGGCGGCAGCATGAAGTGCA
>DATDER010000007.1:0-12059 GCA_036523095.1 Rubrivivax sp.
ATGTCGATGCCACGCGTGACTTCGCCCTGGGCGTCGGTGAAGACTTTGCCGTGTTCGGCCGTGATCATCGCGGCCAGGGCGTCGCGGTGCTGGTTCATCAGGGCGAGGAACTGGTTCAAAACCCGTGCGCGGCGGATCGGCGGGGTGTCGGCCCAGGCGGGTTGGGCGGCCTGGGCCGCCGCCACGGCAGCGTCCACGTCGGATTCGCTGGCCAGCAACACCTGCCTGGCCACCGCGCCGGTCGTGGGGTTGTAGACCGCCTGGCTACGACCACCCGTGCCAGCACTGCGCTGGCCTGCGATCCAGTGGGTGACGTCCTTGTCGTTCATTGCGTGGCCGTCAAACCGCCATCGAGGTACATCACCTGCCCGGTCACGAAGGAGGCCGAAGGGCTGCAGAAGAACAGCACCGGGCCGACCACGTCCTCGGGCTCGGCGACACGGCCGAGCGGGATGCGCTGCAACACCCGCTCGCGTGTCTCGGGGTTCTCGAGCCAGTGCCGCGCCATCTCGCCGCGCACGACGGTGGGCGCGACGCCGTTGACCGTGATGCCGTGGGCGCACAGCTCCACCGCGTGCTGCTTGATCAACATCACCAGCGCGCCCTTGGTCGCGCAATAGGCCGAATACCCGCGGTCGCGCATGCCGAGTTGCGCGCGCACCGACAGCAGATGCACCTGGCGACCCGGCGCACGCCCCGCGGCCACGGCGGCCGCCTGGTGCACCGCAGCGGCCTGGGCCAGGAACATCGCGGCTTTCAGGTTGACTTGCACGACCTCGTCGAAGGCGTGTTCGCTCACGTCCGCGAGCCGTTCTTCGCGCTGCATGCCGACGCAGTTGACGAGCAGGTCGAGGTGGCCGAAGTGCGCTGCCACGGCATCCACTGCACGGCGGATGTCGCCGACGTGATGCGCGTCCATCGCGAGGCCGAGCGCGTCGTGGCCGGCGGCCTGCAATTCCTCTGCAAGGGCCTGCGCCTTCTTCAGGTCGCGGCCTGCCAGCGCCACCCGCGCACCGGCACGTGCCAGGCCCCAGGCCAGCGCGCTGCCGATGTCGCCATAGCCGCCCGGCAAGTAGGCCACGCGGCCCTTCAGGCTGAAAGGATCGGCGGCGGGCGTGGGTTCGGCCATCGCCTCAATCCATGTGCAGTCCACCGTTGAGATCGATGACCTCGCCGGTGATGAAGCCGGACATCGGCGAGACCAGGAAGCTCACGACATGCGCAAACTCCTCGGGCTCACAGAAGCGCCCGACGGGGACCTGCTTCAGCAGCGCCTGGCGCTGCTCCTCGTTCAGCTGCTCGGTGACCATCGGCGTGTTCACATAAGCGGGCGCGATGGCATTCGCCGTGACGCCGTGGCTGGCGAGTTCGCGTGCGAGCGTGAAGGTCAATGCCGCGAGCGCGCCCTTCGACACCGAGTACGCGGTGCCGGCGGTGATCCCACCCGTCTTGCTCGCCAGCGAGCCGACGTTGACGATGCGGCCCCAGCCCGCGGTCTTCATGCCCGGCACCACACATTGCGACCAGAACATCGCGCCGTCGAGGTTGACCGCCAGCACCTGGCGCCATTCCGCCACCGTGGTGGCCTCGAGTTTGTTGTTCGACAGCACGCCTGCGTTGTTGACGAGGATCGCCACCGGCCCCCAGGCGGCCCACACCGCGTCGTGCGCACGTTGCACGTCGGCCGGGTCGCGGATGTCGCACACCAGCGCCATCACCCGCTCGCCGAGGCGGGAACGCTGCAGGTCCAGCGCCTCGCGCTTCACGTCCACCATCGCGACGCGGCAGCCTTGCGCGAGCAAGCTCTCGACGACGGCGCGGCCCATCGTGCCCCCGGCGCCGGTGACCACCGCCACCGTGTCCTTCAATGACGTCTTGTTCATGTTGCGATCATGTATCCAGAATGCTCTTGCGGCCGAACAGGCCCCGCGCGCGGAAGGTCACGACGGCGATGAACAGCAGGTACATCGACATCAGGGACCACTCCGACGCGAAGGCGCCGCTCAGGCCGACCACCAGCCCCACCAGCAAGCCGGCGATCACCGCGCCCCACAACGAGCCCACGCCGCCCAGCACGATGACGAGGAAGGCGGGGACCACGGCGTCCACCCCCACCTGCGGCCGGATGCCCCAGATAGGGGCCATCACTACGCCCGCCAGCGCAGCGAGCGCGACACCGAGCGCAAACACCGCCGAGCGCAGCCGGCCGAGGTTGATGCCCAGCGCGCGCACCATCTCGCTGTCGTGCGCGCCGGCCTTGATGATCGCGCCGTAGGGTGTCTTCTCGAGAAAGGCCCACAGCCCCGCGATGGCGACGATGGCGAAGGCGCTGGCGTAGAAGCGGTACTTCGAGTAGATCAGGTCGCCGACCATGAAGGCACCCGAGATCGCCTCGGGCAGCGGCAGCTGCTTTTCGTTGCTGCCCCACACGACGCGGATGCCCTCTTCGATCACCAGCGCCGCGCCGAAGGTCAGCAGCAGGCCGTAGAGCGGGTCGCGCCCGTAGGTGCGGCGAAGGCACAACTCGAGCAGCAAGCCGAACAGCCCCACCAGCACCGGCGCCACGAAGAGGGCAATGGCGTATCGGGTGCCCACCGGCAACGCCATGTAGACCGCCTGCGCCTCCGGGAACCACCCCAGCTGGGGCGCGGCGACGAACAGCGCGGCGTACATGCCGAGCGCGAAGAGCGACCCGTGCGCCAGGTTGATCGTCTCCATCACGCCCACGATGAGCATGAAGCCGAGCGCGATGAGCGCGAACAACAACCCGAGCGAGATGCCGTTGACGAGGTGCGGCAGCAGGTTGGCGATCATGGCGCGTTCGGGTTCCCTCAGCGTTCGTAGCTGGGTGTCGCTTCGTACGACTCGAGCTTGCAGGTCGCGCCCGCGCCGGCATCGACGACGTCCTCGGGTTTGCTCTGCGCCAGGATCCTGAAGATGTCGTTCTTCTCGGCCGGGGTGTCGTTGTAGCTGGCGAGGTAGATCGTCTGCTGGACCTGGTGCGTCGCGGGGTCGATGTAGGCGTCGAAGTGCTGCAACCGGTCACGCGCCGTCATCTTGCGACCTTCGAGCTTCTTGATCACGGCCAGGCTGTTGGTCGTGCCGGCCTCCTGCACACAACGCAGCAATTCGCGCGTGGCCATGTAGCCGTTGTGGAACACGTTGCCCGGCACCGCGATCGCCATGCCCGGGAACTGCTTCTGGTACGCGGCGACGAACTCCTTCACGCCCGGCAGGTCGAGCCTGTAGTACCAGGTGGTGCCGAAGACACCGAAGATCTGCTCCGGCCCCAGTCCGTAGACGTCGGGCCAGTCCTGCTGGTTGTTGACCCAGGCCGCGCGCTTGTGCATGCCGAGTTGCACCACCTGCTGGCGCAGCGCCTTGATGTCGTCGCCGCCGATCGCCGTGGCCACCACGTTCGGCTTGATCTGCTGCAGCTTGAGCAGGTAGGACGAGAAGTCGCGTGTGTTCTGCGGCACCAGCAGCTCTTCGACAACCTTGCCGCCGTTGGCCTCGACGATGGCGCGGGTGGCTTTGCTCGTGCTGTGGCCCCAGACGTAGTCGTTGGTCAGCAGCACCCAGTCCTTGCCGTTGGCGTTGATCGCGTTGCGCACCGTCGCATGGGCGAAGTTGTTGCCGTTGCCGTCCCAGACGAACTTGACGCGGTGGCAGTCCTTGCCCGATTCGGTGGGCGAGCTCGAATTGGTGTTGAGGAAGATGCAGCCGTACTTCTGCGCCACCTGCGAGATCGCGTTGGCGACACCCGAATGCACCGCGCCGATCAGGAACGCCGCTTCGTTGCGGTTGATCATGCGTTCGGCCACACGCGAGCCGGTGGCCGGCGTGGTCTCGGTATCCATGTGGATGGCTTCGATCGGCCGCCCGAGCACACCGCCCTTGTCGTTGAACTCCTTGATCGCCATCATCGCGCCGAGCCGCTCTTCACCGCCGCTCGCCGCGTACTGGCCCGAGGCGTCCATCGTCAGGCCGATCACGAGCGGCTTGGCCGCCGCGCTCTGGGCCCAGACGCGGTTGTGGGCCCAGGGGCCGAAGAAGCTGCCGACGCCGGCCGCAGCCGCGGCCGCAGCCGCGGTGCTGGTGGCGATAAAACGGCGCCGTGCCGGGTTGCGGGTCTTGTCTTGTGCGTCCATGTCTGTCTCCTTCGGGGTGAAAAGCGGTCGTCGCCGCTGTGGTCGGGGCTTTGTCACCGTCTCGTCAGCGCGGGACGATCCTCACGTCGTTGAGCTTTTCCTGGGCCTCGAAGAGCGAGGCGATGAAACGCTCGCCCAGGCCGAGGTTGCCGGCCTGCACGAAAGTCTGGTGCGCGGCCTCGGCGATGAAGCTGGTGGTGGGCAACGTCTCGGTGAGGTGGGTGTAATAACGCAGGTCTTTCTGCGCGTTGGCGATCGCGAACTTCAGCCCGCCCAGGTCGCCCTGCAACATGCGGCCGACCATCATCTGGAAGATGCCGGAGTTGACGCCGCCGGCAGAGATCACGTCGAACAGCTTCTGCAGCGACAGTCCGGACTTCGCCGCCGTGGCCACCGCCTCGGCGATCGCGGCGGCCGTCGTCATCGCGAGCATGTTGTTGATCAGCTTGAGCACCTGGCCGTGGCCGGGCGGGCCGACGTGGATGATGTTTTCGCAGAAGGCGGCGAGGATCGGTTTGGCGCGTGCGAAGTCCTCGGGCGAGGCGCCGACCATCGTGTTGAGGCGGCCTTCTTCGGCCTCCTTCGGTGTGCGCGCGAGCGGGGCGTCGACGTAGGACACGCCCTTGCGTGCGAAGTCATCGCGGATGCGCGCGCTCGACGCCGGCTCGGCAGTCGAGGTGTCGACGACGAGCAGGCCCGCGGAGGCTGCGGCGAGCAGGCCATCGTCGCCGTAGACGATCTGCTCGACCTGCGGCGAGCCGGTCACGCACAGGATCACGGCCCCGGCGCCGCGCGCCAGCTCGGCGCGGCTGCCGCACTCGACCGCACCCGCTGCGATCAGGTCGGCCAGGTTGGCGCGGTTGCGGTGCGCCACGAAACGCAGGCCGTGGCCCTTGGCGAGCAGGTTCTTCGCCATGCCGTGCCCCATCAGCCCCAAGCCGAGGAAACCGATGGTCGTGTTCATGTCGCGATCTCCCGCGGGGTTGACTGAAGGGATCGGGCATCGCGCCACAGGCGGATGAGCTGCTGGTAGCGTGTGGCCACGTCGGCGACGACACCGGGGTCGTCGAGACGGCCCGCGAACCAGGCCGCGGCGGCGTCGGCGAACAGGCTGCGGCCGACCGCAAAGCCGCGGCACAGCGGCTGCCCGGCCGAGGCCTCGAAGCCTTGCCGGAGTTGCTCGACGCTGGCTTCCATGCCGAGCAGCAGCACGCCGTGGCAATGCGGGTCATGGCGCCGGATCACGCTGCCGAGTTGCGACCAGGCCGCGCGGTCGGGCGGCGGTAGCTTCCACCACTCGGGGCGGATGCCGGCGGCGTAGACCTGTTCGACGCCGCGTGCCAGCGTGCCGCTGTCGCTGGGCAGGTCGGGCGGCGGGATCAGTTCCAGCAGCAGCTCGTGGCCCGTCTCCTGGCAGGCCTGCGCCAGCGCGGCCACGCTGGCGAGTTGCTGCCGCGCCAGCGCGGGATCGTCGTCGGGGTGGTGCGCCAGCAGGCACTTGACGACCTGCTCCGCCGGCCAGGTGCGCAGTGCGAGGCCGATGTGCCCACCCTGCTCGAAGGCGAGCGGCCGAGAGCCCGGACGTTCGACCGGCCGAGCGATCCAGCAGCCGCTTCCGCTCAGCCGGTGCAGCGTTGCACGGCCGTAACGGTCGTCGACGATGACCCCGTGGGCCGGGAAGTCCGGCGCGCCACCGCGCTGCGCGCGTTCGGCTGCATAGCCCTGCTCGGCGGCCAGCGCCACGAGCGCCTTGAAAGCCGGGATGCGGTCGCGCCCGGCGCCGTGGCGGGCGGCCAGTTCTTCCAGCTGCGAGCGGTGGTCGAAGGCGAGGATGGCGAGTGTGGGCGGCGGCGTCGCGCGGCGGCCGTTGCGCGTGGTGCGCCGGTGCAGGTGTTCGAGCTCGGCGTCTTCGCGCAGGCGGGTGTGCCTGGAGCCGTGGGCGAGGAAGTGCGACAGCTCCTCCCAGCTCGGCATCGCCGGTGCGCAGCCGTGGCGCGACACCACGATCGCGCCGCAGGCGTTGGCATAGCGCAGCGCGTCGGCAAGTGGCTCGCCGCGCACCCAGCCGCGCAACAGGCCGGCCATGAAGGCGTCACCCGCGCCGAGCACGTTGAAGACCTCGACCGGAAAGCCAGGCCCGGCGATGCCGGCGTCGAGCGTGGCCGGGATCCCAGCCGGGTAAGCGACGCAGCCCATCGGCCCGCGTTTCATCACGATCAACGCGGCGCTAACTTCGCGGATGCGGCGCAATGCCGCCAGCGTGTCGGTCGAGCCGCCGGCGATGTGCACTTCTTCTTCGGTGCCGACGATCAGGTCGCACAGCGGCAGCACCGCCTGCAATTGCTCGCTCACCGCGTCGGACGCGACGTAGCGCCGCTCGCCCAGGCCGGGCGAGGTCAGGCCCCAAAGCACCGGCCGGTAGTCGATGTCGAGCACCACTTGCGTGCCGGCACGGCGCGCGGCGTGCATCGCCTTCAGGCAGGCGGCGCGAGGGCCCGCTTGCGACAGGTGGGTGCCGCTGATCAGCAGCGCACGTGCCGAGGCGATGTAGGCCTCGTCGATGTCGGCCTCGCACAAGGCCATGTCGGCGCACTGCTGGCGGTAGAACAGCAGCGGGAAGGTGTCGGCATCCTTCAGGGCCAGGAACACCAGCGCGGTCAGCCGCTGCGGATCGGTGACGAGGAAAGAGACGTCGACACCTTCGTGCACCAGCGTTTCGCGCACGAAACGGCCGTTGTGCTCGTTGCCGACGCGGCTCACGACCGCCGCATCCAGGCCCAGTCGCGAAGCGCCCACCGCCGTGTTGGTGGGCGAACCGCCGAGGTACTTGGCGAAGGTCTGCACGTCTTCAAGGCGCGCGCCGATCTGCTCGCCATAGAGGTCGACCGCGGCGCGGCCGATGCAGACCAGGTCGCGTGTGCGCTGCAGGGTCATTGGGATACCTTCGTGCGGCGCACTGCGGTGCGAGCCCCTTCGGGCGGCCGGGCGGTGCTCATGTCTTGGACCCCTTGGCTGCCTTGCGCACCGCCGGCCGGCGCGGCGCCACCAGCCGGTGGCCCACGCTGACGACCAGCGCCTGCGCCAGGCACAGCGGCGCGACGAGCGAGCGGAAGGCGGCGTTGCTGCCCTGTCCGAGCTCGAAGCAGACCTTCGCGTGAGGCTTCAGCGGCGACAGTGCAAAGTCGGTGATCGCCACCACCGGCACGCCGCGCGCGTGCGCCGCCTGCGCCGCGTCGATGACGTCGCGCGAGTAGTTCTTGAAGCTCGCCACGAGCAGCAACTCCTCGGGTCCGACCTGGCGCAGCACGTCCGGCAGCATGCCGCCCACGCCGTCGAGCAGCTGGACCTTGACGTCGAGCTGCGCCAGCGCGTACGACAGGTAACACGCGACCGGGAAAGCACGGCGCTGCGCCAGCACGTGCACCCGCGTGGCGCGGCAGATCAGGTCGGCGGCGGCGCTCAGGTCGGCAGCCTGCACGTTGTCCTCGAGGTGGCTCAGTTCCGCCACGCCTTCGGAGACGAACTGGTGCAGCACCCCCGCGCCCGATTCCGCCGCCGACGCACCGGGACGCTTGCTGCGGCGCATCGCGTCGATGCGTTCGCGGTACGAGCTGGAGCGGTCGAGCAGCCGGCTGCGGAAGACCTGCTGCATCTCGGTGAAGCCGCCGAACTCGAGTGCGTTGGCAAAGCGGATCAGCGCCGAAGGCTGCACCCCCACCGACTCGGCCACCGTGGCCACGGTGCCCAGCGCCAGCTCGTCGGGACGCTCGAGCACGAACTGCGCGATCTGCTGCTGCTGCGGCGACAGTCGCGGATAGGCCCCCGACACGGCGTCGGCAAATTCTTCGAAGCTGGAAGCGGGTGGCATGGGGTTTGTCAGAACAAATCTGCTTGCTTCAGACAAGAATAGAACATACATTCTCGTTTGTCCAGCACTTGTTCTACTTGTTCTCTTCCATGAGTTCTCACCGCCCCTCTCCGCTGCCGTCCCACGGTCACCCCGCCGCACTCGTGACCCCACCGATGGTGGTGACCGTGCTGCTGCTGGCCAGCACGCCGTTGTGGCTGGGCGCCGTGGGGCTGTACCAGTACCTGGCGCTGGAGATCGTGATCTGGATGCTGTTTGCGCTCGCGCACAACCTGCTGCTGGGGTACGGCGGCATGCCGTCCTTCGGCCACGGCGCCTATTTCGGCGTCGGGGCCTATGCCTTCGGCTTGCTGCAGCAGCGCGCGGGCGCCGGCCTGTGGAGCGGGCTGCTCGGGGCCATCGTGTTCGCCGCGCTGGTGGGCGCGCTGGTCGCGGCCTTCATCTCGCACCGACGCGGCATCTACTACGCGCTGCTCACCATCGCCTTCGGACAGGTGATGTGGTTCATCGCCATCAAGTGGCATGCCGTGACGGGCGGTGAAGACGGGTTGATGAAGATCGCGCGCGCGCCGCTCATGCTGCCCGGCGTCGAGATCAGCCTGGCCAGCAACGAGTCATTTTTCTACTTCGTGTTGACCCTGTTTGCGCTGGTACTTGTATTCCTGTGGCGGCTTATCCACTCCCCCTTCGGCCGCGTGCTGCGCGCGATCAAGCAGAACGAGATGCGCGCCAGTTTCGTCGGCTACAACGTCTGGCTCTACAAGTGGTGCGCCTTCGTCGTCTCGGCCGGGCTGTCGGGGCTGGCAGGCAGCCTGTTCGCGATGGCGCAGCAGTCGGCCTACCCCAACGTGATGAGCCTGCACAACTCGGGCTTCGTCGTCATGATGGTGCTGATCGGCGGCGGCCTCGTCAGCTTCTGGGGCCCGGTCATCGGCGCGCTGATCTTCATCCTCGCCCGTGACCTGCTCGGCGCCTACACCGAGACCTGGCTGCTCTGGTACGGGCTGCTGTTCATGGCGATGGTGATCTTCCAGCCCGACGGCGTGGCCGGGGCCTGGAAAGCCTGGCGCACGCCAAAGGCCCCGACGACGGCGAGGCTGCCTCGACCGCAGCACAAGGAGGCTTGAGCATGGCGCTGTTCGAGGCCTCGGGTCTGCACAAACGCTTTGGCGACCAGGTGGTGCTGGAGAACATCTCGCTGCGCTTCGATGAAGGGCAGCTCTCGGGAATCATGGGCCCCAATGGCGCCGGCAAGACAACCTGCTTCAACGTGCTCACCGGGCGCTACAAACCCGACCGCGGCAGCGTCCGGTTCGCAGGCGAGGACATCACCGGCCTGTCGCCACGCGAGATTGCGCGCAAAGGCCTGTCGCGGTCGTTCCAGATCATGAATCTGTTCAACGACGACAGCGCGATCGACAACATCGTCATCGCGCTGCCCGCGGTACGCGACAGGGCCTGGTCGCCCTGGCGTGACCTCGGCCACAACGCGGCGGCCTACGACGAGGCGGCACAGATCCTCGCGTGCATCGGCCTCGCCGGCAAGGAGCACACCCCTGCGCGGCGCCTGTCCTATGGCGAGCGGCGGGCGCTCGAGATCGGCGTCGCACTCGCCGCCCGGCCGCGCATCCTGTTCCTCGACGAGCCGACCGCCGGCCTGGGCACCGAGGGCACGGCGCGCCTGTTCGAGCTGATCGCCGAGATCAAGCGCCAGGTCACGATCGTCATCATCGAGCACGACATGAAGTTCCTCTTCCGCCTCGCCGACAAGGTTTCGGTCATCCACTGGGGCCAGGTGATTGCCGAGGGTTCACCCGAGGCGCTGCGCGGCAACCCGTGGGTGCAGCGCTCGAGCCTGGGCGCCGTCGACGCATGAACGCGCTGCTGAAGCCCGCCGCGGCGCCGATCCTCACACTCGACGGCATCGAGACCTTCTACGGCGAGACGCAGGTGCTGTTCGGCGCGTCGCTCCAGGTCGCGCCGGGCGAGGTGCTGGCGCTGCTCGGGCCCAACGGCGCCGGCAAGACGACCACGCTGCGCTCGATCCTCGGCCTGACGCCGGCAAGGCGCGGCCGCATCCACTTCGACGGCGCCGACATCACCCGCCGCCCCACGCACCAGATCGCCGCGATGGGCGTCGGCTGGGTGCCCGACGACCGGCGTGTGTTCCCGACGCTGACGGTGGCGCGCAATCTCGAGATCGCGCGCAAGACCACGCGATTCCGCGCCTGGAAGCTGGGCGAGTGTTTCGAAATCTTCTCGGCGCTGGAATACCTGATGGCACGCGAGTGCGAGAACCTGTCCGGCGGCGAGATGCAGATGGTGGCGATCTCGCGCGTGCTGCTGGGCGCGCCCGGGCTGGTGCTGTTTGACGAACCGAGCCAGGGCCTCGCGCCCAAGGTCGTGCAGGACGTGATGCGCACCGTGCTGCGGCTCAAGAGCGAAGGCGTGGCCGTGCTGCTGGTGGAACAGAACGTGGCCAGTGCGCTCGCCGTGGCCGACCGAGTGTGTGTGATGCAGGCCGGCCGCATCGTGCACAGTTGCGACGCGCAGGCCATGCGCGACGACGCCGCGCTGCAACGCCGCTGGTTGGGAATCTGAGATGGCCGCACCATTGCTTCGCGTGGAAGGCCTGGTCAAACGCTACCAGCGTGGCTGGCCGCAGAAGAAAACCACCTTCGAACTGCAGGCCGACTTCCAGATCGACGGACCGGCCGTCGTCGGGGTGATGGGTGCCAACGGTGCCGGTAAGACCACGCTTTTCGAGCTCATCACCGGCGGCAACCAGCCGAGCGCCGGCCGTGTCTGCGTCGCGGGCCAGGACATCCATCAGGTGCGTTACGGTGAACGCGACCGCGTGGCGCTGCACTACCACCAGTCCTACCAGCTGCGCTCCTTCAAACGCCGCAAGCCGGCCTTCATGCTGGAGCATGCACAAAGCGAACGGGCACGTGTGCACTTGTTCGACGAGCCGCAGTTCAACACGCAGGACGGCTACATCGGCTTCATGCTCGACTTCTTCCGCCGGCTTCGTGACGAGGGCAAGCTCGTGTTCCTGTGCCTGCACCCGAACGAGCCGGTGCACCTGGAGATCCTGGCCGAGGCCTGCGACCGCTTTGTCTTCGTGCAGAAGGATGCGTCGCAGGTGAGCCGGCTGCTCTTTGCCGACTCGCTTGGCGCGCTGACAAGACACGCGCCGGTGGCCGGCTATCTGGGCCGCCTGGTTTCAAGCTGAGGGCATCAGCGCTCGCCTTTCCGGTAGGGCTTCATCAGCGCCTGCGGATACGCCGCACGACGCGCCACCAGCACCAGCGCCACGATCGCCATCGCATAGGGCAGCATGAGGTAGAACTGGTACGGCAGCTCGAAGCCGAGCACGCCGCCACCGGCTTGTTGCAGGCGCAGTTGCAGCGCATCGAAAAACGCGAACAACAGCGCGCCGAGCAGCGCCTTGCCCGGGCGCCACGACGCAAACACCACCAGCGCCACACAAACCCAGCCGCGCCCGTTGACCATGTTGAAGTAGAAGGCGTTGAAGGCCGCGAGCGTGAGGAACGAGCCCGCCACGCCCATCAGGGCCGAGCCCGCGACGATGGCGCCGATGCGCACGCCAGCGACGCTCAGGCCCTGGCCTTCGGCTGCGGCCGGGTTCTCGCCCACCATGCGCACGGCCAGGCCGAGCGGGGTGCGGTAGAGCGCGTAGCCGATCGCCGGCACGAGCAGCAAGGCCAGCAGCGTGAGCGGTGTCTGCGCATTCAGCACGGGAACCGGCAGCCACGTCATCGGCGCAAAAGGCGCTATCGTCGGCGGGCTGTCGACCTTGGGAAAGCTCACGCGGTAGGCATAACTCGCCAGGCTGGTCGCGAGCAGCGTGATGCCCAGGCCCGAGACGTGCTGCGACAGCGACAGGACCACCGTCAGCACGCCGTGCAGCAGGCCGAAGGCGGCCCCCACCAGTGCGGCGACCAGCACCCCCGTCCACAGCCCGCCGCCCTGGTACACCGTCAGCCAGCCGGCAAAGGCGCCCGCGACCATGATGC
>DATDER010000008.1:0-39086 GCA_036523095.1 Rubrivivax sp.
CACAGCAGTCCGGCCAGCACCGGCAGCACGACCGGGTGCACGATGGTGTTGCGCAGCGTGCTCTGCAGCGTCGACCAGAAGGTCGAGGTCGCTTGCTGGCGCGCGAGGTCCAGTTCCACCAGCGCCGTCAGCAGCGACAGCAGCACCAGCGCGTGCAGGCTCACGAGCGCGATGTGGATGCCGAGGCCGGCCTCGCCGAACAGCGCCGCGGCGAGCGGGATGCCGAGCTGCACCGAGTTGCCGAAGGATGCGGAGATGGCCCGCACCGTCGGCGCCGCGGCGCCATGGGCTTCCTTGCCGACCCGCCTGCGCTGCCAGACGTAGACACCGAGCAGGAACACGACCGCGGGCAGGAAAAACGCCCACACCGTGCGCCAAGGCATCGATGCGAAGTCCAGCCGCACCGTGGTGCGGAACAGCAGCGCCGGCACGAAGATGTAAAAGGCGGCGTTGCCCAGCACACGTGCCGGGTCGCTGCCGTCGGTGCCCGAGCCCAGCCAGCGCATGCGCCCGGCCGCCCAGCCCAGCGCCACCGTCAGAAAGATCGCGAGCAGCTTGAAGAAGATCGCGATCGTCATGGGCTCAGGTGACCGACTTCTTGGCCGCCGCCTTCTTGGCGGGCGCTTTCTTAGCCGCTGCCTTCTTGGCCGGCACCGGCGCCGTAGGGGCAACTGCAGCCGCAGGCCGGGCCGCCGTCTTGGCGCCGGGCCGCGCCGGCCGCGGCTCGAACTCGAAACCGACCTTGCCTTCCTTGGCGTCCCACGCCAGGTAGGCCTTGAACTTGCGCCGGGTCTTGTTGGAAACGAAGTTCTCGAGCAGGCTGGTCTTGCCGCTGGTGAGCAGCTTGCCCATCTCTTCGCGCGGCACCGGCTGCTGCAGGATGATCTTGCCGCTCTTGAAGTCGCAGGTCACGTGCGCGCCTACGCTGTGTTCGCAGACGTAGCTCGTGCCGTGTTCGAAGACATGGCCCTTGCACTTGGGGCAGGCCCCCAGGCTCTGCTGGTCCGAGAAGTCGACCGGCGTGCCGTCGCCCTCGCCCTGTTTGGCGTCGTCGCCGAAGTCGAATTCGAGCTTCCAGTTCTTCGTCTCGTCGTCGTAGGCGAGCTTCATCTCGGCCGTGAAAGGCCAGCCCGCCTTGGAGCGGAAGCCTTCCAACGGGCCAATTCTCTTGTCGCGCAAGAAGGCGTCGGCCTCGGCGGTTTCGAAGGCACGCCCCGCCGGAATCTTGGTGATGCTGAAATCGCACTTTTCACAAGCGAAGCGGCGGTAGTTCTCTTTCACCTTGGCGCCGCAATTGGGGCACGGCGTGCTCAATGTCGCGTAGTCGCCGGGGATGGTGTCACGATCGTATTCCTTGGCCTTGCGCACGATGCGTTCGGCCATCTGCGCGATCTCGGCCATGAAGGTCTCGCGCTTCAGGCGCCCGTGTTCCATCTCGGCGAGCTGGTATTCCCAGTTGCCGGTGAGTTCGGGTTTGGTCAGGTCTTCGATCGCCAGGCCGCGCAACAGGGTCATGAGCTGGAAGGCCTTGGCCGTAGGCACCAGCTCACGGCCGTCGCGGAACATGTACTTCTCGAGGATCAGGCCTTCGATCACCTGCGCCCGCGTGGCCGGTGTGCCGAGGCCCTTTTCGGCCATCGCCTCGCGGAACTCCTCGTCGTCGATGAGCTTGCCGGCGCCTTCCATCGCGCTCAGCAGCGTGGCTTCGGTGTAGCGCGCGGGCGGCTTGGTCTGCAGCGCCTTGACATCCACGCTCTCGGTGCCCACCCGTTCGCCCTCGGCCACGGCAACGAGGTTGGCGTCGTCTTCCTGCGCTTCCTTGCCGTAGACGGCAAGCCAGCCCGGCTTGACCAGCACCTTGCCGTTGGTCTGGAACTTGTGCTCCGCACCCGCCACGTTCACCGTGCTGATGCGCGTGGTGACCATGAACTCGGCTGGCGGGTAGAACACAGCGAGGAAGCGCTTGACGACCATGTCGTAGAGCTTGGCTTCGATCTCGCTCAACGACCGCGGCGCCTGCAGCGTGGGGATGATCGCGAAGTGGTCCGACACCTTGGTGTTGTCGAAGACCCGCTTCATCGGCTTCACGTAGCCTTCGGCCAGGCCCTTGCGCGCGTGGGTGGCCAGCTCGCGCAGCGGCCCCGGCAGGTCTTCGCTGCCAATCATCTTGAAGGTGTCCTTCACGACCGCGAGGTAGTCCTCGGGCAGCGCGCGCGAATCGGTGCGCGGGTAGGTCAGCACCTTGTGCTTTTCGTACAGCGCCTGCGCGAGCGACAGCGTGGTCTTGGCGCTGAAGCCGAAGCGCGAGTTGGCCTCGCGCTGCAAGGTCGTCAGGTCGTAGAGCAGCGGCGAGCTCTGGTTGCTCGGCTTGGCTTCTTCGGTCACGACCGCCGGCTGGCCGAGGCAGGCCTTCGCGATGGCTTCGGCATCGGCCGCGTTCCACAAGCGGTCGGCACGCCGCTCGGGGTCGTCGTTCTTCTTCCACGCCGGGTCGAACCACTTGCCTTCGTACTGCCCGGCCTGGGCATCGAAGTTCGCCTTGACCTCCCAGTAGTCGCGCGCCACATGCTTGCGGATCTTCTCCTCGCGCTCGACCACGATGCTCAGCGTGGGTGTCTGCACCCGGCCGACGGTGGTGAGGAAGAAGCCGCCGTCGCGCGAGTTGAAGGCCGTCATCGCACGCGTGCCGTTGATGCCGATGAGCCAGTCGGCCTCGGAGCGGCTGCGCGCGGCATCGGCCAGGCCCTGCATCGACGCGTCGCTGCGCAGCTGCGCAAAGCCGTCGCGGATCGCTTGCGGTGTCATGCTCTGCAGCCACAGGCGCTGGATCGGCTTGTGCATCGAGCCCTTCGCGCCCGCGGCGTACTGCTCGATGAGGCGGAAGATCAGCTCGCCTTCGCGCCCTGCGTCGCAGGCGTTGATCATCGCCGTCACGTCCTTGCGCTTGACCAGCTTGACCACGGCGTTGAGGCGTGTCTTGGCCTTGTCGATCGGCGCCAGGTCGAAGTGCGGCGGCACCACCGGCAGGTGCGCAAAACTCCACTTGCCACGCTTGACGTCGTATTCCTCGGGCGCCTTGATCTCGACCAGGTGGCCTACGGCCGAGGTAACCACGTAGCCGTCGCTCTCGAAGTGCTCGGCGTGTTTTTCGAACTTGCCCGCCACGGGGGTCAGCGCACGCACGATGTCCTGTGCCACGCTGGGCTTTTCCGCAATGATGATCGTCTTGCTCATGTTGTCCTTAACCGGCCGGTCCCTCGATGGGCCCGGCGCCGTGCCTACAATCCGCTGCCTCGCGCGCACGCTCACGTACGCGCGCGCCCATGGAATCAATGTACCGAATGAAATCGACCTCGCAAGCGAATGCCCCCAAACCCTCTGCCGCGGGCCGGCGCATCCAGGTGCGCAAGAGCGGGATCCATGGCAAGGGCGTCTTTGCGTTGCAGCCTATCGCCGCGGGTGACACGATCATCGAATACAAGGGCGAAGTCATCACCTGGCGCGAGGCGCTGCGCCGCCACCCGCACGACCCGACGGACCCGAACCACACCTTCTATTTCCACATCGACGAGAAGCACGTGATCGACGCCAAGTTCGGCGGCAACGCGGCGCGCTGGATCAACCACGCCTGCGAGCCCAACTGCGAGTCCGACGAATCACCCGACCGGCGCATATTCATCAAGGCGCTGCGCGACCTGTTTCCGGGCGAAGAGCTGTTCTACGACTACGGCCTGGTGATCGACGAACGCTACACGCCGAAGTTGAAGAAGCAGTACGAATGCCGCTGCGGCAGCGCCCGGTGCCGCCACACGATGCTGGCGCCGCGGCGCTAGTGACCATGCCGCGGCGATGAGTCCCGAGTCGCATCTGCACTGGGGCGCCGGGGCGTTGTGGAAATGCCTCGACCCGCTGCTGCCGGGCATCAGCGTCGAGGTGCTGGCGCGATCGGAATCGACCAACACCGCGCTCATTGAGCGCGCGCGCCGCTCGGGCGGGCAGCACGATGCGCCCGTCAGCCGGCCCGGCGAGTTCGATCCCGTGAGCGACCCGCGCACCCCGCACGGCCGGCGCTCGGGCGACACCCACCCCTGCCTGCTCGTGGCCGAACACCAGACCCGCGGTCGCGGCCGCCTGGGCCGCAGCTGGGAGTCTGCCGCCGGCGCATCGCTCACCTTCTCGCTCGCGCTGCCCTTGGCGCCGGCGCAGTGGTCGGGCCTGTCGCTTGCGGTCGGCGTGGCGCTGGCCGACGCACTCGACCCCTCGGTCGCAGATCCCGGTGCAGCGGGCCGCGGCGCGTCAGCGCCGGCGCCGCGCATCGGCCTGAAGTGGCCCAACGACCTCTGGCTGCTGGACGGTAGCGCGGGCATCGGGCGCAAGCTGGGCGGGATCCTGATCGAGACGCTGCCCGTGGGCGAGCGCCGCATGTGCATCGTCGGCGTCGGGCTGAACGTGCTGCCGCAGCCACTCGAGGGCCTGACGAGCGGCTTCGCCTGCTGGCACGAAGTGGACCCGCAGGTGAGTGCGCCGGCGCTGCTGCGGTGTGTCGCCGAGCCGCTGGTGCGGGCCTTGCTGCGCTTCGAACAAAGCGGCTTCGCCGCTTTCGCGGCGGATTTCGCGCGCCGCGACCTGCTGCGTGGCCACAATGTCAGCACCACCCAGCCCGAGTTGCCGGGGGGCGTTGCCGAAGGCGTTGACGCCCACGGAGCCCTTCGCGTGCGCCGTGCGGGCAGCACCGAGACACATTCGCTGGTGGCGGGCGATGTCAGCGTGCGCCCCGCCGACGGTGAGGCGGCGCCGTGCTGAAGGGCGTGTTGCTCGCGCTGCTCGCCGCCAACGTGCTGGTCTTTGCCTGGAGCCAGGGATGGCTGAGTCCGCTGCTGCGGCCGCCCGGCACCGCGGAGCGCGAACCCGAACGTTTGTTGCAGCAGATCGATCCCGGCAGCGTCCGGCTCCTGCCCGTGCCGCCTGCCAAGGACAGCACGAGCCCGGCCGCCTCAGCGGCGGCGACGGCGCGCTGAGAGCAGCGCCGCCGCGAGTCCCAGCGCGGCGACCCAGGTGCCCGACATCGCACCACCGCCGCCACTGGACATCGGCACTTCAGGCTCCACCGGCGTGCGCGGCGCGCGGTCCGTCCCGAGAGCCGCCACGGCCTGGATGTCGGCGTTGTCGATCACCGCGCCTGCACCCGCGGGTGCGACGTAGCTGTCGGGGTGGGCCGCGTACAACAACGCCTGTTGCGCGTCCAGGATGCCGGCGCCGCAGGTCGCGCCGGTGCACGCACAGCGGCCCGGGTTGGCAGGCGAGCACTCGGCGATGAAGGGTGAGCTCACGTGCGGCCGTGCGCTCTTGTGCAGGCCCTGGATCAGCTGGTCCGCGCTCAAGGACGAATTCACGCTCAACATCAGGCTCGCGACGCCGGACACGATGGGTGCCGCGAAGCTGGTGCCGGACAGGTAGTAGTAACTCGGGCTGCCAGGTGCCTGGGTGCCCTCGTTGCCGACGCTCAGGATGCCGGGGTCGGCGAGGACGTTCCAGCGCGCACCGGCGCTCGCGTCGTCGCCGGACACGGTCGCGATGCCGCTGGCGGCCAGTTCAGCGCCGAAGTTCGAATAGTTGGTCTTGAAGCCGTCGCGGTTCAGGCCCACGACACCGACCACGCCGCGGCAGTTGGCAGGCCGCGTCGGCGCACCGAACTCGTTGCCGGCCGCGGCGACCACGATCACGCCCGCCGCCTTCAGTTCGTCGACCGCCGTCTGGTACGCGGCGCCGCAGGGGTTGCCACCACCGAAGCTGATGTTGACGATGCGTGCCGGGTTCGGGTTCGCCGGCACGCCGGCCACCGGCAGGCCGGCCGCCCAACGCATGCCGTCGACGATGTCGGCGATGTCGGCGCCGCACTTGCCCGCCACGCGCACCGGCAACACGCGGGCATGCCAGTTGATGGCGGCCGCGCCGCGGGCGTTGTCGGTCGCCCCGGCCACGATGCCGGCGATCGAGGTGCCGTGCCAGGAACTGGCCTCTTCGACGCAGCCGGCGTCGATGAAGGCGGGCCGGGCCAGATCGGCAGGCGACACGAAGTCGCCCGAGTCGGAGGGGTCGCCGTCGCGGCCGTCGCCGTCGTTGCTGAACGCGCTGTCATGGACGAAGTCGTAACCCGGCAGGAGGCGGCTGGTATCGATGTCGGGGTGCGCGGTGATCCCGGTGTCAAGCACCGCCACCACCACCGTCGCAGCGCCGGTGCCGCCCGTCTGCTGCCAGGCCGAGACCAGCCCGGGCGCGCCGCGCCGACGGTCGGCCAGCACGTTGGCGTCGCTCCCGCCCGCGGCCCGCAGCCACCACTGGCTGCCGTCGGCGAAATAGGGGTCGTTGGGCAGTTGCAGCCGGCGTTCGCGCGAGTTGACTTCGACCCAGTCCACGTCCGGCCGCGCCGCGATGCGCTGAACCGCCACTCGCGCCTCGGCACGCGACAGCGCCCGGTCGAACACCAGCAGTTGCTGGTCGCGCCCGGCCGGGAGCTGGGCCGTCGCGCGCCGGCCGGCCGCAGCGCCGAGACCGGTCTCGTCGAGCAGGCGCTGCAAACGTGCCTGCTGCTGCGATGCCCCGACCGCGAGCGCCTGGTCGCGCGCGTCCGCATCCGCAGGCAGCGCCAAACGGTGGTGCGGCAAGGCGCCCTTGAAACGGACGATCAGGCTGCGCACGGCGGGGGCTTCGTCACGGGTGCGAACCGTGCGCGCCGCGTCGGCGCCCGCGCCTACCGGCCACGCCGCCGTGACTAGGCTTGCCGCCAGCCAGGCGAGCAGGCGCATGTGGCGGGCGCTCACCGGCGGCGGCGGCAGAGCAATGCGCTGGCCAGGGCCAGCAACAAGATCCAGCCCATCGAGAAAGCGCCACCGCCACCACCCCCGCGGTCGACCGGCTCCGGTGCGGGCGGCTCCACCACCGGCGCCGCCGCCACCACGATGCTGCGGCCGAAACTCGACTCCGCACCCAGGTCGTCGGTGACCGTGAGGCGTACGACGACGGTGCCCGGCGCCGCCGGCTGCAGCGTCGCGCTGGCGGCGTCGGTGGCGCCTGCGAACGCGCTCACGCTGCCGCCGCCACTGACCAGTTCCCAGGCATAGGACACCACGCTGCGGCCAGCAGCGGGCAGCGAGCCGGCGCCGGAGAGTTGCAAGGTCTCGCCGACGACCGGTGCCCCTGGCGTTACATCGATGCGCGCAAACAACCCCGTGCTGACCACGCTCACCGCGGCGGCCGCGTCGAGCATGCCTGCGCCGCAGAGCGTGCTCGTGCAATAACACTGCAGTTGGTCCATGGCGCCCGGTGCCACGCACATCTCGACCGCGGGCGCGCCGACACCGTTGTCGGCGCCGCTGGTCGGGAACGCACGTGCGCTTGTCTTCAGCGCCTGCAGCACTTCAGCGGGTCCGAGTTGCGGCCGCGCCGACAGCATCAGCGCGGCGGTGGCAGCGACGATCGGCGCGGCAAAGCTGGTGCCGACGCTGGCGTTGTAGCTGTCGGTGTAGATCGAGCCGCCGGCATCGGGGCCGCGCAGGCCGCTGTTCGACGTCGTCAGGATCGGGTACAGGCAGGGCTCGCCCCCTCCGACGTTGACGCAGTTGCCGCCCGGCGCCGCGATCGCGATGTCGGCGCCGAGGTCGGAAAAGCCGACCTTGCTGCCGGCGTGGCGCAAGCCGGCCACGCCAATCACGCCGGGGCAGTTGGCGGGTGACCCGGTGGCGCGCCCCGCGCTGTTGCCGGCGGCGGCGACGACGACCGCACCGCGCGCGTTGACGGCGGCGGCGGCGTCGATGTAGACGCGTGAACAGGCGACGCCCGAGTCGCCGCCCAGGCTCAGGTTCAGCACCCGCGCCGGGGTCGTGCTGCCGGGCAGTCCCGCCTGGTCGACGCCCGCGGCCCAGAGCATGCCCGCCGCGATGTCGGAGTCGAAGCCGCCGCACTTGCCGAGCACCCGCACCGGCAGGATGCGCGCCCCGGGCGCGGCGCCGGCCATGCCGAGGCCGTTGTTGGTCGCTGCAGCGATGATCCCGGCGACCTGGGTGCCGTGCCAGGAACTGTCGTCGCCGTCGCACCAGTCGCCGGGGTCGGCGGCGTTGGTGTCGCGGCCATCGCCGTCGTTGGCATCGTCCGCGTCGGTGATGAAGTCGTGGCCCGCCAACAACTGGCCCTGCAGGTCGACATGGCCGTACAGGACGCCTGTGTCGAGCACCGCGACGACGACGCCGCTGCCGTTGCTGCCCGCGTTCCAGGCCGCCTCGATGTTGGCGGCGGAGCGGAAGAGATCGCCCGGCGCACGCAGGTACCACTGCCCCACGTCGGGGCCTCTACCGCTCGCCGGGCCGGCGCTGAACAAGGGGTCGTTCACGGCGAGCGCGCGGCGGCGGCGGTCGACGACGGCATACTCCAGGTCCGGATCAGCGGCCAAGCGGGCGGCGAGCGCCGCCGAGGCGATGCCCCGTGCGGTGAGCACGTGCGCACGGTCACCCACCGCGCGCCCGGCACGCAGCGCCAGGCCGGCGCGGCTGCCGATCGCATCGGCGCGGCGCTGGTAGACACCGTCGACGAAGGCACGCGATTGACCGCGCTGCAGCGGGTGGTCGCGCAGCAGCCGTGCGTCGTTGCGGTAGCTCACGATCACGCGTGCGGCATGGACGTCGTCGACCGGGGGTGGAGCAAGCGAGCGCTCGCGATCGGCCAGCGCGGGGGCGCAAACCAACGCGGCCAGCAGCAAGAACCGGTGCAGCCGGCGAGCAACAAACGTCATCGTCGCAGTTTAGAAGGGGCGCTCGCGGCCAGATGTGTCCGCATGTAGCGCACGCGCCGCGCCCGCTGGCACCAGCGCGCGGCGCGTGCGGTGTGTCACACGATCACTTCGCGATCACCTGCACCATCTCGAGCACCTTGTTCGAGTAGCCCCACTCGTTGTCGTACCAGGCCACGACCTTGACGAAGGTCTTGTCGAGCGCGATGCCGGCGTCGGCGTCGAACACGCTCGTCATCGGCTCGCCGCGGAAGTCGGTCGAGACGACCTTCTGTTCGGTGTATCCCAGCACGCCCTTCATCGGCCCGGCCGCGGCCGCCTTCATCGCGTTGCAGATGTCTTCGTAGCTGGCTTCCTTGACCAGTTCGACCGTGAGGTCGATCACCGAGACGTCGCTCGTGGGCACGCGGAACGACATGCCGGTGAGCTTCTTGTTCAGCTCCGGGATCACCACGCCGACGGCCTTGGCCGCGCCGGTCGAACTGGGAATGATGTTCTCGAGGATGCCGCGGCCGCCGCGCCAGTCCTTGTTGCTCGGGCCGTCAACCGTCTTCTGCGTCGCAGTGGTCGCGTGCACCGTCGTCATCAGGCCGCGCTTGATGCCGAAGCTGTCGTGCAGCACCTTGGCCACCGGAGCGAGGCAGTTCGTGGTGCAACTCGCGTTGGAGATGATCGCCTGGCCGGCGTAGGTCTTGTCGTTGACGCCGTAGACGAACATCGGCGTGTCGTCCTTGCTCGGCGCACTCTGGATCACCTTCCTCGCGCCGGCGTCGAGGTGCGGCTGGCAGGTCTCCTTGGTCAGGAAGAGGCCGGTGGCCTCGACCACGACGTCGGCGCCGATCTCGCCCCACTTCAGTTCGGCCGGGTTCTTCAGCGCGGTGAGGCGGATCTTCTTGCCATTGACGACGAGCGTGTTGCCTTCCACCGAGACTTCGCCCTTGAAGCGGCCGTGCACGCTGTCGTACGTCAGCATGTAAGCCAGGTAGTCGGGCTCGAGCAGGTCGTTGATGCCGACGACCTCGATCTGGGGGAAGTTCTGCACCGCGGCGCGGAACACCATGCGTCCGATGCGGCCGAAGCCGTTGATGCCTACTTTGATGGTCATGTCGAATGCTCCAAGTCAGCGAGAGGAAAAAACCTTGCGCACCGTGTCGGCCAGGTTCTGGGCCGTCAGGTGAAAGTGCTTGAAGAGGTCGGGCGCAGGCGCGCTCTCGCCGTAGCTGTCGAGGCCGACCACCGCGGCGCAGCCGTACTTCCACCAACCGTCGGTGACACCGGCCTCGACCGCGATGCGCGGCACCCTGGGCGGCAGCACGCTCGATTTATAGGCCACGTCCTGGCGGTCGAAGACCGTCGTGCTGGGCATGCTCACCACCCGCACCGCGATGCCGTCCTGCGCCAGCGCAGCCTGCGCGTGGAGCGCGAGCTGGACCTCGCTGCCGGTGGCGATGATGACGGCCTGTGCCTTCTTCTTCAGACCGACTTCGCCCGGCTCGGCCAGCACGTAGGCGCCCTTGCTGATCTCGTCGAGCCCGACCTTGGGCGCGTAGGGCAGGTTCTGCCGACTCAGCAGCAGCGCGCTCGGGCGCGTGCGGTTGCCGATCGCGAAAGTCCAGGCGACGACGGTCTCGGCCGTGTCGGCCGGGCGCCAGACGTCGAGGTTCGGGATCAGGCGCAGGCTCGCCGCGTGTTCGACGCTCTGGTGGGTCGGGCCGTCTTCGCCGAGGCCGATCGAGTCGTGCGTGAAGACATGGATCACGCGCCGCTTCATCAGCGCCGCCATCCGGATCGCGTTGCGGCTGTAGTCGCTGAAGGTGAGGAAGGTGCCGCCGTAGGGGATGAAGCCGCCGTGCAGCGCGATGCCGTTCATCACCGCGGCCATGCCGAATTCGCGCACGCCGTAGTTGATGTGGCGCCCGCCGTTGGGCGCACCGTCGTCGCCGAAGCGCAGTGGCGCGGTCGAGCTGGTGTTGGTGAGGTTCGACCCCGTCAGGTCGGCGGAGCCGCCGAGCAGTTCGGGCAGCGCCTTCGTGAAGGCTTCGAGCGCGATCTGGCTCGCCTTGCGGCTGGCCACTGTCTCGGCCTTGGTGTGCGCAGCGATCGCAGCGTCGACCGCCACCTGCGCAAAGTTGGCGGGCAGGTCGCCCTTCATGCGGCGCTCGAACTCGCGCGCCAGCTCGGGCAGCGCGGCGTCGTAAGCGGCAAAGCGCTTCACCCAATCGTCCTCGGCGCGCCGGCCCGCGGCCTGGGCGTTCCACGCCGAGTAGGCCGCGTCCGGGATGACGAAGGGCGCATGGGTCCAGCCGAGGGCTTCTCGCGTGAGCTTGATCTCGTCGGCGCCGAGCGCCTCGCCGTGCGCCTTGGCGGTGCCGCCGCGGTTGGGTGAGCCCTTGCCGATCGTCGTCTTGCAGATCACCAAGGTCGGCTTTGCGGAAGACTGCCGGGCCTGCAGCACCGCGGCGTCGACGGCGCCGACATCGTGGCCGTCGAGCGGGCCGATCACGTTCCAGCCGTAGGCGCCGAAGCGCTTGGCCACATCGTCGATGTACCAGGGGGGGACCTTGCCGTCGATGCTGATGCCGTTGTCGTCGTAGAAGGCGGTGAGCTTGTTCAACTGCCAGACCCCGGCCAGGGCGCAGGCTTCGTGGCTGATGCCTTCCATCAGGCAGCCGTCGCCCAGGAAGACATAGGTGCGGTGGTCGACGATCGTGTGGCCGGGGCGGTTGAACTCGTGCGCCAGCAGCTTTTCGGCCAGGGCCATGCCGACCGCGTTGGCGAGGCCCTGGCCGAGCGGGCCCGTCGTCGTCTCGACGCCCGGTGTCACGTCGACCTCGGGATGGCCCGGGGTCTTGCTGTGGAGCTGGCGAAAACGCTTTAGTTCATCGATCGGCAGGTCGTAACCGCTCAGGTGCAGCAGCGCGTAGAGCAGCATCGAGCCGTGGCCGTTCGAGAGGACGAAGCGGTCGCGGTCGGCCCAGTGCGGGTGGGCCGGGTTGTGCTTGAGGTGCCGGCCCCAGAGCGCGACCGCGATCTCGGCCATGCCCATCGGCGCGCCGGGGTGGCCCGAGTTGGCTGCCTGCACGGCGTCCATCGCGAGGGCGCGGATGGCGTTGGCCATCACGACGGTGTTTTCTGTGGTCTGTGACGGCATGCTGCGTACGCGCGCGGGCGTGTTGGGGGTGGCGGGTACTGCTGGGCGGCCGAGTTTAGCTGCCCGGCCGATGTCCCCATGCAGACTTGGCGTCACCGCGGCACTGCGGCGGACCTACACTCGCGCCGCATGACGCCCAAGGCCATCATCCTGGCAGCCGGCCGCGGCGAACGCATGCGCCCGCTGACCGACCACACGCCGAAGCCGCTCCTGCCGGTGCGCAGCAAACCGCTGATCGAATGGCACCTGGAAGCGCTGGCGGGCGCCGGTGTGCGCGAGGTCGTGATCAACACCGCCTGGCTCGAGCAGCAGTTTCCCGCCACGTTGGGCGACGGCGCACGCTGGGGCCTGGTGATCCATTACGTGCACGAAGGGCGCGACCACGGCGGCGCGCTCGAAACCGCGGGCGGCATCGCCAACGCGTTGCCGCTGCTGGGGCCGGCGTTCTGGGTCGTTTCGGGTGATGTCTTCCTGCCCGGCTTCGAGTTCGCGCCGGCGGCGCTGGAACGCTTCGAACGCAGCGACGAGCTCGCCCACCTTTGGCTCGTCGACAACGCGGCGCACCACCCGCAAGGTGACTTCGGTATCGACGCCGACGGCCTGGCCACCGCCAGCGGCGCGGTGCGCTTCACCTGGGCCAGCGTGGGATTGTTTCGGGCCGCGATGTTCGAGGCCGTCGGACCGGGCCGGCGCCTCGCGCTGCGGCCGCTGCTCGACGAGGCCATCGCGGCACGCCGCCTCGGCGCCGAACACTGGCCCGGAACCTGGGTCGACGTCGGCACGGCCGATCGGCTGGCGGCGCTCAACGGCACGACCTGATCCGCGGCCGATCGGGTATCGTCGCCTGGCGATGAAAGCGCCCCAACTGGCATTGAACATCGCCGTCGTCGGTGCCGGCCCGGTCGGCCTGGCGCTGGCGCTGCACACGGCCCGCACGATGGCGCAGGCCTCGGTGACGCTGTTCGACAGCCGCAGCGCCGATCACGATGTGTCGGGCGACCAACGCACGCTCGCGCTCTCGCTCGGCAGCGTGCAATTCCTGCAGCAGCTGAGGGCCTGGCCCGCGGCTGAGGCGCAGCCGATCCTGTCGGTGCATGTCTCGCAGGCCCCGCCGAGCTGGCCCGCCAGCAGCGTGGTGCGCCTGCACGCTCAGGACGAAGCGGTGCCGATGCTGGGCGCGGTGCTGGGCTACGGCACCCTCGTCAGCGCCTTGCAGCGGGCCTGGGAGAGCGACGCTGCAGCGTCGCCGCAACGCCTGCACAGCCGCTTCGGCAGCGCCGTGGCAGCGCTCAAGACGGTGAGTGGCGGTGTCGAGGTCGACGCCGGCATCGCCGAGACCTTCGACCTCGTCGTCGTGGCCGAAGGCGGGGTCTTTGCGAACCAGCTGCACAAGGGCCTGCGCCACGACTACGGGCAGACGGCGTGGGTGGGGCGACTGACGCTCGACGGCGCCACGCCCGGGATGGCCTTCGAGCGTTTCACGCGCCACGGGCCGGCGGCGCTGCTGCCGCTGCCGGCACCGCCCGGTGCGGTCGAGCCCGGCAGCACGCACGCGGCGCTGGTCTGGTGTGTGCCCGCCGCCGCCGACCCGGTGCGCGCGCTGTCGGGCGACCAACGTATCGCAGTGCTGAACACGCTGTTTGCAGCCGAGGCCGGCCGCATCACGGCGATCTCTGCGCTGAAGGATTTCGCCCTCGGCCTGAATGCCGAGCGCACGCTGGTCGAAGGGCGCCAGGTGCGCATCGGCAATGCCGCGCAGACGCTGCACCCGGTGGCCGGCCAGGGCCTCAACCTCGGCTTGCGTGACGCGTTTGCGTTGGTGCAGGCGCTGCGCTTCGGCGCCGATGTCGATGCCGCGCTGCGGCGCGTGGAGTGGCAACGTGCCCCCGACCGCTGGGCCACGATCGCGACCACCGACTTCCTGGCGCGCAGCTTCACCTGGCAGTGGCCGGGGCTGGCCGCGGCGCGCGGCCTGGCCCTGGCCGCGCTGCAGGCGGCACCGCCGCTGAAGAGCCTGCTCGCGCGGCAGATGATGTTCGGGCGGCGCTGATCGACAAGGAGCGGGTCGTGCCGGGCAGCGGCTGGCTGGCGTGAACGCCGCCTATACCCCCACCTTCAGGAACAGATCCCGGTCCGGCGCGAAGTTGGCGTACAGCGGCAGCAGCGCGCCGCCCAGCGCACGGGCATCCGAGCCGATGGTGCCGGCCATCATCTGCGGCCTCGCGACACCTTCCCAGCTGTAGCGCTGCATCGACTGCGCGGTGCGTTCGAGCAGCGCGGCCAGCAGTTCGCGGCTGAACGAGCCGTCGACGATGACACCTTCGAGGTCGAGCAGGCAGGCCGCCGTGTTGACGGCTTGTGCGATCGCCGCGCCAGCCTGTTCGAGCCACTGCAGCGTGTGCGGCAACCAGGGCGGCTGCAGCGACCGCGCGTCGGTGACGGCCGCGCTGTCCAGCCCCGCGGCGGCGTAGAGCTGCTCCAGGTTCAGCAGCGAGGCGACGCTGAGCAACTGCGCCGGCGGGTTTTCGCGGTCGCTCCGGGCCAGCCACAGCGGCAGCGATCCGATCGCGCCGGCATTGCCGTTGACGCCGCCACGCAGGTGGCTGTCGAGCACCAACCCGCCGCCGATGAAGGTGTCGACGAAGACGTAGAGAAAGCTTTTCACGCTGCGCCCGCGCCCGGCCACTAGCTCGGCCACGCAGGCGGCAGCGGTGTCCTTGACCAGTTCGACCGGCATCGGTGTGAGGCGTGCGACCTCGGCACGCAGGTCGATGCGCTGCCACTTCTCGGCCACCGCGGCGTCGAAGCCGAGCAACTGCTGCCAGCCGCCGAGCGACAGCGGCGCGGCGATGCCGATGCCCTGCACGCGCTCGCACAACGTGGGGCCGAGCTTGCGCCGGATGTCCTTCAGGCGCTGCGCGATCTCGTGCACCAGCGCGTCCGGGTCGGCGAAGCGGTAGTCCAGGCTCCAACGCTGGCGCGCGTGGCCGGCAAAGTCGACGAGCAGCGTATCCATGCTGCGCCGGCCGACCTTGATGCCGATGGCAAACGCGCCGTCGGGATCGAGCGACAGCGGCACCGAAGGCTGGCCGACCTTGCCGCGCTGCGGCGGACCCTTGCGCAGCAGGCCGTCCTCGCCCAGACGCTTCGTGATGAGCGAGATCGTCTGCGCGGTCAACCGCGTCAGGCGCGCGATCTCGGCGCCCGGCAGCGGGCCGTGCAGGCGCACCGCCTGCAGCACGACACGTTCGTTGTACTGACGCAGGCCGCCCTGGCTCGAGCCGCGCGGTTGCAGGCGTGTGTCCATCGACTCGTCGCGTGCGTTCACCGCGCGGTCACGCCAGGCACTCGGCCGGAATCGATTCGGGCGCCATGGCCCCGGTCATCACCGCGACGGTGTCGCTCATGCTGATCTTCTTCGGGTTCAGGATCGCCGCACGCTTGCCCAGGCGGGCCACGTGGATACGGTCGGCAATCTCGAAGACGTGCGGCATGTTGTGGCTGATCAGGATCACCGGCAGGCCCCTGTCGCGCACGCGTCGGATCAGCTCGAGCACCATGTTGCCCTCCTTCACGCCCAGCGCCGCGGTCGGCTCGTCGAGGATCACCACGTGCTCGGCGAAGGCGGCGGCGCGCGCCACCGCCACGCACTGGCGCTGGCCACCGGAGAGCGTCTCCACCGCCTGCGTCATCGAGCGGATGCCGACCTTCAAGTCATTCATGCGCGCGATGCTGATCTCGAGCATCTTCTTCTTGTCGAGCATGCGCAGCACGTTGCCCAGGAAGCCTTCGCGGCGCATCTCGCGGCCGAGGAACAGGTTCTCGGCAATGCTCATCGCCGGCGCCACGGCGAGGTCCTGGTACACCGTCTCGATGCCGACACGCCGTGCGTCCATCGGGCTCTTGAAATGGATCGGCTTGGCGTCGAGCTGGATCTCGCCCTCGTCGGGGATGGTCGCACCCGACAGCGCCTTGATCAGGCTGGACTTGCCGGCGCCGTTGTCGCCGATCACGGCGAGGATCTCGCCGGCGCGCAGTTCGAAGTCGGCGCCGTCCAGCGCCGTCACCTGGCCGTAGCGCTTCACCAGGCCCTTGGCCTGCATCACGAGTCGTTGCGTTGCCATTTCAGCGGCCTCCCTTGCGAGACAGTTGGTCGACGGCCACCGCCAGGATCACGAGGATGCCGGTGATGAGCACCTGGTAGACGGACGACACGCCCATCAATGTGAGCCCGTTGCGCAGCACGCCGACAACGACGGCGCCGATCAATGTACCGAGGATCACGCCGCGGCCGCCGAACAGGCTGGTGCCGCCGAGCACCACCGCGGTGATGGCGTCGAGGTTCTCGGTCTGCCCGGCGTTCGGGTCACCGACGCCGGTGCGCGACACCGCCAGCAGCGAGGCGATGCCGTAGAAGACGCCGGCGAGCACGTAGACGCCGAGGACGACACGTTCGGTCGGGATGCCCACCAGCCGCGTCGCCTCGGGGTTGTTGCCCACGGCGTAGACGTGGCGGCCGGCGGCGGTCTCGCGCAGCCAGAACCACACGCCCAGGTAGAGCGCGATCATCAGGACCGTGCCGTAGGCGACGTTCGTGGTGCCGCCGAGGGCAAAGGTGTTGCCCAGCCAGGTCATCATCGGCGGCACGTCGGTGATGGTCTGCGCGCCCGAATACAGCTGCGTGATGGCGAAGGCGATGTTGAAGGTGCCGAGCGTGACGATGAACGGCGGCAGCTTGATGCGCGTCACCAGGAGGCCGTTCAGCAGGCCGAAGAGCGCCGTGACGCCGACGCCAGCCAGGATGGCCAGCGGCGCCGGGACTCCCAGGTCGGCGGCGACCTTCGTCATCACGATGCTGCCCAACGCCATAACCATGCCGCACGACAGGTCGATGCCGGCGGTGAGGATGATCAGCGTCTGGCCGATCGCGATGACGCCGACCACCATCACCTGTTGCAGGATGAGCGAGAAGTTCTCGCCGCTGAAGAAGCGGTCGGTGGTGCTGCCGAAGATCGCACAGGCGATCAGCAGCGCGATGAAGGGTCCGAGCTGGCCGATGGGGGGGAGTTTCATGTCGTCAACCTGAAGTGAGGTGGGGAACACCAAGCGAACGCTGCGGTTGCGGCTGCCCCGGGATCGCTGGCGCCGCCCCCTGGAGGGGCGCGGCGCAGCCGCGACGGGGCCGTTACTTGTTCCCCCAGCACAGATCAGTGCCGGTTTTCACGTCCTTGCTGTCGACGCCCGCCACCGCGGTGGCGGCGATCAGCGTGACACCGGTGTCGGTGTAGCCGCTGACCTTCTTGCCGGTCTTCGCGTATTCGATGCCGGCGTCCACGCCCATCGACGCCATCTTCAGCGGGTATTGCTGCGAGGTGGCGGCGATCACGCCGGCGCCCACGTCCTTGACGCCGGCGCAGCCGCCGTCGACCGAGACGATGATCACGCCCTTCTCCTTGCCGGACTTCTTCAGCGCGTTGTAGGCGCCGGCCGCGGCGGGCTCGTTGATGGTGTAGACGACGTTCACGTCGCCGCCGGTCTTCTGCAGGCAGTTTTCCATCGCCGTCTGGCCCTTGGCTCGGTCGCCGAAGCTGTCGGCCATGCAGACTACCGCGGCGTCCTTGCCGAGTTCGTTGCTTTTGGCATCGGGCGCCGCCAGCCCGAAGCCCTTCAGGAAACCGTTGTGGCGCTGGGCGCCAACCGGATGGCCGGGAATGAGGTCGAGCGTGACGATCTTGGCGGGCTTGGTGCCGAGCGCCGCCCGCGCGTACTGGCCGATCAGCACGCCGGCCTTGTAGTTGTCGGTGGCAAAGAGCGCGTCGGTGGCGTCGGCCGGGTCGGTCGGGCTGTCGAGCGCGATCACCATCACGCCCTTGTCGCGCGCCTTCTTGATCGCCGGAATGATGGCCTTGCTGTCACTGGGCGTGATCAGGATCGTCTTCGCACCGGCGGCGATCATGTTCTCCATCGCCGTCACCTGGCCGGCGTTGTCGCCGTCGGTCTTGCCGGCACCGGAAAGCAGCTTCGCGCCCTTGGCCTTGGCCGCGGCATCGGCGCCTTCCTTCATCTTCACGAAGAAGGGGTTGGTTTCGGTCTTGGTGATGAGGCCGATCACCGGCGCGCCTTGCGCCCACGAGGCGGCGGCGACAAACAGCGACGCCGCAGCGGCGGCAAGGGGGATGGTCTTCAGCATGGGTGTCTCCTGGACGGGTCTGCAAAGTCGAGCCGCGCGGGTGCAGCTCGGGTCGCGAATTCTGATCCGGTCTATTTAATAAATCCAGTAGATTGATTAATGGTTTTCCCGCTGTCGGCGGTGCGCTTTCGCAGCGATGCTGTGGGCCTGTGCAATGGCGGTGGGTGCCCAAGATGATCGTGGTCAGCGGCGAAGCCTTGATGGACGTTTTCGCGGCCGGCGAAACAGCGGCGGGCGTGATGCTCGACGCGCGCATCGGGGGCTCGCCATTGAACGTGGCGATCGGACTCGCGCGGCTCGGCCAGCCGGTGGCCTTCTTCGGCGCGATCTCGAGCGGCTTCCTGGGCGACCGGCTGCTCGGTGCCCTGCACGCGGAGGGCATCGACACCCGGTGCACGGTGCGCCTCGACGCGCCGACGACGCTGGGGCTGATAGGGATCGACGTGCGTGGCGTGCCGGACTACGCGTTTTATGGCCACGGCGCCGCCGACCGCCAGCTGCCCCTGGCCGCGCTGGCGCAGGTGCCCGAGGCGAGCGCCTATCAGTTCGGCTCTTACGCGATGGTGGTCGAACCCGTGGCCACCACGCAGCGGGCGCTGGTCGAACGCGAGTGCCGGCGCAGCGTGATCGCCTACGACCCGAACGTGCGGCTGAATGTCGAACCTGACTTGCAGCGCTGGCGCGAAGCGCTGAGCTGGATGCTGCCGCGCACGCACCTGCTGAAGGTGAGCGACGAAGACCTGGAACTGCTCTTCCCGGGCGTCGATGCGACCGTGTTGGCCGGGCAGTGGCTGGATGCCGGCGTGGCGCTGGTGGTCGTCACGCGCGGCGCACGAGGCGCCTCGGCCTGGGCCGCGGCGGGCCCGCTCGCCAGCGACCCGGTGCCGGCACGGGTGATCGACACCGTGGGCGCGGGCGACACCTTCCAGGCTGCGATGCTTGCCGCGCTGGCCGAGCGCAGCCTGCTGCGCCCTGCGTCCTTGCGCACGCTGCCCCGCGCCGTCTTGCACGAGGTGTTGCAGTTCGCGGCGCGCGCCGCCGCCATCACCTGTTCGCGGCGTGGCGCCGACCTGCCGCGGCGCAGCGAACTGGTCTGACCGCCGCGCGCTACAGCCGCCGGTGCTTCAGCGCCGGCAGCTGCTGGCGCACCTGGGACATGCGCACGGTGTCGATCTCCGCCAGCACCACGCCTTCGCCTTCTTCGCGCTGGGCCAGCACCTTGCCCCAGGGGTCGACGACCATGCTGTGGCCCCAGGTGCGGCGGCCGTTTTCGTGCGTGCCGCCCTGTGCCGGCGCCAGCACCACGCACTGGTTCTCCACCGCGCGCGCGCGCAGCAGCAACTCCCAGTGCGCTTGCCCGGTGGTGAAGGTAAAGGCCGCAGGCACGCAGATCAGGTCGCAGGGCAGGAGCTGCCGGTACAACTCGGGGAAGCGCAGGTCGTAGCAGATGCTCAAGGCCACGCGGTGCGCGCCGGCGTCGAAAGCCACTGCGTCGCTGCCGGCTTCGAGCACACGGCCTTCGTCGTACTGCTCGCGCCCGTTGTCGAAGGCAAAGAGGTGGATCTTGTCGTAACGCGCCACCAAGCCGCCGTCGGGCGCGAACACGAGGCAGCTGTTGCGCACCCGGTCGTCGCGGCCCGGCACGCGCAGCGGCAGCGTGCCGCCGACGAGCCAGACACCGTGGGCCCGCGCCGTGTCGGCCAGGAAACGCTGGATCGGGCCTTCGCCCGGGGTTTCCGCGACGGCCAGCTTGTCGGTGTCGCGCTGCCCCATGAGGCAGAAGTACTCCGGCAACGCCACCAGACGGGCGCCGGCGGCCGCGGCCTCGGCGACGAGACGCCCGGCGGCGCTCAGGTTGCGCTCGACGTCGGGCGTCGACACCATCTGGGCGGCAGCGATTTTCATGCCCCGCATTCTGCGCTGCACGCTGAGCCGGCGCAGCGCACAATCCCCCCGCGCGCGACTCGGTCGATCGGGTCGGGCTACTCTGAACAAGACCGAGAAGAGCAAGGGCGCAGGGGCGCGGCCGGGTGGCCCGAAGCGGCACACGCGGTGCCGGCGCGGCGTGGGACGAGGAACAAGAACATGCATCAGGACACGGCGGCACAAGCGGGCGCTGCCTACAGCCGCTACGTGCAACGTGTGCGTCGCCGCTACGCTGCCGAGTTGCCGTTGCTGCACGCCGGGCTGCCCGACGCCGCCTCCATGGCCGCCGCGCTGGCGGCCTTGGGCGACGGTGGGCATGAACTCCCGGCACGCCTGCGTGTGATGCGCCAATTGGTGCTCGAACGCCTGGCCACGCTCGACGTCGAGGCCGCGGCCACGCTCGACGACATCACCGGCGCCATGACCACGCTGGCCGAGTTGACGCTGCAGGCCGCGCTGGCCCAGGCCGAGGCCGACTGCGACGCGCGCTACGGCGCGCCGCTCAACGAGCTCGGCGAGCGCATCGAGTTCTGGATCGTCGGCATGGGCAAGCTCGGCGCGCGCGAGTTGAACGTCTCCTCGGACATCGACCTGATCTACGTCTACGACGAGGACGGCGAAACCGCCGGCCCCCAGAAAACGAGTGCGCACGAGTACTTCTCGCACGTGGCCAAGCGCCTGTACACGCTGATCGGCGACACCACCGACGACGGTTTCGTGTTCCGGGTCGATCTCGCGCTGCGCCCGAACGGCAACTCGGGCCCGCCGGTGCTGAGCCTGGCGATGCTCGAGGAGTACTTCCTGGTCCAGGGCCGCGAGTGGGAACGATTTGCCTGGCTCAAGAGCCGCATCGTGGCGCCGCGTTCGGCCATCGTGGGCCAGCGTGCGCTCGGCCTGCGCGCGCTGGTGACGCAGTTCGTCTACCGCAAGTACCTCGACTACGGCATCTTCGAAGGGCTTCGCCAGCTGCACCGCAAGATCCGCGACGAAGCGCAACGGCGTGCCGCGGGGCGGCCCGAGCGCGCCAACGACGTCAAGCTGTCGCGCGGTGGCATCCGCGAGATCGAGTTCATCGTCCAGCTGATGCTCGTCGTGCGCGGCGGGCAGTTCCCCGAGATCCGCACCCGCTCGACGCTGCGCGGGCTTCAGCGGCTCGCCTCCCGCGGGCTGATGAAGCCGGCGACGGCGCAACGCCTGGCCGAGGCCTACACCTTCCTGCGCCGCGTCGAGCACCGCATCCAGTACCTCGACGACCAGCAGACGCACCTGCTGCCGTCCCACGACGGCGACCTGGCCTGGATCGCGCAGAGCCTGGGCTTGCCCTGCCGCGGCGACACCTGCGACCTGCTCGGCCGCCTGTGCGAGATCCGCGAGCTGGTCGCGACCGAGTTCGACGCCCTCCTGCACGACGGTCAGGCCCCGTCGCCCACTGGAAAAGGGGGCTGCAGAAGCTGCGTCCAGGCGCCGTTGCCGATCGACAGCGAGGCGCTGCACGAGGCCTTGCCGGCGGCGCTGGGCGAACGGGTGCGGCGCTGGTCGGCGCACCCGCGCGTGGCCACGCTGCGCGACGAAAGCAAGGCCCGCCTGGGCCGCCTACTGCAGCGCGCGCAGGCCTGCATCCGCGACGGCAGTTGCACCGAGGACGCCGCGCTGCGTTTCATCGACTGGATCGAGCCGCTGCTGCGGCGCGAGAGCTATCTGGCATTGCTGGTCGAGCGTCCCGAGGTGCAGAAGCGCCTGCTGCGCCTGCTCGGGTTGGCCCGCTGGCCGATGCAGTACCTGATGCGCCATCCCGGTGTGATCGACGAGCTCGCCGACGAGCGCCTCCTGCACGAACGTTTCGACCGGAGCGCCTACGTGCGCGACCTGGAGGACCGCCTGGCAGCCTGGACACGCTCCGGCCAGGCCGACGAGGAATCGCTGCTCGACACCCTGCGCCACGCCCACCATGCCGAGGTCTTCCGGACGCTGGTGCGCGATGTCGAAGGCCGGCTCAGCGTGGAGCAGGTGGCCGACGACCTGTCGGCGCTGGCCGATGCCACGCTCGATACCGCGCAGCGCTGGTCCTGGTCGCTGTTCAAGCTGCGCCACCGCCCCGAGCCCGCATTCGCCGTCGTCGCCTACGGCAAGCTGGGGGGCAAGGAGCTCGGTTACGGCAGCGATCTGGACGTCGTCTTCCTCTACGACGACAGCGACGAGGCCGACAAGGACCGGGCGCAGGAGATCTACACCGCCTTCGTGCGCAAGCTCATCACCTGGCTCACGCTGCGCACCGCGTCGGGCGAGCTCTTCGACATCGACACCGCGTTGCGGCCCAACGGCAATTCGGGCCTGCTCGTGACCTCGATCGACTCCTTCGACCGTTACCAGGTCGGGCGTGGCAGCAACACCGCGTGGACCTGGGAGCACCAGGCGCTGACACGCGCCCGCTTCTGCGCCGGCGCACCCGCGATCGCGCCGCATTTCGACGCCGTGCGCAGCGCGGTGCTGACGGCGCTGCGCGACGCCGCGGCGCTGCGCGGCGAAGTCCGCAGCATGCGCGAGAAGGTGCGCACCGCGCACCCGGTGCCGGCCGCACGCTTCGACGTCAAGCACAGCCCGGGCGGCATGATGGACGTGGAGTTCGCGGTCCAGTACCTCGTGCTCGCGCACGGCGGCACACAACCGGCGCTGCTGGTGAACGCTGGCAACATCGCGCTCCTGCTGCGCGCTGAAGAGGCGGGCCTGCTGCCCGTCGGCATCGGCCAGGGCGCGGCCGATGCCTACCGCGAGTTGCGCCGGGCGCAGCACCGCGCGCGCCTGGACGAACAGCCGACCCAGTTCGACCCCGCCACGCTCTCGAGCGCGCGCGATGCGGTGCTGGCGCTGTGGCGCCACGTCTTCGTCTGACCGTGCAGGCGCCGGGCCGGCGAAGCCTGCACTGGCTCGCCTTCTGCGCGCTGCTGGGGCTGGGAGCGCTGGCTGCGCAACCGCTGCCTGACGCGTCGATCGAGTGGCAACCGCTGCGCGCCGCGACCCAGCCCTGGCGCTGGTGGAGCGCCGCCTTCGTCCACTACAGCCCGCTGCACCTGGCTGCCAACGTGGGCGCCTGTGCGGTCGTCGGCGCGTTCGGATGGGCGGCCCGCCTGCCGGTACGCTGGACGGCGGCGTTTGCGGTCGCCTGGCCGCTCACGCACCTCGCGCTGCTCGCCGTGCCTGCGCTTGCGCGCTACGGCGGCCTGTCCGGCATGCTGCACGCGGGCGTGGCCATTACCTGCATCGGGCTGATGTGGCGTGAGCGCGGCTCGCGCCGGGCCATCGGCGCCGCGGTGTTCGTGGGCATGGGGGTCAAGCTGCTGATCGAGCGGCCCTGGCAGGGTCCGGTGCAGCACTTGCCCGAATGGGACATCGGCGTGGCGCCGATCGCGCACGTGGCCGGGGCGGCGGCCGGGATCGCCTGCGCGCTCGTCGTTTGTGCGACAACGCCGCGCGGCACAATCGCGCCGTGAACCAGAGAAGGAGTTCCCGATGATCGTGCTGTGCGGCATCCCGCTGTCCAACTACTACAACAAGGTCAAGCTCGTCCTGCTCGAAAAGGGCATCCCGTTCAAGGAGGAGCGTGTGCCGACGGGATCGAGCGACGAGTCGGTGCTGGCGGCATCGCCGCTGGGCAAGGTCCCGTTCCTGCGCACGCCGCAGGGCACGCTGTGCGAAAGCAAGGTCATCGTCGACTGGATCGAAGCCGCCTACCCGACACCGGCACTGCTGCCGGCCGACGCTTTCGACGCGGCGAAGGCGCGCGAGATCGCGGCCTTTCTCGAACTGCACCTGGAACTGGTCGCACGCGAGCTCTACGCGCAGGCCTTCTTCGGCGGCAGTGTCAGCGAGGGCACGCAGGCGCGTGTGCGCAAGACACTCGACCGCAACATCCCGGCCTTCAAGCGGTTGGTGAAGTTCACGCCCTACATCGCCGGCGACACCTTCGGCATCGCCGACTGCGCGGCCTGGGCCAGCCTGCCGCCGGTGGCGATGGCGACAAAGGCTGTTTATGGCGACGACCTCCTCGTCGCCCACGGCATCGACTGGAAACCCTACATCAAGCTCGTGGGCGAGCGCCCGAGCGCGCAGAAGGTCGCGGCAGACCGCAAGGCCGATGCGCCGCCGCGTCCCTGAATCGCGACTTCAGGCGCCGGGCGCCAGGCCCTCGCTGCGCGGGATGACGAGCGCCTTGCTGACTTCCTTGCGGTAGCGGTTCAGCTCCTGCACGCTGGCGAAGCTGCGCTCGAGCAGCAGGCTCAGGTTGTGCAGGATGCGATCGACGACCTTGCCCTCCCAGACGCTGTCGAATTGGATCTGCTTGTCCAGCCACGCTTCGAGCCAGGCCGGGTCGGGCAGGCGGCTCTGGACCGTGTCGCGCGGGAACAGGCTTGTGTTGACATGCAGATTGGTCGGGTGCAACGCCTGCGCGGTGCGGCGTGCGCTCGCCATCAGCACGCCGACCTTGGCGAAGGCGGCCCGCGCCTCGTCGCCGCACTTCAGCATCGCGCGCTTCATGTAACGCAGGTAGGCGCCGCCGTGGCGCGCTTCGTCCTTGGCCAGCGTCTCGTAGATCGCCTTGATGACCGGCTCGGAGTGCCACTCGGCGGCGCGGCGGTACCAGTGGTTGAGCCGAATCTCGCCGCAGAAGTGCAGCATCAGGGTCTCGAGCGCGGGCGCGGGGTCGAACTCGAAACGCACTTCGTGCAACTCGGCTTCGGTCGGCACGAGGTCGGGACGGAAGCGCCGCAGGTACTCCATCAGCACGAGCGAGTGTTTCTGCTCCTCGAAGAACCAGACACTCATGAAGGCCGAGAAGTCGCTGTCGTCGCGGTTGTCGCGCAGGAACATCTCGGTCGCCGGCAATGCCGCCCACTCGGTGATGGCGTTCATCTTGATCGTCTGCGCCTGCTCGTCGCTGAGCAAGGCCGCGTCGAAGCGAGCCCACGGAATATCGGATTCCATGTTCCAGCGCACGGCTTCAAGCTGCTTGAAGAGTTCGGGGTAGAGCATGTCGGCGTCCGGGGTTCAACCCCTGCATTCTAGGGATTTGGTGTTGCAGTGGATCATGACGCGGTCAGCGCTGGGGACAGCGCACGCGGGCGGGCCTCGGTCGCGCGCCAGAGTTGAACCCGCGCTGCGAGCGCCTTCATCGACGGGATCGGCTCGACCCCCTCGACACGGCGCCGGTACAACACCGGCGCGGCCCCGCCGGCCCAGACCGCCACGGTCGGCGGTAGCTGGGCGCGAAGCGCCTGCAAACCAAGCACGACCTGGTTCGGGTTCATGCAGCCGGTGAAGCCGAGCGCCACGACGTCGACACGCTGCGCCTGGGCCGCACGCGCCATGTCCCAGACGGGAGTCTGCACGCCCAGCGACACGCAAGGGCAACCTTCGAGCGTCAGCGTTGTCTCGGCCATCAGCAGGCCCAGGCCATGCGGCTCGCCGGGCAAGGTGCTCAAGAGCACACACGGGCCGCCACCGCGCGCCGGCTCGGGCATGCCGGCGATGGCCTGGCGCAGCACCACCTGCACGGCTTCGGTGTACAGGTGCTCTTCGAAGACCTCCATATGCCCGCGCAGCCAGGCGTCACCGACGGCCACGTTCAGCGGCGCCACGAGCTCGTTGACAAAACGATCGGCGCCGGTGCGCGACAAGGCCTGCCCCAGCTCGCGCTTCAAAGCGGCCACGTTGTGGCCGCGAATCAGCTCGAGGAACGATTGGATGACACCCGGCCCGCCAGCGGCAGCCTTGGGCGGCTGAGGCGCCGCCGCGCCGGCGAGCGCCTGCAGCTCCTGCACCGGCATCGGCACGACACGCCCGGGGCGATGCCCGCCGTCGAGCAGCCGCTTGACGACCCGCAGCTTGTCGACCTGCTCGATAGGGTAGGCGCGCTCGCCCACGGCGTCGCGCTGCGGCAGCGGGAAGCCGTAACGGCGCTCCCACACGCGCAGCGTGTCCTTGCTCAGCCCGGTCTCCCGCTCGACCGCTGCGATCGACAACACGATCGCGGCCCCAGTCGGGGCGGCATTCGGCACAATGCCCTTGTTGTCTTGGACAAATCTCGACATACGGCCATTGTCGTTCGCAAAGACAATACTATTGAGTTCATCTTTTGAACCGTGTAGTATCAGTTTCCATGAGGATCGCGTCGGCCTGTCTCCACCCCGAATGCTTGCCACGCGTTCGGAACCCGTTGCCGCGGGCGGAACTTTGGCCGCGGAGCTTGCTCTCAATTCCAGTGGTGCGACAAACCTGCCCTGCGCAGGGCGCCGGACCCACCGTTTTCCTGTCACGCAGCCTGCCGGCCCTGCCGGCTGGAATCCCCGGGCGGTTCTCCTCCTCCTCCCTCCCTCCCTCGTTCGCCCGGGGGCGCTGCGCGACAGACTTTCCAGCCCAGGGCACGGCCATCGGTCGTGCCCTTCCTTTTTTGCCACGCCGGGTGCGGCCCTCGTGAGCCGTCGCATCGCGGTCGTCGGCTCGGGCATCGCGGGCCTGTCAGCAGCATGGTCTCTGGCCGACGAGGCGGAGGTCACCCTGTTCGAAGGCGGAAGCCACTTCGGCGGCCACACGAACACGGTCGACGTCGAGATCGGCGGCGTCCGCCACGGCGTGGACACCGGGTTCCTGGTCTTCAACGAACGCACCTACCCGAACCTGATCCGCTTGTTTGCCGAACTGGGTGTCGACACCGCCCCGTCCGAGATGTCGTTCTCGGTCCAGCACCGCTTGTCCGGTGTCGAGTGGAGCGGCTCGGACCTGAACACGGTGTTCGCCCAGCGCCGCAACCTACTGCGCCCGGCCTTCCTGGGCATGCTGCGCGAGATCCTGCGTTTCAACCGCATCACCACCGCCTTGGCCGAAAGCGAAGCCGAAGCGGAACTGGCCGAGCCGATCGGCGACTTCCTGGCGCGCCACCGGTTCAACGCCGCGTTCCGCGACTGGTACTTCCTGCCCATGATCGGCTGCATCTGGTCGTGCCCGGCCGACCAGATGCTGCGCTTCCCGGTCGCAACGATGATCCGCTTCTGCCACAACCACGGCCTGATCCGCGTCAGCGACCGGCCGCAGTGGCGCACCGTGCGCGGCGGCGCGCGTCACTACGTCGACAAGATGCTGCCGCGAATCCGCGACGCGCGCCTGCACACCCCCGTGCGGCGCGTGCGCCGGGTGCCGCCCGGGAGCGCCAGCGCCGGCGTCTGGGTCGCCACGGACCACGGCGAGGAGCGCTTCGACGACGTCGTGCTCGCCTGCCACAGTGACCAGAGCCTGGACCTCTTGGCCGATGCGAGCCCGGCCGAGCGCGAATGGCTGGGCGCGATCCGCTACCACCCCAATCGCGCCGTGCTGCACACCGACAGTTCGGTGCTGCCGCGGCGCAAGCTCGCCTGGGCGGCCTGGAACTACGAACGCGCGGCCGATCGCAGTCAGGAGCAGGCATCGGTCTGCCTGCACTACTGGATCAACCGGCTTCAGCCGCTGCCGTGGAAAACGCCGGTGGTCGTGTCGCTGAACCCGGCGCGCGAACCCGATCCGGGCAAGGTCATCGCGCGTTTTGACTACAGCCACCCGGTCTTCGACCTCGCCGCGATCGCCGCGCAGCGCCGCCTGCCCGAGTTCCAGGGCCGGGCGCACACCTGGTACTGCGGCGCCTGGACCCGTTACGGCTTCCATGAAGACGGCCTGATGTCGGGCCTGGCGGTCGCGCAGGGCCTGCACGCGCAATGGCAGCCCGGCACGGCGTTGCGGCGCGCGGCTTGAGGGCACCGGCATGAGCGCAGAACACGTCGCGATGATCGGCGCCGGGCAGGTGCGCCACCAGCGCCTGCGGCCGGTACAGCACGGCTTCAGCTACCCGACCTACTTCCTGATGCTGCCGCTGCGCACGCTGCGCGACGCCCCCTGCGCCGAGCTGCGGCGCAACCGTTTCGGGCTGCTTTCTTTCCACGACCGCGACCATGGTGAAGGTGGATCCGACGCGCTGGCCTGGATCGACGCGCTGCTGGCGAGCGAAGGGGTGCGCGACGCGGACGGCGAAGTCTGGCTGCACGCTTACCCGCGCGTGCTCGGCTTCGTCTTCAAGCCGGTCAGCTTCTGGTACTGCCACCGCGCCGACGGCTCGCTCGCGGCGGTCGTGGTCGAGGTCAACAACACCTTCGGCGAGCGCCACTGCTACCTGCTCGCCGGGCCCGAGGTCGGCTTCGGCCGCGAGTTGAGGGCGCACAAGGTCTTTCACGTCTCGCCTTTCTGCGATGTCGCGGGCGGCTACCGCTTTCGCTTCATGTGCACCGCGCAGCGCACGGTCGCCCGCATCGACCACGACAACGCCGACGGCCCGCTGCTGCAGACCAGCGTCTCCGGCACGCTCGCGCCGCTGACGCCGGCGCGCATCCGTGCCGCCTTCTTCGGCGTACCACTGATGACGCTGGGTGTCATCGCCCGCATCCACTGGCATGCGCTGCGGCTGTGGCTCAAGCGTGTGCCCTTCTTCCGCAAGCCGGCTGCGCCCCCGGCCTTCACCACCCGTTGAACCCAGCGCCATGACCACGACCACAGTCTCATCCGTCAGCCTGCCGGCCTCGGCACCGCCGGCCGCGCGCGCGGTCTTCCGCCTGCTCAAAGCCCTGCGCTGCGGCACGCTCGATGTGCAGCTCCCGGATGGCTCGCAGGCGCGTTTCGGCCGGGGCACCCCGGGCGAGCCACAGGCCGCGATCCGCCTGATCGACTGGCGCGTCTGCAACGCGGCGCTGAAGAGCGGCGACATCGGCTTTGCCGAAACCTTCATCGCCGGCGCCTGGACCAGCCCGGACCTGACGGCGCTGCTCAAGCTCTTCATCGCCAACCGCGACGCCGCGGATTCGGTGATCTATGGGAGCTGGTGGGGCCGCCTGCTCTACCGCGCGCGCCACCTGCTGAACCGCAACTCGCGCCGCGGCAGCCGCCAGAACATCCACGCCCACTACGACATCGGCAACGAGTTCTACCAGATGTGGCTGGATGAGACGATGAACTACTCGAGCGCACTCTTCGAAGGCGACGTGAGCCGCCCCACGGCCGAAGCGCAGGCGGCCAAGGTGCGGCGTGCACTGCGTGAATGCGAAGTCGGCCCGGGTGACCGCGTGCTCGAGATCGGCTGCGGCTGGGGCGCGTTGGCCGAAGAAGCTGCAGTGCACCTGCATGCGCACGTCACCGGCGTCACGCTGTCGCGCGAGCAGCTCGAGTTCGCCCAGGCGCGCATGCAGCGCATGGGCGCCGGCGCACAAACCCAACTGCGCTTGCAGGACTACCGCGACATCGACGACGGCCCCTTCGACGCCATCGTCTCGATCGAGATGTTCGAGGCCGTCGGGCGCGAATACTGGAGCGGCTTCTTCGGCACGCTGCGCGAACAGCTCAAGCCGCGCGCACGCGCCTGCATCCAGACCATCACGATCCACGACGATCTCTTCGAGCGCTATTTGAAGTCGACCGACTTCATCCAGCAATACATCTTCCCGGGCGGCCTGTTGCCGAGCCCGAGCGCCTTCCGCAGCGAAGCGCGCAAGGCCGGGCTGGAGGTCGTGAACGAACTCGCCTTCGGCGCCGACTACGCCGAGACGCTGCGGCGCTGGCGCCGCGACTTCCTCGCCCGCGACGGGCAGATCCGCCAGCTTGGCTTCGACACCCGGTTCATGCGCATCTGGGAGTTCTACCTCGCTTACTGCGAGGCGGCGTTCGACACCGGCAACACCAACGTCATGCAGTTCACGCTGCGCCGCGGCTGACTCGATGCCCCACCGGCCCACGATCGACCGCCGGCTGGCGCTGCAATGGGGCGCCTGTGCGCTGGCGGCGTCCTTCGGCGTGCAAGCACAGTCCTTGCCCGCTGAGGTGCGGGGCGAGTGGCCCACAGCGAGCTTGCAAGGCAGTGGTCGGCTGCGCTTTTTCGGCCTGCAGGTCTACGACATCCGTCTGTGGACACCCGAGCCGCGGTTTGCCGAACAAGACTGGGCGCGAACACCCCTGGCGCTCGAGATCGAATACGCCCGATCCCTTGTCGGCAGGCTCATCGCTGAACGTTCTATCGAAGAGATGCGACGCAGCGGGCCGATCGCAGCCGAAGCCGAGAGGCGCTGGCTCGCTGCCATGACCGGCCTCTTCCCCGACGTGAAGGCGGGCGACCGCATCACCGGGATCCAGCGCCCCGAGACCGCCACTCGTTTCTTCCACAACGGCAACCTGCGCGGGGAAGTTCGCGACGCCGAGTTCACGCGCCGCTTCTTCGGCATCTGGCTCGCACCGTCGACCTCGGAACCGCGGCTGCGCGAGGCGCTGCTCGGCACCTCATGACGGGCGTCGTGATGCCCCGACCGGAGGCCGATCCCGCGCTGCCCGCCTGGCGCGGCGGCTGGCGCCAGGGCCTGCGCTACGGTGCGCTCGGCCTGCCACTGGCCTTTGTCGCACTGCCCCTCTACGTCGTGCTGCCGAACCACTACGCCAGCACCTTCGGCGTGCCGCTGGCCACGCTCGGCGCGCTGCTGCTCGGTGCGCGGCTGCTCGACGCCGTCGCCGACCCCTGGATCGGGCGCCTCGTCGATGGCTGGTTCAGACACTCGACGCGGCGCGTGCTGGTTGCCGCCGCGCTCGCGGCAGTGCTGCTCGCGATCGGCTTTCGCGCCCTCTTCTTTCCCCCGGTCGACAGCGGCGCCGGGTTGCTGTGGTGGTGCGGGGCGGTTCTGGCGCTGACCTACCTGAGCTACAGCGTCGTCAGCGTGATCCACCAGGCCTGGGGCGCGCGCCTCGGCGGTGACGAGGGCCAGCGCGCGCGCATCGTCTCGTGGCGCGAAGGCCTGGCGCTTGCTGGCGTGCTGGTGGCGAGCGTGCTGCCGTCGCTCGCCGGGCTCGGCGTCGCCACGCTCACCTTCGCCGTCCTGCTCACGCTGGCGAGCGCCGCGCTGTGGTGGGCGCCGCGTCCCGCGCGGCCCGCCGCCACCGACGCTGCGCCTTCGATGCTGCTGCCGCTGCACACGCCGGCGTTCCGCAGGCTGCTCCTGGTGTACCTCGTCAACGGCGTGGCGAGTGCGGTGCCGGCGACGCTCGTGCTCTTCTTCATCCGCGACCGCCTGCAGGCGGGTGCCTACGAGCCGCTGTTCCTGGCCAGCTACTTTGCGGCGGGGGCCTTGTCGATGCCGCTCTGGGTCCGCCTCGTCGGCCGCTTCGGCCTCGCGCCGACCTGGATCGGCGCGATGGTGCTCGCGGTGCTCAGCTTCGCCTGGGCCTCGATGCTGGGTGCCGGCGACGTGGCGGCGTTCACCGCCGTCTGCATCGCCAGCGGGGTCGCGCTCGGTGCCGACCTGTCGCTGCCGGGTGCGCTGCTCGCCGGTGTGATCCAGCGCGCCGGGCACGGCGGCCGGCTCGAGGGCGCCTACTTCGGCTGGTGGAACTTCGCGACCAAGCTCAACCTGGCCCTCGCCGCCGGCGTCGCGTTGCCCTTGCTCGCCGCCTTCGGCTACGCGCCAGGCAACCAGGGCAGCGAAGGCCTGCGCGCGTTGACCATCGCCTACTGCCTGCTGCCCTGCGCCCTCAAGCTTTGCGCCGCCGCGCTGCTCTGCACCCGATGGATCCGACTCCGATGAAAAGATGCCTGCTCTGCCTCGCCGCCGCAGCGCTGCTCGCCAGTTGCGCGAGCGCGCCGACGCCTACCGACTACGCGGCGGAGAAACCGCTGCTCGACCTCAAGACCTACTTCAACGGCCCGCTCAGCGCCCACGGCATCTTCACCGACCGCTCGGGCAAGGTCGTGCGCCGGTTCACGGTCGCGATGACCGGCAGCTGGACCGGCAACGCCGGCACGCTGGACGAACGTTTCAGCTACAGCGACGGCACGACCGAGCGTCGTGTCTGGCGCCTCACCGACCTCGGCCAGGGGCGTTACAGCGGGCGCGCCGACGATGTCGTCGGCGAAGCCGTCGGCAGCGCCGCCGGCAACGCGCTGAACTGGCGCTACACGCTCAAATTGCCGGTCGACGGCACCACCTATGAGGTCCAGTTCGACGACTGGATGTACTTGATGGACGAACGGGTGATGCTCAACCGCGCCGCGATGAGCAAGTTCGGCGTCTACCTGGGCGAGGTCACGCTCGCCTTCCACAAGCCCTGAGCGCAGACGTCCCGATGGCTTTGAACCCGCGTATCAAGTCCTGGTCCGGCACTACCGTCTGGATCATCGGCGCGTCGACCGGCATCGGCCGCGCCACGGCGTCGAAGCTGCACGAACTCGGCGCGCGGGTCGTGGTCTCGGCTCGCTCGGCGGCCCCGCTGCAGGCCTTTGTGGCCGCGCACCCGGGCAGCCACGCTGTGGTGCTCGACGCGACCGACCGCGCCGCGGTGCACGATGCCACCACGCAGGTGGTGCAACGGCACGGCCGGATCGACCTCAGCGTCTATTGCGCCGGCACCTACAGCGCGATGCGCGCGACCGAGTTCGATCTGGATGTCGCGCTGCGCCACGTCGAGGTCAACTATATCGGCGCGCTGTACCTGCTCGACGCGTTGCTGCCCCAGTTGCTGGAGCAGTCGGCGGCCGGCCAAGGCGGCCACCTGAGCTTGATTTCGAGCGTCGCGGGCTACCGCGGGCTGCCCAAGTCGCTCGCCTATGGGCCGACCAAGGCGGCCCTGATCAACCTGGCGGAGACCCTGTACCTGGACCTGAGCCCGAAGGGCCTGGGTGTGTCGCTGGTGAACCCGGGTTTTGTCGGCACCCCACTCACAGCGGGTAACGACTTCAAGATGCCGGGTCTGATCACCCCCGAACAGGCGGCCGCCGAGATGATCCGCGGTTGGGAGCAGGGCGACTTCGAGATCCACTTCCCCAAGCGCTTCACGCTCTGGATGAAAGCGATGCGCCACCTGGGTGACGGCTGGTACTTCTCGGCGATCAGGCGCTCGACCGGCCTGTGAAGGAAGCTGCGCGGTTGCTGGCGCGGTGGGTGGATCAGGTCAGCGTTGCCCTTCGGTCAGCGTGTCGACCTGGAACAGCCCTGTGCGGTCGACAAGCCAGATCTCGCGGTAGACGACGTTGGAGCCTCCTGCGAGATTGACCGGCGCCGGGAAAGGCGCCGCGCTCCGGATCAGCGAGACGACCCAGGGCGCGACTTCCTTCGCCGACGCGGGTGGCCGCGCCACCGATACGTTCACGACCTGGCCGGTCGCATCGATCTCGGTGTCGGTGATCATCACCGCGTACATCATTGGCGGCAGCTTGCCCTTGTGGATGCGCGTGGGGTAGGCGGCGTATACGTGGCGCGCCGCTTCGACCCGGTACTCGGTACTGACCGCTGCCGCCGAGGGCGGCGGCACCACCTTGACCGCCGACGGCGGTACCGACGCAAACTGGGCCCAGCCCAGCACCGGCGCACCGCACAAGACAGCAGCCGCGATCGCGTGCCGAAACAACGGGCGATGGGCCCAGGGGTGGGGATGTTTCATGGAAACCTGCGGGCGCTGGGTTGTGGTGCGGATTGGGGCGGTCTGTGCAAGGCTACCCGAACCTTCCCCCGTCCCCATCCGCAGAGTTCCTGATGCAAGACCGGCCAATTCACCGCAACCAACCCTTGCGCCGGAAGTAGATGAACGGTGCCGCGACCGAGGTCGCCATCAGCGCGAGCGCAAAGGCGTAGCCATAGGGCCAGTCCAGTTCGGGCATGACCTTGAAGTTCATGCCGTAGATGCTGGCGATCAGCGTCGGCGGCAGCAGCGCCACGCTCGCGACCGAGAAGATCTTGATGATCTTGTTCTGGTTGATGTTGATGAAGCCGACCGTGGCGTCCATGAGGAAGTTGATCTTGTCGAACAGGAACGCGGTGTGTGAGTCGAGCGAGTCGATGTCGCGCAGGATCTGGCGCGCTTCCTCGAACTGCTCGGCGTTGAGCATGCGGCTGCGCATCATGAAGCTGAGCGCGCGCCGCGTGTCCATCACGTTGCGCCGGATGCGGCCGTTCAGGTCTTCTTCGCGCGCGATCGAGGCCAGCACCTCGGCCGCGGTGGCGTCGTTGACGTCGTCCTTGAGCACCCGCGCGCTGACCTTCTCCAGGTGGTCGTAGATGCCTTCGAGTGCATCGGCCGAGTACTCGGCGTCAGCGTCGTAGAGCTTGAGCAGCACGTCCTTGGCGTCGTCGATCAAGGCCGGGATTCGGCGCGCACGCAGGCGCAGCAGGCGAAACACCGGCAGGTCCTCGTGGTGGACCGAGAACAGCACGCCGTCCTTGAAGATGAAGGCGACGCGCACGTTGTGCGCCGGCAGGGCGTCGGGGCCGTCGCCAGCGTCGATCAGGAAGTCCGATCGGATGTGCAGCTCGCCGTTGTCTTCTTCGTAGAAGCGCGCCGACTCCTCGAGGTCGTCGTCGACCACGTCGTCGGCGATCGTGAGCCCGAAGCGGGCGACGATCCAGCCCTTTTCTTCAGGCGTGGGCGATTCGAGGTCGACCCACACCGGCTTCACGTGGGCCAGCGCGTCGGCGCTTTCGATTTCTTCCTGGAACAACCGGCCGTTGGCCAGCGTGAAGACGTTCAACATCGTGGTCTCCGGCGCGAGGGCCACGTGGCGACGCGGCGGATTATGCCGCGCCGCCTGGCTGCAAGACGACCTCGAAACCGAAGCGCGGGCGCCAGCCCCACGCGCGCTGCGCACGCACGGTGTCGTGCACACGGTCGATGCTCGCCGGCAGCGGCCAGCCGCGCTGCGCGAAGGCTGCCGCCAGGGCGGGCGCACGCTGGCGGATGACGGTCGCAGCATCGTGGGCCAATCGCGGCGCATCGGCGCGTTCGAAAGGCGTGGCCGCCGAGACGACATAGGTTTCGCAGGCCGCGCCCTGGTCATGCAAGGCCTGCGCGTGTGCTTCGGCCACGTCGCGCACGTCAATGCCGCGGTGCAGCCGGTACAAGGCCATCGCCGGCAGCGGCTCGGGAAAGCAGCGGCCCATGCGCAGCAGTCGCACCGGGGGACCCCCTTGCGCGGCGGCCTGCGCCAGCAGCCGCTCGGCGGCGAGTTTGCTGCGGTGATAGACCGTCAATGGCTCGGGCTCGAGGGTTTCGTCGATCCACGCCGCCTGCCCCGGCCGCCGGCCCGCGCTGCCGTAGAGCGCCGTGGTGCTGGTGTAGACGATGCGTGCGACGCCGCAGGCCGCGGCTTCGTCCAGCAACGCGCGCGTGGCCGTCACGTTTACACGCTCGAATTCGGCGTCGGGCCGTACGCCGACATGCGGTGCATGCAGCGCCGCGGTGTGCACCACGGCGTCGATGCCGCGCAGCGCGCGCCGCAGCAAGGCGCGGTCGCCGACATCGCCGACCAGCCCCGCCGTGCGCGATGCGACGCAGTCGAGCCCGATGACTTCGTGTTCAGCGGCGAGACGCGCGCAGAGGGCGCGGCCGACCCGCCCCGAAGCGCCGGTGACGAGCACTCTCATGGCGCCGAGGTGCCCGTCCGGCCGGACTTCAGGCGCCGACGCCGGCGTCCTGCTTCACCAGCAGAGGATCCACGCCGAGCTTGGCCGCCGCGCCCAGTATTTCCTGCCAGGTCGTGCCATCCACCGGCACGCCCTCGGCGCTGCGCTTCCTGCGCATCGCGCGCTCGGGTTCGCCAGCGACCTGCACCGGGCCGAAACCTTCGCGCGGCGGCGAGTCCTTGGCCCAGCCGATGAAGGTCAGCGCCTCGGCCTCGAAGGCGGCGCGGTCACCCAGCGCCGCGGGGTCGACCAGCACGCTGAACATGCCGTTGAGGATGCGGCGCTTGCTGATGTCGACGTCGCGCTGGGTCATGCCGGAAGCCAGCGCGCCGCCGAGCAGCTCGCACATCATCGCCAGACCGTAACCCTTGTGGGTGCCGAAGGTCAGCAAGGCACCGAAGGGCGGCACCACGGTGAAGCGCGGGTTCTGGGTCGGCTGGCCGTGGTCGTCGATCAGGCAGCCGGCGGCGACTTCCTCGCCCTTGTTCATCGCCACGCGGGTCTTGCCCTGCGCGATCATGCTGGTGGCGAAGTCCAAAATCACCGGCTCGCGCCCCGTCAGCGGCACGCCGGCACAGAAGGGGTTGGTGCCGAAACGTGCGTCGCTGCCGCCGTGCGGCGCGACGATGGCGCGCGCGATCACGTTCACGAAGTGCAGCGACACCAGGCCCGCCGCCGCCGCCTGCTCGGCCCAGGCGCCGATGCGCCCGAGGTGGTGCGAGTTGCCGAGCGCGACGATGCAGCTGCCGTGGGCCCGCGCGCGTTCGATGCCGATTGCCATCGCCTCGTGCCCGATGACCTGGCCGAAGCCGGCACCGCCGTCCAGCCGCAGCAGCGCACCGGCGTCGAGCTCGGTTTTGACGTGGGTGTTGGGATGGAGGCCGCCTTCGAGGTAGGCCTCGGCATAACGCGGCAGCATGCCGATGCCGTGCGAGTCGTGGCCGGTGAGGTTGGCGTCGATCAGGTTGGCGGCCACCGCCTCGACCTCGGCCTCGTGGCTGCCGAAACCGCGCACGACGCGGCGCACGGCCGCGTTCAGGCGGGCCAGGGGAATCGTGTGCGTCTCGCTCATGGAACGGGTTTCCTTGTCCGGTGCTGCGCGCTCTGCCTGCGATCGCTTGAGGGGTCCGATGTACAGGCCGGCCTGGCGGGGGGAGAAGAATACACGCGGCGCCTTTCCTGCACGCGCAGGCGCAGCGCGCCGGATGGCAGCCGGAGGCCTCTCGCCGCGCGGCTTAAGGTGGGCTTCAGCCTGGCCGTTCCCAATGCCGGGTGTGACGTCCATCCGTTCCTCTGCCCGCCTGGGGCGCGCCCTGCCGCTGCCGCGGTCGACCCACCCGGGACTGTCGTTCGACGCCAGCCCGGAAGCGGTGCTGATCGCGACGAGCCTGTTCTGGGTGCTGGCGGCGAACGGGCCCTTCTTCAGTGCCGCATTGAAGGACCGGGCCGGGTCGGATGTGTCGACCTGGGGCTTTGGCCTCGCGCTGGCGCTCATGCTGGTGGCGCTGAACCTGCTGATCCTTGTGATGCTGGCGAGCCGGTGGACGCTGAAGCCGACCGTTGCCACGCTGTTGGTGGGCACGGCGTTCGCGACCCACTTCATGCAGCAGTTCGGCGTCTATCTCGACCCGTCTATGTTGCGCAACGTCTTGCGCACCGACCCGGCCGAAGCAAGCGAACTGTTCACCTGGTCGCTGCTGCCGCACCTGCTGCTGTACGCGGGATTGCCGCTGTGGCTGCTGTGGCACGTGCGCATCGTGGCGAGGCCCTGGCGCCGAGCGCTGCTGGTCCGGGCCGGCGTGGTGCTGATCGCCGCCGCCACGGTGGTGGGCGCCTTGCTCGCCGTCTTCCAGCCCTTCGCCTCGTTGATGCGCAACGAGAAAGCACTGCGTTACCTCATCACGCCGGCGAACGTCCTGTGGTCCGCCGGTGCCCTTGCGGCGACCGAGATGCACGGGGCCGCGGCACCGCGCCGGCCGATCGGTCTCGACGCCGTGCCCGGCCCCTCATGGGCCGCGCGCAAGAAGCCGATGCTGCTGGTGCTGGTGGTCGGCGAGACGGCGCGTGCGGCCAACTGGCAGTTGAGCGGCTACATGCGCGAAACCACGCCGGCCCTGGCGAAGCTGCCCGATCTGATCAATTTCCCGCAGGTCAGCAGTTGCGGCACGCAGACCGAAACCTCGCTGCCCTGCATGTTCGCGCCGGTGGGCCGGCGCGACTACGACGAGGCGCGCATCCGGGGCAGCCAGTCGCTCCTGCACGTGCTGGCGCGTGCAGGTGTGGGCGTGCAATGGCTCGACAACCAGTCGGGGTGCAAGGGCGTGTGCGAGGGCCTGCCGACCCAGCAGGTGTCCGCGTCCAACCTGCCCGGCCAGTGCGAAGGCGGTCACTGCCTCGACGAGGGCCTGCTGCAAGGTCTCGGCGAACGCCTGAAAACCGCGCACGGCTCCCAACTGCTGGTGCTGCACCAGCTCGGCAACCACGGGCCGGCCTACTTCCGCCGTTACCCGCCGGCGTTTGCCAAGTTCCAGCCAGCCTGCGAACACGACGACCTGCGCCGCTGTTCGCGCGAAGAGATCGTCAACGCCTACGACAACGCGCTGCGTTACACCGACCACGTGCTGGCCGAGCTGGTGGGCGGGTTGCAGCACGCGGCGGGTGAGGTCGATTCGGCGCTGATCTATGTCTCCGACCACGGCGAGTCGCTGGGGGAGTCCAACCTTTTCCTGCACGGCATGCCCTACGCGATTGCGCCGGAGGTGCAGACCCACGTGCCGATGGTGATGTGGCTCAGCGAGGGCTTCAGCGCCAGCACCGGCGTCACGCCGGCGTGCCTGCGCCGCCGTGCCGGCCAGCCGGCGCGTCACGACCACCTGTTCCACACCGTGATGGGCTTGCTCGACGTGCGCTCTGCGGTCTACGAGCCGGCGTGGGACCTGGTGCAGGACTGCCGCCAGTGAGCCGGCGGCCGGCGACCCCGTGGCGGCACGACGGGCTCATCACGGCGGTGGCGCTGGTGGGGTTGCTCGCCTGGGATGCCTTCGGCGCCGACCTGGCGCTGACGCGCCTCTTCGCCAGCACCGAGGGCTTTGCCTGGCGCGAGCACTGGCTCGCCAGCCGCGTGTTGCACGAAGGCGGGCGCCTCGCCGCCTGGACCTTGTTCGCGCTGGGCCTGATCAACATCGGGCGCCCGCTGATCGCCGGCCCGTCGAAGGCCGAGCGGGTGCGCTGGGTGCTGGTGACGCTGGCCTGCGTGATCGCCGTGCCGGCACTCAAGCGCCTGACGGCGACGAGCTGCCCCTGGGAGCTGGCCGAGTTCGGCGGCGTGGCGAGCTATGTCTCGCACTGGCGCTTCGGTGTGGACGACGGCGGCGCCGGCCACTGCTTCCCGTCCGGGCACGCGGTTTCGGCATTTGCGTTCTTCAGCGGCTGGTTCGTGCTGCGCCACCACCGGCCGCGCGCCGCACGCGCCTGGCTTGCGGCGGTGCTGGTCGCCGGCCTGTTGTTCGGCGGCGCCCAGCTCGTGCGCGGCGCCCATTA
>DATDER010000009.1:0-29276 GCA_036523095.1 Rubrivivax sp.
CACCGCCCGTGCCGGCCCTGGCCAGCGCCACGACGCCCGTGGGAACGGTGCTGGTGGAAGGCTTCGCGCGGCTGCCGATTCCGTTCGGCAACCGGCTGGAGCTGTTCCTGGGCGCCGCCATCGGGGCCATCACCTTCAGCGGCTCGGTGATCGCTTTCGGCAAGCTGTCGGGCAAATACAAGGTCCGCTGGTTCCAGGGCGCGCCGGTGCAGTTCAAGGGCCAGCACATCCTGAACGCGCTGCTCGGGTTGGCGGCGGCATTCTTCATCTTCGGCTTCTGGCACAGCCAGAGCGCGATGGACTTCGGTCTCATCATCCTGCTTGGCTTGCTGCTCGGTGTGCTGTTGATCATCCCGATCGGCGGAGCCGACATGCCGGTGGTGGTGTCGATGCTCAACAGCTACTCCGGCTGGGCCGCGGCCGGCATCGGCTTCAGCCTCAACAACAGCATGCTGATCATCGCCGGCTCGCTCGTGGGCAGTTCGGGTGCGATCCTGAGCTACATCATGTGCAAGGCGATGAACCGCTCGTTCTTCAACGTGATCCTGGGCGGCTTCGGCGGCGAAGCCACCGCCGCGGCCGCGGGCGGCGCCGAGAAGCGGCCGGTCAAGAGCGGCAGCGCCGACGACGCGGCCTTCGTGCTCGGCAACGCCGAAACCGTGGTCATCGTGCCGGGGTATGGGCTTGCAGTCGCCAGAGCCCAGCACGCGGTGAAGGAACTCGCGGCCAAGCTGACCGAGAAGGGCGTCACCGTCAAGTACGCGATCCACCCGGTGGCCGGGCGCATGCCGGGCCACATGAACGTGCTGCTGGCCGAAGCCGAAGTGCCCTACGACCAAGTCTTCGAGATGGAAGACATCAACGGCGAGTTCGGCCAGGCCGACGTAGCCATCATCCTGGGCGCCAACGACGTCGTGAACCCCGCCGCGCACGTCAAGGGCAGCGCGATCTACGGCATGCCGATCCTCGAGGCCTACAAGGCCAAGACCGTGATCGTGAACAAGCGCAGCATGGCCAGCGGCTACGCCGGCCTCGACAACGAACTCTTCTACATGGACAAGACCATGATGGTGTTCGGCGACGCCAAGAAGGTGGTCGAGGACATGGTCAAGGCGATCGAGTAGCACCGCCAGCCTGGGCTGCTTCGGCCGCCGCCGAGCTGCCCGCCAGCAGGCGCGCGAACCTGGCCTTCGACAGCGCCGGCGCGGTTCACTTGGCGATCATCGCTGCGTACCGATCTCGCTGCCGCGCTGCGCCACGGGCGTGCCAAGTCGACGGCTGGACATGAGCCGGTCGTACGCCAGTGGGGCACGCGACGGCGTCCGTCCGGCCGCGCCGAAAGGGCTACCGCCGCCGCTCAAGGGGATGTACGGAATGGCGAGGGTGAAGCGGTCAAGGAGATGACCTGGCCCGCTATCGAATCCCCTGATGCCCCCGGCGTCAGCGCGCCGTCAGAATCGGCCGGCACCCAGGAGTGAGCGATGAACCGTCCGTGGCTAGCGCAGTACCCCACCGGGGTGCCGGCCGACGTGAAGAGCGACGCCTACGCGTCGCTGGTCGAGTTGATGGAGGAGAGCTTCCGCAAGTACCGCGACCTGCCGGCCTACCGCTTCATGGGCAAGACGCTGAGCTTCGGCGAGGTCGACGACCTTTCGCGTGCCCTTGCGGCCTGGCTGCAGGCGCAGGGCCTGGCGCGCGGTGACCGCGTCGCCATCATGATGCCCAACGTGCCGCAGTACCCGGTGGCGGTGGCGGCGATCCTGCGTGCCGGCTACGTGGTCGTGAACGTGAACCCACTCTACACGCCGCGCGAACTGGAGCATCAGCTGAAGGACTCGGGTGCGAAGGCGATCTTCATCGTCGAGAATTTCGCCGGTGTGCTGCAGCAGGTGCTGCCCCAGGTGCCGACGAAGAAGGTGGTGCTCGCCGCGATGGGCGACCTGCTCGGCCTGCTCAAGGGCACGCTCGTCAACCACGTCGTGCGCAACGTGAAGAAGATGGTGCCGGCGTTCCAGATCGCGGGCGCTCACAAGTTCAACGACGTGGTGGCGCAAGGCCGACGCCTGACCTACACCGCGCCGAAGCTCGGCCCCGACGACATCGCAGTGCTGCAGTACACCGGCGGCACCACCGGCGTGAGCAAGGGCGCGGTGCTGCTGCACCGCAACCTCGTCGCCAACCTGATGCAGGCCGAGGCCTGGTACCAGCCGGCGCTGAAGAAGATCCCGCCCGGCGAGCAGATCGTGACCGTGTGTGCGCTGCCGCTGTACCACATCTTCGGGTTCAACACGAACATGATGCTGTCGATGCGCATGGGCGGCTGCAACGTGCTCATCGCCAACCCGCGTGACATCCCGGCCATGCTGAAGGAATTATCGAAACACAAGTTCCACAGCTTCCCGGCCGTGAACACGCTCTTCAACGCGATGGCGCACCACGCGGACTTCCACAAGGTCGACTGGAGTTCGCTCAAGATCAGCGTCGGCGGCGGCATGGCGGTGCAGCAGGCCACGGCCAAGCTCTGGCTCGAAAAGACCGGCTGCGCGATCTGCGAAGGCTATGGCCTGTCCGAAACCAGCCCGTCGGCGACGTGCAACGCGGTCGACTCCACCGCCTACAGCGGCAACATCGGCCTGCCGATGCCGGGCACCGACATCAAGCTCATTGACGACGATGGCACCGAGGTGCCGCACGGCACGCCGGGAGAGATCGCGATCAAGGGCCCGCAGGTCATGGCCGGCTATTGGCAGCGGCCCGACGAGACCGCCAAGGTGATGACGGCCGACGGTTACTTCCGCAGCGGCGACATCGGCGTCGTCGACGAGCGCGGATTCTTCAAGATCGTGGACCGCAAGAAGGACATGATCCTGGTCAGCGGCTTCAACGTCTACCCGAACGAGGTCGAGGACGTCATCACGCAGATGCCAGGCGTGCTGGAGTGCGCGGCGGTCGGCGTGCCCGACGCCAAGGCCGGCGAGGCGGTGAAGGTGGTCGTCGTCAAGAAGGACCCGGCATTGACCGAGGCCGACATCCGCGCTTTCTGCGAAGCCAACCTCACCGGCTACAAACGGCCGCGCATCGTCGAGTTCCGTGGCGACCTGCCCAAGTCGCCGGTGGGCAAGATCCTGCGCCGCGAGCTGCGCGGCTGACCGGTGCGCGACGCCCTGACGATCGGCGCGCTGCGCCGGCAGGTCGCCCGCGGCGAGGCGTCGTATGAAGGCGTGCTGATGGACACGCTGGCGCGCGCCGCGCAGCCCGCAGCCACGCACGTGTTCACCCGGCTCTACGCCGATGCGGCTCTGGCGGCTGCGCGCCACGCCGATGCACTGGTCCGCGCCGGCGCGCCGCTGCCGCCGTTGGCGGGCCAGCCGGTGTCGATCAAGGACCTTTACGACGTCGCCGGCGAGACCACGCTCGCGGGCTCCGTGCTGCGCCGGGGCGAACCCGCGGCGTTGCAGGACGCGGTGGCGGTGGCACGCCTGCGCAGCGCCGGTGCCGCGATCGTCGGCAAGACGAACATGAGCGAGTTTGCGTTCTCGGGTGTGGGCATCAACCCGCACCACGGCACGCCCGTGAACCCGCTGGATGGCGCGCTGGCGCGCATTCCTGGCGGCTCGTCGTCAGGTGCCGCGGTCTCGATCGCACTCGGGCTTGCGGTGGCCGGGCTGGGCTCCGACACGGGGGGATCGATCCGCATCCCGGCCGCGCTGTGCGGGCTGGTCGGCTTCAAGTGCACGCAGTCGCGTGTGCCGCTGGCCGGCGCGTTCCCGCTCTCGCATACCCTCGACACGGCTTGTGCCATGGCGCACACGGTGGACGACTGCATCGAGGTCGACGCGGTGCTGGCTGGCGCAGCACTCGAGGTGCCCGTGCGCCCGCTCGGCGGCCTGCGCCTTGCGGTCCCGCAGACGCTGATGCTGGACGCGCTCGAGCCGGCGGTGGCCAGCGCGTTCGAGGCTGCGCTGTCGCTGCTGTCGCGCGCCGGCGCGCAGGTGGTCGAAGTGGTGCTGTCCGAGCTGGCGCAGATCGCATCGATCAACGCGCCGGGCGGTTTCTCGGCCGTGGAGGCCTACGCCACCCACCGCGCGGCATTGAAGGCTCGGCGCGCGAGTTTCGACCCCCGCGTCGCCCAACGCATTGCGGTCGGCGAGGGCGTGTCCGCGGCCGACTACATCGTGATGCAGCAGCGCAGGCGCGACTGGATCGTGCGCACCACGCAGGCACTCGCAGGTTTTGATGCCGTCCTCTGCCCGACGGTGCCGATCACGGCGCCGCCGATCGAGGCGCTGGTGGCCAGCGACGACGACTTCTTCAAGGCCAACGGGCTGTTGCTGCGCAACACCTTCGCCATCAACTTTCTCGACGGCTGTGCTTTCAGCATCCCCTGTCACGTGGCCGGCGAATTGCCAGTCGGCCTGATGCTGGCAGCGCCCGGCGGGCATGATGCGCCGTTGGCGGCCGTGGCGCGTGCGGTCGAAGCCGCGCTCGCCACGCGCTGAGTCGGCCCATGCCGCTGCGATTGTTTGTCGACGCGCCGCTGGCCAGCGGCACCGCGCTGGCCCTGCCCGGGGGTGCGGCGCGCCACGCGCAGGTGCGCCGCGTGCAGCCGGGTGACGCGTTGCAGCTCTTCGACGGCCACGGCGGCGAGTGGGCCGCGGTGGTCACCGGCATGACGCGCCAGTCGGTCGACGTTCGCATCGGCGAGAAGGTCGCGGTCGACAGCGAACTGCCGCTGCGGGTCACGCTCGCGCTCGGCGTGCCGACCAACGAGCGCATGGACACCCTGGTCGAAAAAGCCACCGAGCTGGGGGTGGCGGTGCTGCAGCCCCTGTTATGCGAGCGCTCGGTGCTGCGCCTGGACGGTGAGCGTGCCGAGCGCAAACGGGCCCACTGGCAGGCGATTGCGGTCGCCGCGTGTGAGCAGTGTGGGCGGGCGACGGTGCCGGTGGTCGAACCGGTGCGCGGTTACGCCGGTTGGCTCGCCCAACGGTCGACGTCCGGTGTGCGGTTGCTCTTGAGCCTGGACCCCGGCGCACCGCCGCTGCATGCGCTGGCGACCGGCGCTGGCGCGGTGTTGACGCTCAGCGGCCCCGAAGGCGGCCTCACGCCCGGCGAAGAGCGCCTGGCGCTCGCGGCGGGCTTCGCTCCTGTCGCGCTCGGCCCGCGTGTGTTGCGCGCCGACACCGCACCGCTCGCGGTGCTGGCCTGGCTCGGGCTGCGCGCCTGACACGATGGGGATTGCGGTCACCGGCGGCACGCCCTGAGAATCGCGATCCTTTTCATCTGCTGGAGCACGGCATGGGACTTCTCGACTCGGTGATCGGCGCGCTCGGCCAACGCGCCGGCGCAGCGGGTGGCGGCGGCAATGCGGCCTTGCTGAACGCTGTGCTCGGCATGCTGGCTGGCGGCGGGCAGCAGGCCGGTGCCGGCGCCGCGGGCGGCCTGGGCGGCCTGGGCGCTCTTCTCGAGCAGTTCCAGCGCAACGGCATGGGCGAGGTCGCGAACTCCTGGGTCGGGACGGGCCCAAACCTGCCGATCTCGCCTGAGCAACTGGGCACCGCGCTCGGTGCCGACACGCTGTCGCAGATGGCTTCACAAACCGGCATGGGCCAGAGCGACCTGCTGGGCCAGCTGTCGCAGATGCTGCCGCAGGTGGTGGACAAGGTCACGCCCAACGGCCAGCTGCCGCAGGCGGGCCCGGGCGGCCCGGACCTGGGTGCCTTGCTCGGCAGCCTGCTCGGGCGCTGACCGACGCTGGAGCGCTAACGCGCCGAGCCGGCGACGAGGTCGAAGCGGAACAACCGGCACTCGATCGGCCCGTTCCACATCGGCACCCGCCGGCTCTCTTTCAGGCGCATCAGCGACGGCAGCTTCATGTCGGGGCTGAGCAGCCAGGCGCTCCAGCCCGGGTAATGGCGCTTCCAGTGGCTGGCGAGCGCGGCGTAGAACTCGGCCGACGAGCCGCCGCCTTCGAAGCCTTCCCGTGCGGTGTCGCTGCCCGTCCCCTTGGCAGCGATGCGCTCGCCGTAGGGCGGGTTCAGCATCACGGTGCCCGCGGGGGCCGGCGGCAGGCGCTGCAAGGCGTCGGCGGTCTTGAATTCGATCGCGTGCTGCACGCCGGCACGTTCGGCGTTGCGGGTGGCGAAGTCGGTCAGACGAAAGCTCACGTCGCCGGCGAAGATCGGCACGGCAGGGGCATGCACACGCTCCTTCGCCGCCTGCTTCATCGCTTGCCACGCCGGTAGGTGTGCACGGAACGGCAGCATGCGCTCGAAGGCAAAACGGCGCAGCGCACCCGGCGCGATGCCGCAGGCCATCTGCGCCGCCTCGATCGCGATCGTGCCGGCACCGCAGCAGGGGTCGAGCAGCGGGCCGTCTTCGGCCCGGCCTTGCCAGCCGGCGGCGGCGAGCATCGCGGCGGCGAGGGTTTCCTTGAGCGGCGCCTCCCCCTTGACGTCCTGCCGGCCACCTTGGGCGTCGCGCCAGCCGCGCTTGAAGAGCGCTTCGCCCGAGGTGTCGGCGTAGAGCGTCGCGTGTTCAGGGCCGACGTACAGCGCGAGCGGCAGGTCCGGGTGACGGGTGTCGACGCTCGGGCGCTCGCCGGTGGCCTCGCGCACCACGTCGCAGACGGCGTCCTTGATGCGCAGGGCGGCGAAGTTCAGGCTTTGCAGCGGGCTCCGCTGTGCGTTGACGTCGACGCGCAGGGTCTGCTCCGGCGTGATCCAGTCCGGCCACGGCACGTGGCGCGCCAGGTCGTAGAGGTCGTGCTCGTCGCGGTAGGGGCCGTCGATCAGCGGCCACAGCACCCGCTGCGCAAGCCGGCTTTCCAGGTTGAGCTGCATCGCGCTGCGCTGGTCACCTTCGACCCAGACGCCGCCGCGGGTGGCCTCGCCGGGGCTGCCGGTGATGCGCTTCACTTCGTCGGCGAGCAGCGCCTCGGCGCCGCCGGCGCAGGGCAGGAACAGCGCGGCCACGGTGCTCAATGGAGCCCCTCGCCCGCGGGGTGCCGCGGTCGATCCCCCGAGGGGATGTTCGCTTGCTTGGGGCGGCCCGGCGCGGCGCTCACATCGCCTTGCGCAGGTTCGCCGGCGCGATCTTCAGCGCTTCGCGGTACTTGGCCACGGTGCGGCGTGCGACCTGAATACCTTGCTCCTCGAGCATCAGGCTCAAGGCGCTGTCGGACAGCGGCTTGTTCAGGTCTTCGGCGCTCACGAGCTGCTTGATCAGCGCGCGCACCGCCGTGCTCGACGCGTTACCACCTGCGTCGGTGTTGAGTGAACTGCCGAAGAAGTACTTGAGCTCGAAGGTGCCGCCCGGCGTCGCCATGTACTTGGCCGTCGTCACACGAGAAATCGTCGACTCGTGCAGCCCCAGTTCATCCGCGATCTCGCGCAGCACGAGCGGCTTCATCGCGATCTCGCCGTGGCTGAAGAAGTTCTTCTGGCGCTCGACGATGGCCTTGCTCACGCGCAGGATGGTGTCGAAGCGCTGCTGGATGTTCTTCATGAACCAGCGCGCTTCCTGCAGCCGCCCGCTCAGGCCCGCGCCGCTGCCGTTGCGCTGGCCGCGCACCGCGGCGGCGTAGAGGTCGTTGATGCGCAGCTTGGGCATCACGTCGGGGTTGAGCGAGACCTTCAGGCCGCGTCCGGCTCGCTGCACGATCACGTCGGGCACGATGATGTTCGACTCGGCGTCGGCGAACTGGCGCCCGGGCTTGGGTTCGCAGGCGACGATCAGCGCCTGCGCCTCGCGCAGCAGGTTCTCGTCGGCGCCGGTGGCGGCGCTGAGCTTCTTCACGTCGCGCCGCGCCAGCAACTCCAGGTGCTGCTCGCAGACGACGATCGCGACACGCTGCGCCTCGCAGGCAGGCTGCAATCGCAGTTGCAGCGCCAGGCATTCGCCGAGCGAACGCGCGCCCACGCCCGCGGGCTCCAGCCGGTGCAGCCAGTGCAAGGCGCAGCGCAGTCGGCTCATCAGGTCTTCGCGCTCGTCGTCGTCGAGGCCCAGCGCCAGTGGCTCGGCGATCTCTTCGAGCGTGTCGGCGAGGTAACCGTCGCCGTTGAGCGACTCGATCAGCACACGCACAGCGGCCGCGTCCTCGGGCGACAGGCGCAGCCCCGCGACCTGCGCGTGCAGGTGGTCGGCCAGGCTGGTGCCGGCGCTGCGCTGGTCTTGCGCCTCGAAGTCGCCGTCGCCGTCGTTGTTGCCGCTGCCCGCCGACGCAGCAGAGGGCAGCTCGCGGATGCCATCGAAGTCGTCGCCTTCGGTGCCGTTCTCCCAGTCGTCGCGTGCGGTGGCGCCGAACTCGTCGGCGCTCACTTCGGGCAGCGACGATCCACCGTCGGCGCCGACTTCGCCCGCGCCTTCGCCCTCGGCGCTGCGCTCGCGCTCGGTCGCGCGATCGGCCGGCGGCGTGCGGTCGAGCGGCGACTCGAAAGCCGCGCCGCCTTCGTCGTCGGTTTCGAGAAAGGGGTTCTGCTCGAGCATCTGCTCGACTTCCTGGTGCAGTTCGAGCGTCGACAACTGAAGCAGCCGGATCGACTGCTGCAACTGTGGCGTCAGCGCCAGATGCTGCGAGAGGCGGACTTGAAGTGACGGGCGCATCGTCACATCCGGAAGTGTTCGCCCAGGTACACCTTGCGTACCTCGGAGTGGGCGACGATCTCGGCGGGCGTGCCTTCGGCCAGGACCTTGCCTTCGCTGATGATGTAGGCGCGGTCGCAGATGCCCAGCGTCTCGCGCACGTTGTGGTCGGTGATGAGCACGCCGATGCCGCGCGAACGCAGGAAGCCGACGATGCGTTGGATCTCGATCACCGCGATCGGGTCGACGCCGGCAAAGGGCTCGTCGAGCAGGATGAAACGGGGCTGTGTCGCCAGCGCACGGGCGATCTCGACCCGCCGCCGCTCGCCGCCCGAAAGCGCCGGCGCCGGCGTGTCGTGCAGCTTCTCGATGCTCAGATCGCGCAACAGGCCCTGCAGCATCGTGTCGATGGCGCCGTTCTTCAGCGCGCGCCCGTCGGGCCCGAGTTGCAGTTCGAGCACGGCGCGGATGTTTTCCTCGACCGTGAGCTTGCGGAAGATCGACGCTTCTTGCGGCAGGTAAGACAGCCCGAGCCGCGAGCGCCGATGGATCGGCATGTGTTCGACCGGCTGGCCGTCGATGCGGATCTCGCCCGCGTCGGCGCGCACCAAGCCGACGACCATGTAGAAGGTCGTGGTCTTGCCTGCGCCGTTGGGGCCGAGCAGGCCGACGACCTCGCCTGCGCCGACGGCCAGGTGCACATCGCTCACGACCTGGCGCGAGCCGTAGCTCTTTTGCAGGCCAGTGGCTTCGAGCCGGCTGGTGCCGGTGCTCAACGCGGCTCTCCGAGCTTGCGCGACGGCACCAGGGCGGCGCTGGCCGCCGCCGGCGGCGCACTGGCCGCCTCCTGTCGCGGGCTCAGGATCGCACGCACGCGACCGCCCGGATTGGCCGGCGTGGCTGCGCCGCCCTTGACGCTGAACAACTCGGCGCTGTTGTCCCAGGTGATGTCACCGCCGGTGATCTCGTCGGTCATCGTCGCACCACGCATGCGCCTGACCGCGGCGTTGCCGTTGAAACGCAGGATGTCGGTGCGGGCGTCGAACTCGATCCGGTCGGCCACCGCCTCGACCGACTCGTCGGCCGCGTCGCGTTTCTGGCGGTAGCTCGCCGGCCGCGCCGGCAAGCCGATGGCGGTCGCGGTGCGGTAGCCGTCGGGCGACTCGCGGATCTCGACCCGCTCGGCCCGGATCACCATGGTGCCCTGGGAGATCGAGACATTGCCGTTGAAAACGACGACCTGGCGCTGCAGGTCCACGGTGCCCGGCTTGTCGGCCTCGATCACCATCGGCTTGGTCCGGTCGGCCTTCTCGGCGGCCGCCGGCAGCGCTGCCACGCACAAGGCGCTCAGGCAGAGTGAAGGGAGGGCGGGGAAACGGAGCATGGCTGCGGCATAGAACTTGCAGTTCATTCTAGCCACAAGAACCAGCCGCCACGGCGGCGGGTGGTGAAATTCGCCGCAAAGTGCGCACCGGCGCGCGCCCACGGGCGGCCGGTGCGCCGGGCCAGATCAAGCCGGCTTGCGCACCTGCTGGATCAGGTAGTCGGCGACCGCGAGTGCGCGCCGGTTGTCGCCTGCCAGCGAGCCGGCGGTGTAGAACCGCCCCTGGACGCCGATGGCAGGCACGCCGTCGATCTTGTAGGCGGCCGAGAGCTGTTTCGCCTGGCGCATCTTGGTCTGGACCGAGAAGGACTTGCCGGCCTCGACGAACTTGGCGCCGTCGACACCGTTGGCGCTCAGGAACGCAACCTGGTCGGCCTCGGTCTCCAGGCGCTGCCGCTGGGTGTGGATGGCCGCAAAGATGCGTTTGTGCATCGCGTCGAGCTGGCCCATCGCCTCGAGGCTGTAGAACAGGCGTTGATGCGACTCGTGCACCGCGCTGAAGGCCACCGGCACGCGCCGGAACGCCACGTCGGGCGGCAGCCGCTTGATCCACTCCTCGAGTGAAGGCTCGAGTGCGTTGCAGTGTGGGCAGCCGTACCAGAAGAACTCGACGACTTCGATCTTGCCCGCCGGGGCCGAGACCGCGGCGGGTTGCTGCAGCTTGACATAGTGCGTGCCTTCGACCGGGGCGCCCTGCGCCTGCGCCGTGCCGGCCAGTGCCCAGCCCAGACCGGCGCCGGCCAGGGTCGAGCTGAAGTCGCGTCTTTTCATCGGGAAACCTTTCGTCAGTTCAATTGGCAGCTTCGGTGGAGTCCGAAGCCCCCCCAGAGTTCACATCGGTCACTGCGCCGGGCGTTCGACCCGCACCAGCACGGCTTGCACGTCGCCCGCGGCCAGGCGGTCCTTGGCCGCCTGGGCGTCGGCCTGCTTCTCGAACGGGCCGACACGCACGCGGAACACCGTGCGCCCGGACTGGTCGCGCTCGACAACCTTCGACTCGACCCCCAGCAATGCCAGCTGCGCACGTTGTTTCTCGGCCTCTTCCATCCGCTGGAAAGCCCCGGCCTGCACGAAGTAGATCAACGGATTGGCCACTGGTTTGGCTGACTTGGCGACCGAAGCCGCGCCCGCGGGGCCGGGTGTGGCGGCGCCGGAGAGGATCGCGGCCGGGTCGCGTGCGGGCTTGGCCGGGGCCACAGCCGCGGCCGAGGCCGAGGCCGCCGGCGCGGCCGGCGCCGGCCGTGGCGTCGTGCGCCCGCCGAGCGGCGCGTTCGGGTCCCAGGCCTTGTTGCGCTCGGCTTCCGCCGCGTCCTGGTCGGACGAGCGCTGCGGCACCTTGTTGATGAACGGCACCGGCACCTTGGTCACATAGAGCGCGACGCCGAGGGCCAGCACAAGCCCGATCAGCAGGCCGACCACCAGGCCGATGACGAAGCCGCCGCGTTGGGGTTTCATGCCGCCGCCTCCAGGGTTCCCGGTGTGACCGACGCGGCCACCGGCAGCTCGCGGTTCATCGATTCCGGCGCGCTCACGCCCAGCACCGCGAGCGCGTTGCGAAGCACCTGGCGTGTGGCCGCGAGCAGCGCCATGCGCGCCCGCGCCAGCACCTCGTCGTCGACGAGGAAACGTTCGGCGGCATAGTAGGTGTGGAAGGCCGCCGCGACGTCACGCAGGTAGAAGGTGAGGTCGTGCGGTGCGAATTCGGCTGCCGCGCGTGTCAGCATGTCGGGGTACTCGGCCAGCTTGAGCATCAAGGCACTTTCGCTCGGCGCGCTCAGCTTCGAGAGATCGGCAGCGGGCCCCTGCGCCAGGTCGCCCTTGTACTGCGCCAGTACCGAGCAGATGCGGGCGTGCGCGTACTGGACGTAGAAGACCGGGTTCTCGTCGTTGGCCTTCAGCGCCAGGTCGACATCGAAGGTGAACTCGGTATCGGCCTTGCGGCTGATGAGGAAGAAGCGAACCGCGTCGCGGCTGGTCCAGCCGATCAGGTCGCGCAGCGTGACGTAGCCGCCCGAGCGCTTGGAGATCTTGACCTCCTCGCCGCCCTTCATCACGGTGATCATCTTGTAGAGCACGTAGTCGGGGTAGCCGGCCGGGATGCCCAGGTCCATCGCCTGCAGTCCGGCGCGCACGCGGGCGATCGTGCCGTGGTGGTCGCTGCCGACGACATTGATGACCTGGCTGAACCCACGCTCGAACTTGGCCACGTGGTAGGCGATGTCGGGCACGAAGTAGGTGTACACGGGCTCGGCCGTGTGCCCGTCGGCCCCTTCGGGGGCCGACTTCCTCATCACGCGGTCCTTGTCGTCACCGTACTCGGTGGTGCGCAGCCACAGTGCCCCGCCGTCCTCGAAGGTCTTGCCCGAGGCGATGAGCCGCTCGACGGTCGCCTCGACACGCCCCTCGGTGTACAGCCCCGACTCGAGGTAGTAGTGGTCGAAGTGGACGCCGAAGGCTTGCAGGTCCAGGTCCTGCTCGTGGCGCAGGTAGGCGACCGCGAACTGTCGGATGCCGTCGAGGTCACCCGCGTCGCCCGACGCCGTGAAAGCACGGTCATCGGCTTTCACGGTTTTCTTTGCTGCAAAGTCGGCCGCGATGTCGGCGATGTAGTCGCCGTTGTAGGCCGGCTCGGGCCAGCCGTCATCGCCAGGCTTCAGTCCCTTCAAGCGCGCCTGGGTCGACGCCGCGAGGGTGGCGATCTGCACCCCGGCATCGTTGTAATAGAACTCGCGGTGGACCTCGAAGCCCTGTGTCTGCAGCAGGCTGCTGACGCAGTCGCCCAGCGCGGCATTGCGGCCGTGTCCCACGTGCAGCGGGCCGGTCGGGTTGGCGGACACGAACTCGACCATCACGCGGCGGCCGTTGGCCGGCAGCACGCCGTAGCTTGCGCCAGCGGCCAGCACCTCGGTCACGACGAACTGCTTGGCGGCGTCGGACAGCCGCAGGTTGATGAAGCCGGGGCCGGCGATCTCGATCGCCTGGACCCAGCGCTGCATCGCGGGCGTGCGGCCGAGCGCTTCCACCAGCGCCTGCGCGACCTCGCGCGGGTTCTTCCTCATCGGCTTGGCGAGCTGCATCGCGCAGGTGATCGCGAGGTCGCCGTGCGCAGCCTGGCGCGGTGACTCGAAGGCGGCTTCGACGGGGGTGTTCGGGGCCACTTCGGCGAGCGCCGTGCGCAACGCGTCCAGCAGCGCCTGTTTGGCCTGGTGCATGCCCCAATTCTACGTTTCGCACCCGGCCGCACCGAGCGCGCCGGCGGAATGCGCCCGCTAAGCGGCACTGTTCGACGCATCGGTGCCGGTGGCCGGCGGCAACATCCTGCGGCCACCCATGCCAGCCCGCACCGCGCCCGCCCCCGCCACCGATCTGCCCGTCACCATCGGCAAGTACCGCGTGCGCGCGCGCCTGGGCGAAGGCTCGACGAGCGAGGTCTTCCTCGCCCACGACGACTTCCGCGGCTGCGAGGTAGCGATCAAGCGGGTGCGTGCCGGCCTCGGCGCCGACACCCCGGAGGGTCACTTCTCGCAGCACTTCTTTGCCGCCGAGGCGGCGCTCGTCGGTCGCCTGCAGCACCCGAACGTGGTCCAGATCCTCGACGCGGTCGCCGAGGGGCCTACGCCCTACCTCGTGATGGAGTACGTGCCGGGCCTGACGCTGCGGCGCTTCTGCCGCGCCGACGCGCTGCTGTCACTGGAGCAGATCGTCGAAGTCGGCTTCAAGTGCGCAATGGCGCTCGGCTACTGCTGGCGCCAGGGCCTGATCCACCGCGACGTGAAGCCGGCCAACCTGCTCGCGGTGATGGACGGCGACAACATCGCCGACGTCAAGATCAGCGACTTCGGCAGCGTGCTCAACCTGGGCTCGGACCGGACGCAGGTCTTCCGCGTCGGCTCGCTCGCCTACATGTCACCCGAGCAGCTCGACGGCAGCACGCTCGACTGCCGCGCCGACATCTATTCGCTCGCCGCCGTGCTGTACCACCTGATCGCCGGCCGGCCGCCGCACGATGCCCAGGCGCAGCCGGCGCTGATGCACCAGATCTACCACGGCACGCTGGTGCCGCTGACCACGCTGCGCGAGGGCGTGAGCGACGCGCTGGACCAGCTCGTGCGCGGGGCGTTGGCGCGTGCACCCGGCGACCGGCCTGCGAGCTGGGAAGCCTTTGCGTCCGCGCTGTCGGCACTCGTGACCAACCACGAAGTGCCGCGCGCCGGGCTGCAGTCGGTGCTCGACTCCGAGCGTTTCAGCCTCTTGCGCTCACTCGAATTCTTCAGCGCCTTCGGCGACGTTGAGCTGTGGGAGGTGGTGCACCGCGCCAAGTGGCAGCGCTTCGGCTTCGGCAACGCCCTGTACCGCAAGGGCGACCAGGGCAACACCTTCCACATCATTGCCCAGGGTGAGGTCGACGTGTACCGCGACGGCCGGCGTGTGGCCCAGATGGGCACCGGCACCTCGGTCGGCGAGATGGCCTACCTGGCGCCGAACCCGGAGCTTCGAACCCACGGCGCCGATGTCGTGGTTGCGGCGCCGACGACGACGATCTCGTTCACGCCCGAGACCTTGATGCAGCTGGGCCTCGGGACCCGCTCGCTCTTCGACGCCGCCTTCATCCGCGTCCTGGTGCGCCGGCTGCACGCCGCCCAAGAGGCCCTCGTCGACACGCGCCGCGCGGCCTGAGGCGCGCTGATCGAGTCGGTGACGCTCGTGTCGGCGGCGGGGCGCCCTGGCACGTTGTGCTCTTGCCCAGGCCTGCAAGCTCTGTTGCAATCCGCCCCGGCCATTGCATGACCATCAACCCGAGGAGATTCCGAATGAAAGCCCTGATCACTGCCGCCATCCTGGCCCTTGCCGCACCCGCCTTCGCTGCTTCGCACGCCGGCGGCGCGCCGATGAAGGACCCCAAGGCCTCGTGCGAGGCCATGTCGGCCGAGAAGAAGCTGTCCGGCGCCGCCAAGGACAGCTTCGAGAAGAAGTGCATCGCCGACCACTCGGCCGCGCCCAACGCGGCGTGCGAGAAGTCGGCCGCTGACAAGAACCTGTCCGGCGCCGCCAAGGACAGCCACATCAAGAAGTGCACCGCCGACGCGATGGCCGCCCCCAAGAAGTAAGCAGACACTCGCTTCCAATGACAGGCCCTGGTTGCGAGAGCAGCCGGGCCCTTGCATTTCAGCCGCGCGCGCTACCCCCCCAGTACGCCGCGTCGCCGAAGTGATGCTTGATGAAGTCGATCCACAGGCGCACCCGAAGCGGCAGGTGCTTGGCGTGCGGGAAGACGGCGTAGATACCATTCGGCGGCGCCGCGAACTCGTCGAGCACGGTCAGCAACTGCCCGCTGGCCACCTCGGCCTCGACCTCCCAGGTGCTGCGCCAGGCGATGCCCAGGCCCTGTGCGCACCAGCCGTGCAGGACCTGGCCGTCGCTGCAGTCGAGACGGCCGCTCGGGCGCAAGTGGGTCACCGCGCCGTCGACCATGAAAGCCCAGCCACGGGTCTGGCTCGCGTCGCTGCTGAGGGTCAGGCACTCGTGGCGGGCCAGGTCGGCCGGTTGCAACGGCGCGCCGGCGCGTCTCAGGTAAGCCGGCGTGGCGACACACAGGCGCCGGTTGTCTGCCAGGCGGACGCTGATCAGGCTCGAGTCGGGCAGGTCGCCTACGCGCACGGCGCAGTCGAAGCCTTCGTTGACGATATCGACGACACGGTCGCTCAGGTTCAGCGATACGCTGACATCGGGGTGCTCGGCGATGAACTTCGGCACCAGTGGCGCCACGTACCGGCGCCCGAAGCCCGCCGGCGCGGTGACACGCAGATGGCCGCTCGCCTTGACACCGCCGGCGCTCACACTCGCTTCGGCGCTGGCCAGATCCGCGAGCACGCGCTGGCAGTCTTCGAGGAAGGCGCTGCCCTCGTGTGTGAGCGTGATCTTGCGTGTGGTGCGCACGAGCAGCTTGACCCCGAGCCGCGATTCCAGGCCGTCGATGCGCCGGCCTATCACCGCCGGGGCCACGCCTTCGGCCTGCGCCGTGGCCGTCAAGCTGCCCTTCGTGGCCACCGCGACGAAGGATTGGAGCTGCTTGAGCGTGTCCATGGCCGCGGATTATGCTCAACGGAGTCAGTGATTGGCCGCTCAGCGGCCTTCATTGGCTTCAATCAGTCGCCGAACCTGCTGTCGCGCCCCCGTCTGCGTGCGCCTTGCAGCGTCGGCAGCATGACGCGCCAGGCCAGAAAGCCCCACCGCAACAGCGACAGCCAGCGTGCGCGACGCAGCACGATGCCGAACAAGAGAGCACCTGCCGCGCTACCGGCGGCCCAGACCGCCGGGTTTGCCAGCGCCGCATGCGCCCGGGCGATCACACGCGCCGCCGAGTCGGCGCGCTGCCCGATCTGGTCGAACGCCAAGACGACCTGGCCGCGCGCCAGGTGGGAGGCGAGCACCAGGTTGCGCTTGCGCGCGTCGCGGCTGAGCGAGGCGTCCACCGCCGTTTCGGTCACGGGGGTGGGCCGGGGCGCAGCGCGGCGCTGTCGGCCCGCAGTTCGGCGATGCTGGTCTGGAAAAGGGTCGAGCCGCTGCCGGCCAGGCGCGTCACGCGCACCGCCCCCAGCACCGCCAGGCCGATGAAGACCGCGGCCGCGATGCCCAGCGCCAGGAGGCGGTGTGTGTCCCACAGCGCGACGGTCACGAACAGCGCCACGAAGACGGCGCCGAAGCCGGCCACGAGCGCCGTCAGCACCGCCCACAGCAGGAGTGAGGCGATGCGGTCCTTCTCTTCCTGGACCTCGATCGCGAGCAGCTCGAGCCGGATCCGGCCGAGCGCCAGGAACGACGCACCGAGCCGGCGCAGTGGCCCCGACACGCGTGGCTCGGGCGCCATCTAATCCGCCCGGTGGCGCCAGCGCGATGCGACGCGCGGGCTCAACGCCGCCCGATCAGGACGCCGAGCGCCAGCCCGACCGCGGCGGCGGCGCCGACCGCCTGCCACGGGTGGCTGTGGACGTAATCGTCGGTGGCGCCGGCGGCGCGCTTGGCACGCTCGAGGGCCTCGTGGTGGGCATCGGCGACCCGTTCCTTCGCGCCGTCGAGCGTTTCGCGGATGCGCGCGCGCAGTGCGCTCGCCTCGCCTTCTGCCTTGTTGGTAGTGGCGCTCATCAGCGAGTCGATGTCGTCCATGACCGAGCGGAAGTCGGTCGCCAGTCTTTCCTTGGCACGCAGGGTGTCGCTCATGAAAGCTCCTCAGGTTGGAAAGTCGAGTTTGTACCACTCTGGGCCGATCGCGCCAGTGGCGGCGTTGACGCCGGTCATGGGACCTTTTCCGCCGGCGCGGGTAATCGGCGCGGAGGACGGCACTAGAGTCCGGTCATGGAAAAGAAGCCGGCTTGTCCCCGGGCCGTCCTGTTCGACGCCTACGGCACGCTGTTCGACGTCTACAGTGTGGGCCTGCTCGCCGAGCAGCTCTTCCCGGGCCACGGCGAGCGCCTGGCACTGCTCTGGCGCGACAAGCAGATCGACTACACCCGGCTCACTTCGATGAGCGGGCGTTACCGGCCTTTCTGGGAACTGACACGCGCCGGGCTGCGTTTTGCCGCCCTGCGTCTGGGCCTGGCGCTCGACCGGGCGGCCGAAGACCGGCTCATGAACCAGTACCGGCACCTGAGTGCCTTCCCCGAGAACCGCGAGGTGCTGGCGACGCTGAAGCAGCGCGGCATTCCGGCCGGCGTGCTGAGCAACGGCGACCCGGAGATGCTGGCTGTGGCGATCAAGAGCGCCGGCCTGGGCGACCTGCTCCCGCACGTGCTCAGCGTGCACGCCGTGCAGCGTTTCAAGACCGATCCCGCGGCCTACGCGCTCGGGCCGCAGGCGCTGCAGTTGCCGGCGCGCGAGATCCTGTTCGTCTCCAGCAACTGCTGGGACGCCATCGGCGCCACCTGGTACGGCTACACGACCCTGTGGGTCAACCGGGCTGGCACGCCTCTTGAGCAGCTCGACACCGAGCCCACGCGCACCGGCACCAGCCTGCGCGATGTGCTCGGATTCTTTCCCTCCAGCCCCACCCCGACACCGTGAGCGAACGCATGACCGACCGTACGACAACCCACCGCCTGCAAGTCGCCACCGCGCTGCACCAGTTCATCGAACAGCAGGTCCTGCCCGGCACCGGCATCGACGCCGCTGCCTTCTGGAAGGGATTCGATGCGATCGTGCACGACCTGGCGCCGCGCAATGCCGCGCTGCTGGCCGAGCGCGAGCGCCTGCAGTCCGAGATAGGCGCCTGGCACCGCGCGAACCCGGGGCCGATCAGGAAGATGGCCGCCTACCGAAAGTTCCTGCAGCAGATCGGCTACCTGGTGCCGGTGCCGGCCCGGGTCAAGGCGACGACGAAGAACGTCGATGCCGAGCTGGCATTGCAGGCCGGCCCGCAGCTGGTGGTGCCGATCACGAACGCCCGCTACGCCCTCAACGCCGCCAACGCCCGCTGGGGCTCGCTCTACGACGCGCTCTACGGCACCGACGCGCTGCCCGAAGACGGCGGCGCCCAACGCGGCGGTGGCTACAACCCGCTGCGCGGCGCGAAGGTCGTCGAGTACGCGCGCCACGTGCTCGACCGCACCGCGCCGCTGAAGAAGGGCTCGCACCTGGATTCCACCGCCTACCGCGTCGAAGCGGGCCAGCTCGTCGTCACGCTGAAGAGTGGCGCCACGACCGGCCTGGCGAAGCCGGCGCAGTTCGTCGGTTTCCAGGGCGAGGCCGCGGCGCCGTCGGCCTTGCTGCTGGTGCACCACGGCCTGCACCTGGACATCCGGATCGACCGCAGCACGGCCATCGGCGCGAGCGACGCCGCCGGGGTGAGCGATCTGGTGCTCGAGTCGGCACTCTCCACGATCCTCGACCTCGAGGATTCGGTCGCGGTGGTCGACGCCGCCGACAAGGTGCAGGCCTACGGCAACTGGCTCGGCATCGTCGAGGGCACCTTGACCGAGCAGGTGGCCAAGGGCGACCGTGTCATCCAGCGCGGCCTGAACCCCGACCGCGTCTACCGCGGCGCCAACGGCCAGAACGTCACGCTGCACGGCCGCGCGCTGCTCTTCGTGCGCAACGTCGGCCACCTGATGACGAACCCGGCCGTGTTGTGGGGCCCCGATCAAGACGAGATTCCCGAAGGCATCCTCGACGCGGTGGTCTCGACCACGATCGCGCTGCACGACCTGCAGCGGCACGGCCGCAACGGCATCGTCAACTCGCGCCGCGGCTCGGTCTACATCGTCAAGCCCAAGATGCACGGGCCCGCCGAAGTGGCCTTCGCCTGTGAGCTGTTCGCGCGCGTCGAAGCGCTGCTCGGCCTGCCGAAGAACACGGTCAAGCTGGGCATCATGGACGAGGAACGGCGCACGAGCGTGAACCTGAAGGCCTGCATCGCCGCCGCGGCCGAACGCGTGGCCTTCATCAACACCGGCTTCCTCGACCGCACCGGCGACGAGATGCACACCGCGATGCAGGCCGGCGCGATGCTGCGCAAGGGCGACATGAAAAGCAGCGCCTGGATCCAGGCCTACGAACGCAACAACGTGCTCGTCGGCCTGGCCTGCGGGCTGCGCGGCAAGGCGCAGATCGGCAAGGGCATGTGGGCGATGCCCGACCTGATGGCGGCGATGTTGCAGCAGAAGATCGCACACCCCCTGGCCGGCGCCAACACCGCCTGGGTGCCGAGCCCCACCGCGGCCACGCTGCACGCGCTGCACTACCACCAGGTCGACGTCTTCGCGGTCCAGAAGCAGCTGGAGAAGATCGACGAAGCAGCCGAGCACGGCGCGATCCTCGATGCGCTGCTGACGATCCCGGTGGTGAAACAGGCGGCCTGGTCCGACGCCGACAAGCAGCAGGAACTCGACAACAACGTGCAGGGCATCCTCGGCTACGTCGTGCGCTGGATCGACCAGGGGGTGGGCTGCTCCAAGGTGCCCGACATCCACAACGTCGGTCTGATGGAAGACCGTGCCACGCTGCGCATCAGCAGCCAGCACATCGCCAACTGGCTGCACCACGGCGTGGTCGATGCCGAGCAGGTGCACGCCACCTTCCGCCGCATGGCCGCGGTGGTCGATCGGCAGAACGCGGGCGACCCGCTCTACCAGCCGATGACCGGCCGATGGGAAACCAGCCTGGCGTACCGCGCCGCGCTCGACCTCGTGTTCAAGGGCATCGAGCAACCCAGCGGCTACACCGAGCCGCTGCTGCACGCCGCGCGGCTGCGCGTGAAGGCGGCGACCGAGGTGGCCCTGCCTTCGGTGGGGTGAGGGTCGGGCGCCCCATCACAAATCCCGATAGGCAGCCCCGGGGCGGGGCGGCTATGGTGCGGCCGCTACCCACCTTCAGGAGACACGATGCTGCCCCGCCCCTTGATCCGCCCCGCCGCACTTGCATGGATGCTTGCGGCCTGGTCGACCGGCGCTGCCGTCGCCGGCACCGTGACCGTCGTCACCTCGTTCCCGAAGGAGCTGACGCAGGCCTACAAGAGCGCATTCGAGAAGGCCAACCCGACGATCAAGCTCGAGATCCTGAACAAGAACACGGTCCAGGGCATCGCCTACGTGCGTGAGCTGCCGGTGGGGCAGCGTCCCGAGGTCTTCTGGGCCTCGGCGCCCGACGCCTTCGAAGTGCTGGCGGGGCAGAACCTGCTCGACAACGTCGCCGACCTGGCCAACAAGTCGGCACCGGCCAAGGTGGGGGCCTACCCGATCAACAACCCGAAGGGCCTGTACCTGGGCCAGGCGCTCGCCGGTTACGGCCTGATGTGGAACACCCGCTACATGGCAGCGAACAAGCTGCCGGCGCCGGCGCAGTGGGCCGACCTGACGAAGCCGGTCTACTTCGGCCACGTCGCGATGAGTTCACCTTCGCGCTCGGGCACGACGCACCTGACGGTCGAGACGCTGCTGCAGGGCGAGGGCTGGGAAAAGGGATGGTCGCAGCTGCTGCAGATCGCCGGCAACAGCGCCGCGATCACCGAACGCAGCTTCGGCGTGCCCGACGGCGTCAACAACGGCCAGTTCGGCATCGGCCTCGTGATCGACTTCTTTGGCCTCGCCGGCAAGTACTCGGGTTTCCCGGTCGAGTTTGCCTACCCCAACGTGACCGCGGTGGTGCCGGCCAACATCGGCCTCGTCGCGGGTTCCAAGAATGCGGTCGAAGCGAAGAAGTTCATCGCCTACACGGTCTCGGCTGAGGGCCAGCAACTGCTCTACGACCCGAAGATCTCGCGCCTGCCGATCCTGCCGCCGGAGGCGATGCAGGGCAAGACGCCGGTCGGATATCCGAACCCCTTCGAGATCGCCAAACGCGCCAAGGTGCAGTTCGACTCCGACCTCTCGGAGTCGCGTTACAACGTCGTCTCGGCGATGTTCGACCAGACCATCACCTTCCGCCTCAAGGACCTGCAGGCGGTTACCAAGGCGATCCACGAGGCCGAGGCCTTGCTGGCGAAGAAGCCCAATGCGCAGGCGGCGGCGCTGGTGAAGCAGGCGCGAGATCTCGCGTTCTCGCCAGTGGTCGGCGCGGGCCTGGCGGCGGACAAGGACTTTCTCGCCCTCTTTACCGCGAACAAGAAGGACGCGTCGGTGAATAAGCAGGTCACCGGTCTCGAGGACAACTGGAACGGCAAGGCGCGCGACCACTACACCCGTGCGCGCACGCTCGCCGAGCAGGCCGGCGGCATGCTCCGCTGAAGTCACGCCGCGCATGTCGATGATCCGAGCCGCGGCCCGCGGGCCGCGGGTCCGGCCGGGCGTCTGGCTGGCGGGCGGCCTCGTCCTCGCCTTCCTGCTGATGTTCCTCGTGCTGCCGGTGGCGCGGGTGTTCATCACCGCGTTCCTGGATGGCGACGGCAGCTTCACGCTCGGCCACTTCGGCGCCTTCTTCGGCCAAGGGCTGATGCGCGAGTCATTCTTCAACAGCCTCTACGTGGCCGTGATGTCGGCGCTGTTCGCGGCGCTGATCGCGGTGCCGCTGGCGTACTTCACGGTGCGATTCCAGTTCCGCGGCGCGATCCTGATCCACACGCTTGGGGTGCTGCCGCTGATCATGCCGCCCTTCGTCGGCGCGGTCGCGCTGCAGCTGATCTTTGGCCGCTCGGGTTCGCTCAACCTGCTGCTGAACCAGCATTTCGGCTTCACGCTGCCGATCATGGAGGGGCTGAACGGCGTCGTCTTCGTCGAAGCGATCCACTACTTCCCGTTCATCCTGATGAACCTAACGGTGGCGCTGCGCAACATCGACGGCGCGATGGAAGAGGCGGCGCTGAACCTCGGCTGCCGCGGCTGGCGCCTGTTCTGGCGTGTGATATTCCCGCTCGCGGCGCCGGGTTTTGTCGCCGGTGCGTCGCTCGTGTTCGTCAAGGTCTTCGACGACCTCGGCACGCCGCTCGTGATGGGGCAGACCAACCTGCTCGCGCCGCAGGCCTACCTGCGCATCACCCAGGTCGGCCTGGAAGACCCGCTCGGTTACGTCATCAGCGTGATCATGATCGTGTTCTCGATCGGCGCGATGGCACTGTCGGCGGGCGCGCTGAAGGGGCGCGACTACGCGACGATCCAGAAGGGCGGCGGCAGCATCCAGCGCCGCACGCTGTCGCCCTGGGGCTCCCTGCTGGCCTACGGCTGGATCGGCGTCGTGCTGCTGGTGGTGCTGTCGCCGCACCTCGGGGTGCTGCTGCTGTCGTTCGCATCGGTCTGGAGCTTCTCTCCGCTGCCCGACGGCTACACGCTGGCGCACTACGCCACCGTGTTCCAGGACTCGAGCGGCATGATCCGCAACACGCTGCTGTACTGCGGCCTCGCCGCTGGCATCGACGTGCTGCTCGGCGTGACGATCGCCTACCTGATCCTGCGCACCACGCTGCCCGCGCGCCAGTGGCTCGACTGGATCGCCACCGCGTCGCTCGCGGTGCCGGGCATCGTGCTCGCGATCGGCTACCTGCGGCTGTACAAGGGCCTGATGCTGCCGGGCACCGAGGTCCTGCTCACGGGCACCTGGGTCATGATCATGCTCGCCTACGCGGTGCGCCGGCTGCCTTATGCGCTGCGCTCGTGTGTCGCGGCCCTGATGCAGGTGCACGTGTCGCTCGAAGAAGCGGCCGAGAGTCTCGGGGCGACCAAGCTGCGAACGATCCGGCGTGTGCTGCTGCCGCTGATGGCGGGCGGCATCCTGGCCGGCTTTGTCACCAGCTTCATCACCGCGGCGGTGGAACTGTCGGCGACGATCCTGCTCGTCTCGGCCGACTCGCAAGCGCCGATGAGCTACGGCATCTACCTTTACATGCAAAGCGTGGCCGGGCGCGGGCCGGGCGCGGCGCTCGGTGTGCTGGCGATCGGTGTCGTCGCCCTCGGCACCTACCTGTCACACGTGGTGGTCGAGCGCACCGGCAGCCGTTTCAAGACACAGGTGCTGGACGAGGACTTGCCGCCCCTGCCTTTGACCCCACCCGCGGCCGCACGGGCCTGAAGGAAGCGCGATGAAGAAGGTCTCCGTGCAATGCCGCAACCTGCGCCTCGCCTATGGCGCGACCGAGGTGCTGAAGGACGTCTCGCTCGAGATCGAGCCGGGCGAGTTCTTCGCGCTGCTCGGGCCCTCGGGCTCGGGCAAGAGCACGCTGCTGCGGCTCATCGCCGGCTTCAACCAGCACCAGCAAGGCCAGTTGCTCGTCGACGGTGTCGACGTGAGCGGCCAACCGCCATGGCAACGCAACATCGGCATGGTGTTCCAGAGCTACGCGCTGTGGCCGCACCTGAGCGTGTGGGACAACGTCGCTTTCGGGCTCGTCGAGCGCCGCCTCGACAAGACCGCGATCAAGGCCAAGGTCGGCGCCGCGCTCGAACTGGTCGGCCTTGCGGCTTACGGGCAACGGCGGCCGAACCAGCTCTCGGGCGGGCAGCAGCAGCGCGTCGCGCTCGCCCGCACGATCGTGATCGAGCCGCAGGTGCTGCTGCTCGACGAGCCGCTTTCCAACCTCGACAAGACGCTGCGGGTGCAGATGCGCCAGGAGCTGCTTTCGCTGCAGCGGCGCCTGGGCATCACGACGATCTTCGTCACGCACGATCAGGAAGAGGCGATGAGTACCGCCGACCGCATGGCCGTGCTCGACAGGGGCGTCGTGCAGCAGGTCGGCGCACCCGCCACGCTCTACGACACCCCGGCCAACACCTTCGTCGCCAACTTTGTCGGCACGATGAACCTGCTGCCGGTGCGTGTGCAGTCGCGGCACGGCGATTCGCTCACGCTGGACATCGACGGCGTCGGTCCGCTGCAGTGGCCGTGCGCGTCGCATGCGGCCGAGACCCCCGCGGCGGACGCGCTGATGCTCAGCTTCAGACCCCACTCCCTGCAGGTGGCGGTGGCCGAGGCCGAACGCGACACGCGCCACGTCTGGCTGCCCGGCACCGTGGAGGCGAGCGAGTTCCTTGGCGAGTTCACACGCTACCGGGTGCGTGTCGGTGGCCACGGCGTGTCGTGCGACCAGGCCCACCGTACGGGCCTGGGTCGGTGGCCGGCGGGCGCGGCGGTGAGCCTGGGGCTGGACCCGTCGCAAGTTCGGCTGTTCGCCGCCTGAGCCCGCCGCCCCGGCGACTTACTTGGTCGGGACGGGCTCGACGTTCAACACCAGCGCCTCGACCATCACGGCGCGAACCTTGTCGCTGACCTTGATCTTGCTGATGTCCACGCCGGGCCGCGGTGCGGCCGCGATCAGGGCTTTGCCGGCTTCCAGCCTTCGTCCGGGTTGAAGAGCTTGATCGACGCGGCGGCACTCGCGGTCTTGGCGCCGAGGTCCTTCTCATAGACGGCGCCATTGCTGCCGACGATGAAGGTCATCACGCCGGTGGTGCCGTACTTGACCGGCCAGGCCACCAGCGCGAAGCCCGCCGTCATGCGCGGGCCGATGAGGTAGTTGCGCGCCCCGCCCGGAGCCTTGGCGCCCTGGGCCGTGAGGATCCTGTAACGATAGCCGTGGTAGCCCTCGCCCGGTTTGTCGGGCAGGAAGGCCTCGCCGAGCGGGCTGCGGTCGCCCAGGCTCTCGCTCCAGATCAAGCCGTCGCGTTTGCCCGGGCTGCTGAGCAACTTCTGCGCGTATTCGTAGACGCCGTCGCCGTTGCGGTCGACCAGCGCATATTCGCGCTGGGCGTCTACGTAGGCCTGCGAGACCAGCATCGCCGCGCGCTCGTTGGCGCCCAGCGCCCGCACGGCCATCTCGTCCTGCGCCGCCACCGGGTCGAACCGCCATTGGCCGTCCTTGCCCTGGACGATCGGGACGGGCAGCGACCACGGGTCGGTGCCGACGACGAGTCGGGCGTGGCCGTCCTTCGCCTGGATGTCGCGCTTCTGGGCTGCCTTTTCCAGGAAGGCATAACGGTCATCGGCCGTGATGTCCTCGAGCGACAACAACTTCTTCCAGCCCTTGCCGAGCACGCGCGACATCGCGTCGGCGTCGTGCGTGGCGGTGGCCGTGAGCAAGGCGTCGGCCGCCTGCTCGGCGCTGGCATAGCCCGCCTGGGCCAGGGCCTGGAGCGGGCAGCCCAGCGCGGCTGCAAGCAACAGGGCTGCGACGGGACCGGTGCGCACGCACCGGCGCAGGGGGATGGTGTGATTCGGGTTCATTGTTCTTGTCCTCCTGCATCAACGGCGCCGACCGCCGCCACCGCCGCCGCCGCCGACACGCCCACCACCACCGCCGCCACTCGGCCGCGATGCGCCGCTGCTCATCGAAGAGCGGCTGGCTTGGCCGCGGTCCGCATTCGCACGCGATGCCCCGCTGTCGCGCACGCCCGAAAGCGCGCCCGACGACGCGTTGTTGCCGGCGTAGTTGGACGAACCACCGGCGCGGTCGAAGCCGCCGCTGCCAGCCCGGTCGCTACCCGCACCGGCGCGGCTGCTGTCGCGCACCGCGGCGTTGGCCCGGTCGCGGTCAGCCCCTTGAAGCGCCTCGCGCCCGGCCGCGGGGTCGGCGCCGCGCGACTTCAGCGTGTCCGCGGCGTTGGCGCGTTCGGCGCCACGGTTGTCGTTGCCACGGTAGGCTTCACGGTCGCGCGCGCCGGCGGCCTGCTTCTGGCCGAACTGCTCGCGGCTCTTGCTGTCGCGGTAAGGCACGTCGCCGCGCCGGCTGGCGTTGTGCTCGAACTTGTTGTTGTTGATCTTGTTGTTGGTGTTGACGTTGTTGAACTTGTTGACGTTGATGTTGACGTCGCCACCACCCCAGTTGCAGCCGCCCCAGAGGCCGTTGCTGATGCCCACGATCGCGGCACCCCAGAAGACACCGGCGACGAAGGCGCCGCCAGGCGGGTAGTAATACGGCGGCGGCGGGTAGTAATAGGGCGGGTAGGACGGGTACCACCAGCTGCCGTAGACGGTGGGCTGGTACGCCGGCACGTACACGGTCTCGGGCTGCGCCGGCTCGATGACGATGACCTGCTTGCTCGCCTCGGTCGTCGTCGAGACCTTCTGCTGCTCGGTCGTCTTCAGGTTGCCGGCTTCCTGTGCCTTCTTGCGCAGGAACTGGACGCGGTCCATCACCCGTGCCGGGTCGGCGAGGAAGGCATCACCGAGGCGCTGCACGGCTTCGGGTTTGGTGCCCATCATCGCCAGCACCTGCGGGAAAGCCGCGAGCGACTTTACCGAGGGGTCCCAGTCCTGGCTCTCGACCTTCTTGATCGCGGCGTCCCCCTTATCGTCGGGGTGGGCTTTCGACCATGCAACCGCTTCCTGGAAATCGGCCGGGTAGGTGCTGGCCATCAGCACCTGCGCCAGCAGCGAATCCGGATAGAGCGCGATCGGCGCCAGCATCTGGTCGAGCTCTTCGTCCTTGAAAGGCGGCGCGTCCTGCGCGCGAGCCGCCGGCACCAGCGTGCAAGCCAGCAACAGCGCCAGTGCCAGCCAGCGCCACAAAGGCCCGGGCCCCGAATCCAGATCGATCGCCCGATGGCGCGCCTGCAGTCTCATGGTCTACCCCTCTACTGTTCCGGCCCGTACTCTACTTCGGGAACAGGAAGGTCACGACAACGCGGAACTCAACCCATGCAGGCCACTGCCGCGGCCGTCGGCCCCGTAGCGCAACCCGCCGCCCACGCTCACCAGCTGGTCGCGGAACATGGTCACTTTGGGACCTGCACGCTCAATACCGAGAGTACCTGCGACCGGAAGCCGTGGTCCTGCGCCTCAACCCTCGGTGCGAAGCCCCTGCACGAATTGGCGCACCTGCGGGTCGGCCGGATTCAACGCCAGCAGCCTTTCGCCCACTCCAGCGCAAGCGTCCGCTGCCCGCCCTGGGAATAGAACACCGCCAGCGCGTACAGCGAGTCGGCATCGCGAGGAGCGAGCTGCTGCGCTTGCAGCAGCTCCGCCTCGGCCGCCCTGCGCTGCCCGAGCTGCTGCAGCGCCAGCCCCAGGTTGTAGTGGACCTTGGCACGCCCGGGCAGCAGCCGCGCCGCCTGTGCCAACGCCTTGGCGGCTTCAGGCAGACGTTACTCCTCGGCCAGCAGCAGGCCGAGCGAGTACCGCAGCTCGCCCAGGTCGGACAGGCGTCGGAGCCCTTCGCGCAGGACGCGCTCGGCGTCGGCATTGCGTGCCCCAGCGTTGTAGAGCCGGGCCAGATTGGCGCGCGCTGGCGTGAAGTCGGGATCGAAGCGCAGCGCGTTGAGATAGTGCTGTTCTGCCAGGTCCGCACGCCCGGTGTTCTGGTAGACCACGGCCAGGTTGAGCTGCGCGCCGGGCATGTCGAGCGAGACGCCCTGGGCTGCGATGTACTCGGCGAGTGCGGCGTCGAAGGCAGGGCGGGTCGCGGCGTCGATCTGATCCGGTTGCAGCGAGGACAGCCCACGCGCTGCGGCGATGCGTACCGCGCGGACGGGGTCGCGCAGCAGCGGCGTGAGCCCGTAGAGGCGTTGCCGCGCGGGCAGCGCTTCCAGGCTGTGGGCCGCGGCGGCGCGCACTTCGGGGTCGGCGTCGCGCGTGGCTTCGATGCGCGTGCTGTCGCCGATGCCCGGGGCGCCGCGCAGCGCGTCGAGCGCCGTTGCACGCACGATCGGCGGCTGCGTGCGCTCGGCGGCGAGGCGGGCGAGGGCGTCGTCGGCACCCGGTTTCCCCGCGCGCGCTGCGGCGAAGGTCTCGCCGTAGTGCGGGTCCTCCCGGCGCTTCGGGCCGACCCAGGCGGCCACGCGGTCGGCCGCCCACTGCGCCGTCTGCTCGGCGTGGCACTGACTGCAGGCGTTGAGGGTGCCGAGCTTGACCGACAGGTCGGGCCGCGGCACACGCAGGCTGTGGTCCGGCCTGGCCTGGGTCTGCATATAGGTCTTGCTCGGCATGTGGCAGGCCGTGCATTGCGCGCCGACCGACGCTACAGGGTGGCGCGTGTGCGCTGGCAAGTCGTAGTCGCCAGCTGCGCTCGCGAATGCGGCGTTCGCCGGCCGCGCCTGCGGCGCATGGCACTGGGTACACACGGCATTGCCTTCGGCCTTGAGCTTGCCGGTGTGCGGGTTGTGGCAGTCGCTGCAGCCCACGCCCTTCTGGTACATCTTGCTCTGGCGGAAGGAGCCATCGACAAAAACCTCGTCGAGCTGCTGGCCGTCGGCGTGGTACAGGCCCGCCTGCAGCAGGCTCGGCAGGTAGTGGTCCAGGCGTGGTTGTCCCGGCACCGGCCTTGGCGTCAGCTCGCTGCGTCGCGAGTGGCAGGCGGCGCAGACCTCGACTTCGCCTTTGCCGCCGCGCGCCTTGAAGTCCACCAGCAGCCCGAGCCGTTCGCCGGGCAGGCCCGCTGCCGCCTTGCCGTCGGCCTTGAGACGGGTCCACTGCACGTGCCGCTCGCCCGGGCCGTGGCAGGACTGGCAAGAGACGTGGGCTCCTTCCACGCCGACGCAAAGCTGCCGCTGGCAGCGTCGTAGCGCTTCTCGAAGCCGGTCGTGTGGCACGCGATGCACATCGTGTTCGCGTTCTGGTAGCGCCCGGTCCAGTGCAGCACATCGCCGGGCGGCGCCTTCTCGTGCGGGAGCAGGTGAAACCAGCGGCTGGCGCGGGTGTCCCAGGCAATCTGCAGTGGCTGCAAGCGCCCGCCGGGCAGCGCGATCAGGTACTGCTGCAAGGGTTGGTAGCCGAAGGTGTAGCTGACCTCGAAGTCGGGCAGATGGCCGTCCGGCCCGTCGGTGTTGACGAAGAACTTGCCGTCCCGCTTGAAGAACCGTGAGGTAACGTCGCCGTAAGTGAATGTTGCGCCGTCGAAGCTGCCGAGGACGGTCTTCTCGGTCGCTTCGGCCATGGCCAGGTCGTGGTGTGAGCCGCGCCA
>DATDER010000010.1:0-22179 GCA_036523095.1 Rubrivivax sp.
ATCGTGCGCCAGCCCAAGGTCTTCCTCTTCGACGAGCCGCTGTCCAATCTCGACGCCCAGTTGCGCCACGAGATGCGCACCGAGATCAAGAAGCTGCACCAGCGCCTGGGGGCGACCATCATCTACGTTACGCACGACCAGGTCGAGGCGATGACGCTGGCCGACCGGATTGCCGTGTTGTCGGCCGGCAGGCTGATGCAGTACGACACGCCGGACGCGATCTACAACCGTCCCGCGGCGCTGTTTGTCGCCGGCTTCACCGGCGCGCCGCCGATGAACCTGGTCGACGTCGGCGTGGCCCATGGCGCGGCCGACCTGGGCGGCGTGCGCTTCGCCGTGCCGGCCGACCTCGCAGCGCGTGCCGCGGGCAAGTCGAAGCTGAAGTTCGGCGTGCGGCCCGAAAACCTGTCGCTCGCACGCACGTCGGAAGACAGTGCGTCGCTCGACGCCGAGGTGCTGCTGCTGGAACCGCTAGGGGCCGAGACGCTGGTGACCTTCCGCGTCGGCGCGGCCGAACTGATCGCACGCTGCCCGGCGTCGTTCCGCGACGCCGCGGGCAGCCGCCGGACGCTGTACCTGCAGCCGGCTCACATGCACCTGTTCGATGCCGAAGGCGGGGCGGCGCTGTAACCCCAAGCCAGGATAGACCTCTCAAACTTCCGCAGGAGACACCCCATGAAACGCCGTCAATCGATGATCACCGCCGCGCTGTCGGCACTCGCCCTGGTGGCCGGCCTGGCCACACCCCTTGACGCCTCGGCGCAGACCAAGCTGCGGGTGTTCTCGGGTGGCACGAACCAGCGCCCCGACCTGATGCGCAAGCTCTTCGACGAATACCAGAAACAGAACCCCGGTGTCACGATCGACATCGAAACCGGTGGCGCCACGTCGGAGTTGCAGCGCCAGTACCTGAGCACCGTGCTCAACGCCAAGGACTCGGCAATCGACATCTACATGATCGACATCGTCAACCCCGCGCAGTACTACGGTGCCGGTTGGCTCGAGCCGCTCAACGCCTACGTCGGCGAGCCGGCGGTGGCGCTCAAGTCCTACCTGCCGGTGTACGCGCAGAGCAACGTGGTCGACGGCAAGATCGCCGCGATGCCGGCCTTTGCCGACGCGATGTTCATGTACTACCGCAAGGACCTGCTCGCCAAGCACGGTGTGGCCGAGCCCAAGACCTGGGACGAGCTCACGGCCGCGGCCAAGAAGATCCAGGCCGCCGAAGGAAACCCCAACCTGCAAGGCTTGAGCATCCAGGGCGCGCCCATCGAAGGCGCGGTCTGCACCTTCCTGCTGCCGTACTGGGGCCAGGGCAAGGACTTCAACGACGCCAAGGGCGCCATGACGCTGGACAAGGCCGCGGCCGTGAAGGGCCTGAACCAGTGGCTCGGCATGGTCGACGCCGGCGTGATCAAGAAGAACGTGGCCGAGGTCAAGACACCCGACACGGTGAACGAGTTCAAGGCCGGGCAGGTGATCTTTGCCATCAACTGGGGCTTCGCCTGGGACCGCTTCAAGGACGACAAGGACTCGGCCGTGCAAGGCAAGGTGGGTGTGATGCCGCTGCCCGCGATGGCCGGTGGCAAGAGCGCCACCTGCGTCGGCGGCTGGCAGTGGGCGGTGAGTTCGTTCTCCAAGAGCAAGGCCGAGGCCGCCAAGCTGGTGAAGTACCTGGCCGCTCCCGAGGCCAGCAAGTTCCTCGCGGTGGAAGGCTCGTTGCTGGCCACCTACCCCGGTGTCTACACCGACGCCGACGTGGTCAAGGCGGTGCCCTGGTTCAAGGATGCCGGCAACGTGGTGGTCGCTGGCAAGAGCCGGCCGATGAGCAAGGAGTACGGCCAGGTCAGCGACATCATCCGCACGACGACCAGTGCCGTGCTCGCGCGCACCAAGACGCCCGCCGAAGGCGTGGACGAGATCGACAGCCGGCTGCGCCGCGTGATGCGCTGAAGCTTCGCCGATCGCTTGCCGGAGCCCTTCATGGCCACCGCTGCCCCGCCCAGCCTGATGGACCGCCTGCGTGACCCGAGCGAGCGCACGCTCGGGTTCATGCTGCTGGCACCCGCCTTTGTGCTGCTGGCGCTGATCGTCGTCTACCCGATCGGCAAGCTGATCTGGAACAGCTTCTTCGATCTGCGCCTGTCGGGCGGCGGCGGCGGCGCCAAGTTCGTCGGCTGGGAGAATTACGCGCTGGTGCTGGCCGACAAGGAATTCTGGAACGCGGCCAAGAACACGGTGCTGATCACGCTCATCACCGTGCCCGGCGCGCTGGTGGTCGGCATGGGGCTGGCGCTGCTGGCCAACCTGCCGTTCCGCCGCCAATGGCCGGTGCGGCTGGCGCTGCTGCTGCCGTGGGCGCTGCCCTTGTCATTCGCCGGCCTGATCTTCGCCTGGTTCTTCCACACCGAATACGGCGTCGTCAACGATTTGCTGCGCAGGCTGGGCATTGCCGACGCACGCGAACAGACGATGTGGCTGCTGCGGCCGAACTGGGCTTTCGCGGCCATCTGCCTGACCATCATCTGGAAGACCAGCTCCTTCATGGCGCTCATCCTGCTCGCCGGCTTGCAGATGATCCCGAAGACACTCTACGAGGCGGCCGAGGTCGACGGCGCCACCAAATTGCAGCAGTTCTGGCAGATCACGATCCCGATGCTGATGCCCTCGATCATCGTGGCACTCATCTTCCGCACCATCACTGCGCTGCAGACCTTCGACATCCCGTACACGATGACCAAGGGCGGGCCGGGCAACTCGACCGAAACGCTGGCGATGCTGATCCACAAGACGACGATCGACTACCTCGACGTCGGCTACGGCTCGACGCTGGCGGTCTTCATGTTTGTCTTGTCCCTGTGTGTGACAGCGGTCTACTTGCGGCGCATCGGACGCAACGCGGGCTGAGGGTTGAACACGATGAACCAGTCCGGCAATCTCGACCCCTTCTCGCCCAGGATGCTGCGCCTCATCGCGGCAGGCCTGGTGGTGATCAACGGCTTCTTTCCGGCGGTGTGGATCCTGCTCACGTCGTTGAAGTCCGAAGCCGAGCTGGTGTCCAAACCCATCACCTACATCCCGCACAACCCCACGCTGCAGAACTATGTGCAGGCCTTTACCGACCAGCCCTTGCTGCGTTACCTTCTCAACAGCGTGAGCGTGGCGCTGCTGGCCACCGCGTGTTCGCTCGTCATCTCGGCCGGCGCGGCCTATGCCATTGCACGCCTCAACCTGAAGCGCCGGCAGTTGATCCTGACCTGCATCGTCGCCTCGAGCATGTTCCCGCTCGTGACGCTGCTGGTGCCGATCTTCGAGACCATGCGCACGCTGAATCTGCTCAACACCTACACCGCGCTGGTGCTGCCCTACATCGTGCTCAACCTGCCGGTGTGCACGCTGGTGCTGGTGAGCTTCTTCCAGGCGATCCCCAAGGACCTGGAGAACGCCGCGATGATCGACGGCTGCACGCGCATGGGTGCGCTGTGGCGTGTCGTGGTGCCGCTGTCGGCGCCGGGTGTGTTCACCGCGGGTATCCTGGCCTTCGTCAATTCTTGGGACGAATTCCTGCTTGCGCTGAGCTTGAACTCCAGTGCCACGATGCGCACGCTGCCGGTGGGCATCACGCTGTACCAGGGCGAATTCACGTTCCCGTGGCCCATCATCTCGGCCGCGCTGATCGTGGCCATCGTGCCGATCGCGGTGCTGATCGCGGTCTTCCAGGAGCGGGTCGTCGGCGGGCTCACACAAGGCGGCTTGAAGGGTTGAGGATCGGATCATGAAAGAAGACACCATTCGCTACGGCATCATCGGCTGCGGCAGCATGGGCCGCGAGCACGTGCTGACCCTGCACGCCATGGGCGGCGCCGAGGTCACCGCGGTGGCCGACCCGCATAGGCCGAGCCGCGAGGCCGTCCGATCGCTCGTCGACGGCTGGCGGCCCAAGCTGTTCGAGCGGCATGAAGACCTGCTCGCGAGCAGCCTGTGCGACGCGCTCGTCATCGCGTCACCCAACCACACCCACGCCGCGGTGCTGCGCGACGCACTCGCGACCGACCTGCCGATCCTGGCCGAGAAGCCGCTGGTCACCAGCGTGGCCGATGGCCTGGACCTGATCGCGCGCGCCAAGCACCGCAAGGCCATCACCTGGGTTGCGCAGGAGTACCGCTACATGCCACCGGTGGCCGAGATGATCCGCCTGGCGCACGAAGGCGCCGTCGGTGCGCTGCACCAAGTGGCGATCCGCGAACACCGCGAGCCGTTTTACCCCAAGGTCGGCGACTGGAACCGCTTCAGCGCCAACACCGGTGGGACGCTGGTGGAGAAGTGCTGCCACTACTTCAACCTGATGGAGTTCATCCTGCGTGAGCCGGCGCTGCGTGTCTTCGCCTCCGGCGGCCAGCGTGTGAACCACCTCGACGAACGTTACGAAGGCCGCACGCCCGACATCCTGGACAGCGCCTTCGTCATCGTCGAGTTCGGCAGCGGCGCACGTGCGATGCTGGACCTGTGCATGTTTGCCGAGAACTCGGTGGACAACGAACACATCACAATCGTCGGCGCCGAAGGCAAGCTCGAGTCGCTGCTGCCCTCGCTGACATTGCGCCACGGCCAGCGCGCCGACTGGGGCCGGCGCGAAGTCTGGGGCCAGCCGTCGGGCACCGGGCGCGGCGTCTCGGTGCGGCGCGTGTGGGATACGAACATCCGCTACGCCGGCCAGCACTTCGGCGCGTCGTACATCGAGCATCAGCGGTTTGCGCATGCTGTGCGAGAAGGCCTGCCGGCCGAGATCACGCTCGAAGAGGGCTTGCGTAGCGTGGCCATTGGCTTGGCGGCGCACCGCAGCATCGAGACCGGGCTGCCGGTGTCGATGACCGACTTGCTGTCGGCGCAAGTGGCATGACAAGACCGTACACACGCTACGCCTCGCTCGCGCAGAAGCTGGTCTTCGTCTCCGGCGGCAGTTCGGGCATCGGCGCGGAACTCGTGCGCGCGTTTGCCGAGCAGGGCGCGCGCTTGGCCTTCTGCGGCACCAAAGCCGAGGGCGGGCAGGCGCTTATCGACGAGATGCTGGCGGCCGGCCACCCCAGACCCTGGTACGCCGCCGTCGACGTGCGCGACACTGTCGCGTACCAGGCCGCGCTGGCCCGGCTCATCGCCGAAGCCGGCCCGGTGCAGGTGCTCGTCAACAACGCCGGCCGCGACGACCGCCACCGGATGGAAGACGTGACGCCCGAATTCTGGGACGACCGCCTGTCGCTCAACCTCAAGCACTACTTCTTCGCAATCCAGAGCGTCGCGCCCGGCATGGCCGCGGCGGGCGGCGGCGCCGTCATCAACATGGGCTCGGTGAGCTGGATGCGCGGGCGGCCGAACCTGGCTGGCTACACGACCGCCAAGGCCGGCATCCTGGGCCTGACACGAACACTCGCTCGTGAGCTGGGCGGTCGGAACATCCGTGTCAACGCCATCGTTCCCGGCGCCATCGTCACCGAGCGCCAGACCACGCTGCACCGCGACCCGGCGGCCGATCGGGAGTTCCTGGACGCGCAGTGCCTGAAGATCCGGCTCGACGCGGGCCACGTCGCGCGCGCCACCCTGTTCCTGGCGAGCGACGACGCCGATGGCATGACCGGGCAACACGTGCTGGTGGATGCCGGGATCGCGCAGCAGTCTGTCGTGAGTTGATGCCACGCCGGTGACGCCGGCGGCCGTTCCGCTGCCGACCTCGAATCGGGGTCCGAAACTGGGGATGGACAGCGCTCGAACGCGACCTCCCAATGGGCTCACAACGAACCTTTCGAGGAGACGCTGATGGTCAGACCCCTTCGTGTTGTCGCAACCGCCGCCGTGCTGGCGTGCGCGGCCCAGGCGGGCGCCGCCGTGGTCGTCAACTACCCGGACTTCTCCAACCCCGCGGGGCTGCAACTCAACGCATCGGCCGCCGTGGTCGGCAATGTGCTGCGGGTTACGCCGGCCATCGATGGGCAGGCCGGCAGCGTCTTCTCGCTCAACAAGGTGTCGTTGGCGCAGAACGCATCGTTCAGCACCTACTTTCAGTTCCGTTTCACGAACCCCGACCTCAACTTCTGCGACTCGGCCACTACCTGCGGCGCCGACGGGCTGGTCTTCGTGGTCCAGACCCAGTCCAACACGGCCGGTGGCGCCGGCGGCGGCATCGGCTACTTCGGCATTCCGAACAGCATCGGCATCGAGTTCGACAGCTGGAACAACGGCGCTGGTGACAACAACAGCAGCAACCATGTCGGATTCAACGCGGGCGGCAGTGTCAACTCAGCACCGATCGTCGAGGTCGCCGAGGCCGACATGAACAACGGCGACGTCTGGCACTCCTGGGTCGACTACAACGGGGCCAACAACCTGCTGGAAGTCCGTCTCAACCGAACCGGGATGCGGCCCGCAGCGTCGTTCCTGAGCCTGACACGCAACATCGCGACCGACCTCGGTGCACTCGACGCCTTCGTCGGCTTCACGTCGGGTACTGGGGCGTCACACGCCGATCATGACGTCTTGACCTGGGTGCTCAACGACCGGTTCGAGCCGATCGACCCGGGCACCCCGCCGATTCCCGAGCCCTCCACCTACGCGCTGATGGCCGCGGGTCTCGCTGCGGTGGGCTTGATGGCCCGGCGGCGTCGTCACGCCTGAAGCGTTGACACGACCGATTGCCAAGGGCGCCTGCGGGCGCCCTTTCGCTTGGGCACATCGTGGCCGAGCGGACACTGTATTCTGTGGTGTCACCCTGCCACGATGAGCACCCGCAGTCGATCGATCACACGCGAGCTGGTGCTGCGCATGGTCGTCGCTGGCCTGCTGCTCGGCGCGATCGTCGGCGCAGGAACCTACGTTCTTGAACGGCGTCGGATCGCGGCAGCGATCGAGGAGCGCGCGACGCTCGGGGTCGAGTTGTTGCGCGGGAGCGTTCGCCAGCTGGCGCTGTCCACCGGCGAGCCTTGGCAGCAAGTCTTGCCCCGGTCCCTGGCGCGACTCGCTCAGGACATTCCTGCGATCGAACTCGGCCGCTTCGCTTACGTCGAGGTGCTCGACGTCGACGGCCGGCCTCTCGCCAGCGCGGAGGACGCTTCGCTTGTCGGCCTCGCTGCACCGGCGCGGGCGGGTGGTTTCAAGGCCCAGGTCGATCGGCTCGAGTTGGCCCCGAGCCGCGACGGGCCCGGTCCCGGTGTGGTCGTCGTCGCCGTGCCAGTGGCCGATCGCGCGGGCGCCAGGCTGGCCCAGATCAACGGTGTCTTCGTCATCTCGCCCCAGGTCTTGGCCGCGGCAAGCACGCGGCTCGTGCTGGCCGTGTTGTCAGCGGTGTCGATCGTCCTCGCGTCCACGCTGCTGATCTATCCGATCATCCGCCGCCTGGTGCGGCGCCTGAGCGAGTTGTCGATGCAGTTGCTCGACGCCAACCTCGAGACGCTGCAGGTCCTGGGGAGCGCGATCGCCAAGCGCGACAGCGACACCGACGCCCACAACCACCGAGTGACGGTCTACTCGGTGCGCCTGGCCGAAGCGAGCCAGGTCGACAGCGCCGTCATTCGTCGCCTGATCAAGGGCGCCTTCCTGCACGACGTCGGCAAGATCGGCGTGCGCGACGACATCCTGCTCAAGCCGGGGCGGCTCACCCCACCCGAGTTCGAGATCATGAAGACCCATGTCACACACGGCCTGGACATCATCGCGCGCTCGCAGTGGCTGCAGGACGCCGGAGAGGTGGTCGGCAGCCATCACGAGAAGTACGCCGGCACGGGATACCTCCATGCGCTGCGGCGCGAGGCGATTCCGCTCACGGCGCGCATCTTCGCCATCGCGGATGTCTTCGACGCGCTCACCTCGGAGCGCCCGTACAAGAAGCCGATGACGGTCGCGGAATCGATGGCGATCCTGAATCAAGGCGCCGGGCAGCATTTCGATCCCGCGCTGCTGTCTCGCTTCGAGACGATCGCCGACGACCTGCACGCACGTTTCGCGAGCGACGACGACGCGGCGCGGAACGATCTCGCCGCCATCATCGATCGTTACTTCAAGGCCGATCTCGGTGTCGTGCTGGCCGAGTCCGCGGCCGGGGCCGAAAGCGGCCGACGATGATCCTGCCGGCGCATCCGGCTGGCACCGACGTGGCACTTTCACCGAATCCGCGGCGGGTCTTCGTCCTTGGTGCCACCGGAACCATCGGCCGTGCGACCGTGCGGGCGCTGGTGCAGCGGGGCCACGACGTCGTGTGTTTCGTGCGACCACGCGCCGCGGCCGACGCTGCACTCGCGCCGCCGGACGGCGCGGGCCTCTCCACCGGTGCCACCGTGCGCCATGGCGACGCCGGCATCCCCGAGTCGCTGGCGCGCGACGGTTTCCAGGGCGAGCGCTTCGACGTGCTGGTGTCGTGCCTGGCCTCGCGCACCGGCGCGCCCAAGGACGCCTGGGCGATCGACCACCAGGCTCACGTCGACGCGCTGGCGGCAGCGCAGAACGCCGGGGTCTCGCACGTGGTCCTGCTGTCGGCGATCTGCGTGCAGAAGCCCCGCCTAGCCTTCCAGCACGCCAAGCTGGCGTTCGAGACGGTACTCAAGGCGTCCGGGGTGGCCTACACGATCGTGCGGCCGACCGCGTTCTTCAAGTCGCTGTCGGGCCAGGTGCAGCGGGTCAAGCGCGGCAAGCCCTTCCTGGTGTTCGGCGACGGCACGCTCACCGCGTGCAAGCCGATCAGCGACGCCGACCTCGGCAACTACCTTGCTGATTGCCTCGACGACACCCGGCGGCACAACCGCGTGCTGCCGATCGGCGGGCCCGGGGAGGCGATCACGCCGCGTCAGCAAGGCGAGCACCTCTTCGCGCTGCTCGGGCGGGCGCCGCGGTTCAAGCAGGTGCCGGTCGGCTTGCTCGACGTCATCATTGGCGTTCTCGGCACACTGGGCCATGCGGTGCCGGCACTGGCGGCCAAAGCCGAGCTCGCGCGTATCGGCCGTTATTACGCCACCGAGTCGATGCTCGTGCTCGACCCGCAGACCGGCCGCTACGACGCCGCCGCCACGCCGTCGACAGGGACCGAGACGCTGTTCGACCACTACGCGCAGTTGCTGAGCGGCGCCATCGCGACCGAGCGCGGCGACCACGCCGTCTTTTGAGGCGACTCAGTGTGCAGCGTGATCCAGGAACGCGCAGTGCAGGGCCTGCGCCGAAGTGGCCAGCCGCTTGTCGCGTGTCCACAGGCTCGCACCGCTGGTCAGTGCCACCGATGCCATAAGGTGAACGTCGACGTAGCCGATGCCCTTGCGGTGAAGCGAGTGCCGCTCGATGAACTGCATCACCTCGTGCGCGTCGGCCGTGACGGCGGTAGGCAGGTCCTGCAGCAGTTCCAGGATCGCTGCTCGGTCCCTGAGGATGCCGCAGGCGATTTCACCCAGCACGTACGGATGCGTCAGCACCGCGCCCCGCTCCAGCAACTCGGCGAGTTGGGCATCGCCGGTGCGAAGGTGATCCACCCACACCGAAGTGTCGACCAGGATCACACTGTCGAATCCTGACGCCTGCGCGGGGCAGCCTTCAGCTTGCCCTGGGTTCCCCCCAGCTTGGCCAGGCGGCGTGCGCTTTCACGCTCGATCAACGCCGTCAGGCCTTCCCGCACCATGGCCGACCGGTCCATCGGGCCTGCCAGCCGGGTGGCCTTGGCAAGGAGTTCGTCGTCGATCAGGATGGTCGTGCGCATGGATGGAGGTCCTTGGGTTAGGCATGGAATGTAGCATCATTCGATGCCGTAAGTTGTGCCTGCCGCGCAGCGGGGCAATTACCTCCCAAGCAACTCCCCGATGGGTTTCAGCTCGTCCACCCGGTCGCACACGGCCTTGATCGCCATCAGCAGCGGCGCGCCGAGCAGCAGACCCCAGATGCCCCACAACCAGCCCCAGGCGATCACGCCGACGAACACCACCACCGGGTTGACGCGGCTGGTGCGGCTGGTGAGCCAGGGCGTCAGCAGGTTGCCCGTGATGACGTGGATGAACAGCGAGGCGCCGGCCGCCAGCAAGGCCATGTCCAGTTCGCCGAACTGCAGGAAGGCCACGAGCGCCAGCCCGGCGGCAATGACGACCGCGCCGATGTAGGGCACCAGGTTCAGCGCTGCTGCCGCCACACCCCAGACCAGCGCCCGCTCCAGCCCCATCCAGGCCAGCACGCCCCAGGTCGCCGCGCCGACGATCACGCTCACGAAGACCTGGACCACCAGGTAACGCCGGATCTGCTGCGTGATCTCGTCCAGCACCTGAAGCGTCACCTTCTTCTGGCTCAGCCTCGGCCCCGCGATGCTGACCATCTTGCGCCTGAAGCTGTCGCCCGAGACGAGCAGGAAGTAGGTGATGAACCACACCGCGGCGGCCTGACCCACCAGCCCCACGAGCCCGAGCGTGCCGGTCCACAGGTAGTCCTTCACGTTGAATCGCGGGCGTTCGATCTGCACCCGCGTCACGCCCTTCGTGGCCGGCGGCGCGGCGGCGCCGCTCTCCTCGGCCGCCTGCTCGAGCTTGGTTGCCGCCTTCTGCACCTGCTCGATCGTCGTGCCGGCGCTGCTGCGGGTTTTGCGCACGGATTCACGAAGCTTCTGCGCCGCGTCAGGCAGCGACTCGGCGAGCGCCGTGGCGTCGTCCGCCAGCGCGTAGCCGGTCGCGCCCAGGCCGGCGAGCGCGGCCAGCAGCAGCGCCGCCGCGCCGAGCGCGCGCGGGATGTGCCAGCGCTCGAGGCCGTCCACCAGCGGCGACAGCGCGTAGCTCAAGAGCAGGCCGAGCAGCAGCGGGATGACGAAGTCGCTCGCAGCGTGCAGCGCATAACCGCACGCCACCACCGCCAGCACTGCAAGCGAGGTACTGCGCACGTCGACCGGCATGTGCAGATGGATGCGGTCGGGGTCGCTCCCGGCGGCGTCGGTGAACGCGGGCGTCTCGGTGGACGCTGGCAAGGGGGTTTCGCTGGGCATGCCGCAGTCTGCACGAAGCCGCAGTTCCGACCCAGCGGGTGAACGAGGGTGAGCGTCAGAACGGATAGTGCCGCGCTGCGTCTGCACCGTGATCCAGCGGAGTTCCGTGAACTCGTGCACACCCGCCTTGCCCCCGAAGCCCCGAGCCCTTGACACCGCTGGTGTGCGTGGTGGACTCGTCGACCATCCTCGGCGCCAGGCCAAGGCTGCCGCCTCGAAGCCTGCCGCCAGACCTTGCACGGCCGCAGCCAGCACCACCGCTCGATCACCGACGTCGCGCTCGGGTTCGGCTTCTCGAACATGGCGCACTTCAGCCGCGTCTTCCGAGCCCATCTCGGCGTGCCACCGAGCGACTACCGGCGCGCCAGCGCAGCGGCCTGAACGCGGTGCGGCCGGCGCCCCCGTGCGCTGCGCTGCCGGCGCGCTCCTACACCGCGCCGCGGCCGTCCTCAGTAGACTTGGCGCAGAAGCTCCGACACGGAACCGCCTTGCACCCACGACCATCAGGACAAGCCATGCCCGCGCCCGGGGCGCGCGGCCTCTGAATGGCCGTGCCGGCCGCTGCCGATGCCGATGTCGCCCAGGGTCGTTGGAGCGGCGACGGCGGTGCCTGGTCGCTGCACATCTCGGGCGACTGGCGCGGTGCCGGCGCCTCGCTGCCGAGCCCACCCGAGGCGGTGCAGGGTTCGCTGACGGTGGACGCCAGTGGCCTCACGTCATGGGACACCCGCCTGGCGTCGACGCTGTGGCACCGCCTTTCGTTGATCGACCCCGCACGGGTCCACGTCGAACTGCACAATCTGCCGCCCGGCTTGCAGCAGATCGTGCTGATGGGGCTGCCCCGGCTCGCAGCGACCACGGGCGCGACGGCCGCGCACTCGGCCGTGCCCGCCGCGCCGGCGCCGGTGCCGAAGCGGCGGCGGCCGGGCTGGGTCACCGCGCTTGGCCAGCGCGCCACCGCGGCGATTGCCGACGGCCGCGACGTGCTGACCTTCTTCGGCGAGGTCCTGCTCTCGCTCGGCCGCTTGCTCGGCGGCCGCAGCGGCATGCGCTGGTCGGACCTCGCCTGGCAGGTCGAGCAGACGGGGCCGCGCAGTCTGCCGATCGTGGCCATCGTGAGCCTGCTCGTGGCGCTGATCCTGGCCTACATGGGCGCGGCACAGCTCGAGCTCTTCGGCGCCCAGTCGTTCATCGCCAACCTCGTCACCGTGGCCGTGGTTCGGGAGACGGCGGCACTGGTGACCGGCATCGTGCTGTCGGGGCGCGTCGGCGCCGCCTTCGCGGCGCAGATCGGCAGCATGCGCGCGAACGAGGAGGTCGATGCGCTGCAGACGCTGGGCATCGACCCGATCGACCACCTGGTGCTGCCGCGCGTGCTGGCGCTGCTGATCGTGGCACCGCTGCTGACGGCCTTCGGGGCCATGGTCGGCATGGGCGTCGGCTGGTTTGTCGCGGTCGGCATCTACGGCGTGACGCCGCTCGAATATGCCAACAAGAGCCTGCAGGCGCTGACGATGCCGCACATGCTGATCGGCCTGCTGAAAGGCACCGTGTACGGCGTGCTGGTGGCGCTGGCCGGCTGCCGGCAGGGCCTGGCCGCCGGGCGCAGCGCGCAGGCGGTGGGCGAGGCGACGACGGCGGCGGTCGTGCAGTCGATCGTCTGGATCGCGGTCTCGGCGTCGATCCTCACCGTGATCTTCCAGCGCCTCGGGTGGTAGCCGCCGATGCAGACGATGACGTCACCGAGTGCCGCCGGCGCCGCCGCGGCCGTGCCGACGCCGCTCGTGCGGGTCGAAAGGCTCACGATGGCTTTCGGCCGCCACGTGGTCCAGCATGGCCTGCACTTCGACATCCGCGCCGACGAGGTCTTTGTCATCGTCGGCGGCAGCGGCTGCGGCAAGAGCACGCTGCTGCGCCACCTGATCGGCTTGCAGGCCCCGGCCGCCGGCCACGTGTTCTATGGTGACCGCGACCTCTATGCCAGCGACGAGGCCACATTGTCGGCGCTGCGGCGCGAGTTCGGCGTGATGTTCCAGGCCGGCGCGCTGTGGAGCTCGATGACGGTGGGCGAGAACGTCATGCTCCCCTTGCAGCTCTTCAGCGAGATGGACGCGGACGAGCGCGAGCAGGAGGCCCGATTCAAGCTCGCGCTCGTGGGGCTGAACGACAGCTTCGACGCCGAACCCTCGTCGCTCAGCGGCGGCATGAAAAAACGCGCCGCGATCGCGCGTGCGCTCGCGCTCGACCCGGCGCTGCTGTTCCTCGATGAGCCGTCGGCAGGCCTGGACCCGTTGACTTCGGCCCGCCTCGACGAGCTGATCCTGCACTTGCGCGACGATCTCGGCACCACGGTCGTGATGGTCAGCCACGAGCTCGACAGCATCTTTGCCGTCGGCGACCGGCTGCTTTTCCTCGACGCGGCGACGAAGACGATGACCGCCCTCGGCCCGCCGCGCGAGCTCCAGCGCATGGGTCCGCCGGGGGTGCGTGAATTTCTCGGCCGTGGCCGCGTGGATGGACAAGGAGGCACTGCCGAGGCGGTGAAGTGATGGTCAAACGCAAGGTCAGCCCAACTCTCATCGGTGCCTTCGTCGTCGGCGGCCTGGCGCTGGTGGCGGCGGCCATCATCGCGATCGCCGGCAACGAGGTGTTCTCGCGCAAGGAACGCGCCGTGATGTATTTCAACGGTTCGATCTACGGCTTGCAGGTTGGCGCGCCGGTGGTCTTTCGGGGCGTGCGTGTCGGCAGCGTGGTGGCGATCGATGTCGTCTACGACAAGGATACCGACACCTATTCGATCCCGGTTGTTGCTGAACTCGAACGCAATGTGCTGCGCGGCCTGGGCGGCGGGCGCAAGAACGGCGCCGGTGGTGATTCGGGGCCGCCGCTGCCGGCCCTGGTCGAACGCGGGCTGAGGGCGCAGCTCTCGATGCAGAGCCTGCTCACCGGCCTGCTCTACGTGGACCTCGACCTGCGCTCGGACCAGGCGGCCTCGCTGCGCGGCACGCGCATGGACGCGATCGAGATACCCACCTCGACGACCACGATCCAGAACCTGAAGGACCAGCTCGACGGCATGGACTTCGGCCGCCTCGCCGACGACCTGTCGGCGGTGGCGGCATCGGCCCGTGCCATCACCGGCGGGCCGGAGATCAAGGCCGCGCTGGCCGATCTGGCGCAGATCAGCGGCAGCGTCCGGCGTCTGTCGGCACGCATGGAGCAGCGCCTGGACCCGCTGGCCAACGACACGAAGAGGACACTCGACCGCGTGGGCGCCGCGGCCGACGACGTCCGTGCCACGGCGCAGCTGTTCGGCCAGTCGTCGCAGCGCATGTCCGCCCTGATGGCGCCCGACTCGCCGCTGGTGCAAGACCTGCACCGTTCAGCCGGGGAAGTGGCGCGCACAGCCGAGTCCTTGCGCCAGTTTGCGTCGCCCGACTCGGCATTGATGCACAACGCCGAGCGCGCGTTGCAGGACGTCTCGAGGGCCTCACGTGCGCTGCGCGAACTGGCCGAGCTGCTCGAGCGACAACCGGAAGCGGTGATCCGCGGCCGGCCCGAAAACAAGTGATGACCCGCAGCGAGCACACGATGCACAAGAGAACGTTTCTGCGGACCGGTTTCGCACTCTGGACCACGGCGGCGGCGAGTGTAGCGACGCTGGGCGGCTGTGCCACGCCGGCGCCGCCGACACGCTGGTACCGCCTGGGTGTCGACGCGCCCGCGCAGCCCGGCGCGCCGCCCGCCACGCCAGCCAGCACCTGGGAAATCGCACGCAGCGTGCGCCTGCCCGAGTACCTGGACCGCGACCGCATCGTGCTGGCGTCGGGCAGCAGCGGCTTGCTGCCGGTGTCGGGCCACCGGTGGGCCGAACCGCTGGCCGAGAGCGTGCCGCGTCTCCTGGTGCACGATCTGCAGCTGCTGCGTGGGCCGCAACGTGTCTGGGCCGCCCCGGCGCCGGCGGGCGCGGCGGTCGACCGACGGCTTCAGGTCGAGCTGTGGGCGCTGCACGCCGAGTCCGACCGCAGCGTGATCACGCTGCGCGCAAGCTGGTGGTTGGCGGATGTCCGGGGCGTGCAGGCGCCGCAGACGGGCAGCGCGGCGTTCGACTTGCCGATCGAGGGCAACGGTGTTGAAGGCATCGTCGGCGCACACCGCCTGGCCCTGTGGCGGCTGGCCGAGCGCATCGCCGCCACGCCGTAGCCTGGCGGCCGGAGTCAAGCCAGCTCGATCAGCACCGGCTGGTGGTCCGAGGCCCGGGTGCGCAGGTTGACTTCGACCCGCTTCACCCGCGGCAGCAGGTCGTGGCTGACGAAGACGAAGTCGCACGCGATCGGCTCCGGGCCGTAGCGGCGGTCGAAGAGGCGGAAGGTCGGGTCGTGCGGGGCCTGGCCGTGCAGCGCCCGCCAGGCGTCGGTGAGGCGCGTGGCCCCTGGTGCGGGCGCGCGCTGGATCGCCGTGTACTCGTCGTTCGTCGATTCGAGATTGAAGTCACCGCACAGGATCGCACTGCGGGTGTGCAGCTTGTTCTGGAACGGCTGCCCCGTCTCGTCGTCGAGCGGCGGCGATGCAGCGTGGCTGCAGGCCTGGGCATGCAGGTCGACCAGCGCCTGCGCCTGCGCCGCGCGCTGGCGCGTCGAGTAGAACTCGAGGTGCGTCGTCATCACGCGGACCGGGCCGAGCGCTGAGCGCACGGTGGCGCTGGTGCACATGCGCGGCATCGAGCGCACACCGCCATCGGCCGGCCAGGGCAACGGGTGGTGCTGCACCTGCGCCACCGGCAGGCGGGTGGCGACCAGGTTGCCGAAACACTGGCGCTCGCCGCCGCGGCCCAGTTCTTCGACCGCCGCGCCGAAGTGGATCTCGTAACCGGGCAGCAGCGTGCGAAGCCGCTCCACCTGGTCGAAGCCGGCGTTGCCCGTGAGCTGCGGGTAGTTGATGGCGACTTCCTGCAAGCACAGCACGTCGAAGTCGGCCATCGCACGCGCTTCGTCGACGATGCGTTCGACGCTGACCACGTCGTCGAGGCCGCAGAACCACTGCACGTTCCAGGTGATCAGATTCATGTGCTGATCCTCACTTGATCCCCGCTCGCATGAAGCTCTGAACGAACTGGCGCTGGAAGAGCAGGAAGCCGATCAGCAAGGGCGCCGACGTCATCAACGTCGCGGCGGTGATGATCGACCAGTCGATGCCCTGGTCGGTCGACGAGAACACCTGCAGGCCCACCGTCAGCGGGCGCGCGCTCACGCTGTTGGTGATGATCACCGGCCAGAGGAAGTTGTTCCAGTGGAAGCTCACCGAGACCAGCGCAAAGGCGGTGTACACCGGACGCGCCAGCGGCACGTAGACACGCCACAGGATCTGCAGCGCGCTCGCGCCCTCCACACGTGCGGCTTCGTCGAGTTCCTTCGGGATGCCGAGGAAAGTCTGGCGCAGCAGGAAGATCGCGAAGGCCGACGCGAAGTAGGGCAGCCCGATCGCCCACAGCGTGTCCACCAGCCCGAGTTGCGCCATGGTCTTGTAGTTCGCCACCAGCAGGATGTCCGGCATGATCATCAGCTGCACCAGCACGAGCGCGAAGAGCACGTTCTTGCCGGTGAAGTCGTAGCGCGCAAAGGCGTAGGCGGCGAGGGTGCTGAGCACGAGCTGGAACGCCAGGATCATCGCCACCAGCAGCGTGGTGTTGAGGAAGTAGCGCGCAAACGGCGCGGCCTGCCAGGCGCGCGCGAAGTTGTCGAGCGTGAGCGGCGCGAAAAGCTCGAAGCGGGTCGAGTACTCCGATGGGTGGAAAGCCGTCCACACCGCGTACGCCAGCGGCAGGATCCACAGCAGCGCCAGCAGCCACGCGGCCAGGGTGTCGATCCAGCCCGGGTCGTTGTAGACCAGACGATTCGTCGTCGGCGTCACTTGTAGTGCACCTTGCGGTCGAGCACGAAGAATTGGAACAGCGCCACGCTCGCCAGCACCAGCAGCAGCACGACGGTCAGCGCGGCGGCGTAACCGGTGTCCCAGTACTTGAAGCCGACTTCGTACAGGTGGTAGAGCAGCAGCGTCGACGCGTTGTCGGGTCCTCCGCGGGTGAGCACGACCACGTGGTCGATCATGCGCACGGCGTTGATGACGGCGTTGACCATCACGAAGAGGGTGGTCGGCATCAGCAGCGGCCACTGCACACGCTTGAAGAAGTACCAGCGCGAGGCGCCTTCGATCGCCGCCGCCTCGCGCAGGCTCGGGTTCAGGCTCTGCAGCGCGGCGAGGTAGAAGATCATGAAAAAGCCGGCCTCCTTCCACACCGCCACGAGCGTGATCGCGCCCAGCGCCGTGCGCTGGTCACCGAGCCAGTTCTGCGACGGCGCGCCGAAGAGCCCGGTGATCTGCTCGAGCAAGCCGTAACCCGGCGTGTAGAAAAAGAGCCAGATGTTGGCCACCGCGATCATCGGCAGCACCGTGGGCGTGAAGTAGGCCATGCGCAGGAAGCCACGCCCGGCGATGCGTTCGTTGACCCACAGCGCCATCACCAGCGCCAAGCCGATCGACAACGGGATCGTCGCGAGCGCAAACCACGCGTTGTTGCGCAGCGCCTTCCAGAACACCGGGTCGCCGGCCATCACCGCGTAGTTGTCCAGCCCCACCCACACCCCCGGGCGCGCGCCCTTGGGAGTGGAGTAGAAGCTGTCGATCAGCGTGCTGACGGCCGGGAAGTGCGTGAAAGCCACCAGCAGCACAAAGGCCGGCAGCAACAGCAGGTAGGCGTGAGCGGCCTCACGCCCCCGGTTCGGCGCGGGGCCGCTTGAAGTCACCACGCGCTACTTGTAGCTGCGCAGCAGACGCTCGGCTTCCTTCTGCGCGTCCTGCATCGCCTGCGTCGGCGTTTTGGTGCCGGTGAGCGCGGCCTGCAGGCCGTCGTTCAGCGCCTTGGTCACCCGCTGGTTGTCGTGGGTCGAGAACTCGGCGAGCGCAAAGGGCAGTTGGTCACGCGCCACCAGTGCAGGCGGGAAGTCGCGCCCGTACTTGCGCAGCGTGTCGGTGCCGTAGGCGGCTTCGGAGACGGCGACGTAACCCGTCTCCATGCTCCAGCGCGCGGCGCGTTCGGGCTGCGTGACCCACTTGATGAACCTGAACGCCGCTTCTTGCTGCGCGGGCGTGGACTTCTTGAAGATGTAGAAGTTGCCGCCGCCCGTGGGCGAGCCCTTGGCCTTGCCTGCGGGCAGCATCGCGACGCCGAAGTCGAACTTGGCATTGGCACGCACGTTGGTCAGGTTGCCGGTCGTGGTCCACATCATCGCGACCTTCTTCTCGAAGAAGTCCTTCGGCGTCGTGCCCCACTCGACGATGCCGGGCGGGTGCACGCCCTGCTTGGACAGGTCGACCCAGTACTGCAGCGCCTCGATCACCTTGGGGTCGTCGAACTTGACCGCGTTGCCGGCGTCGTTGGCCATCGCCACGCCGTTCTGGATCGCCAGGGCCTGGAAGAGCCAGTAAGGGAAGCCGCTCGACGGGATCTGCACGCCGTACTGCGTGACCTTGCCGGAAGCGTCCTTGACGGTCAGCTTCTTCGCCATCTCGGCCATCTCGGCCCAGGTGCCGGGCGGCTTGTTGGGGTCCAGGCCCGCGGCCTTGAACAGCTCCTTGTTGTAGTACTGGACGATGGTCGAACGCTGGAACGGCACGCCCCAGGTCTTGCCGCCGGTCTGGCTGTTGAGGAGAAAGGCCTTGTAGAAGCTGCCGAGCCAGGCCCGGTCGTCGGCGGTCTTGACGAAGTTGTCGATCGGCACGATCGCGTCCTCGTCGATCAGCGTGAACATGTCGGTGCTGAGCAGGACCGAGGTCACCGGCGGCGTGCCGCTCTTGTTGGCGGTGAGCGCCTTGACGATCGTGTCCTGGTAGCTGCCGGCATAGATCGGCGTGACCTTGACGCCGGGGTTCTCGCGCGAGAAGTCGGCCGCGAAGTCGTCCACGATCTTGGCGATGGGGCCGCCGACGGCGACGGGATAGAAAAACGAGATCTCGGTCGGCGCCTGCGCCAGCGCAGCGCCGGGCAACACGGCGAGCGACAGGGCCGCCGCGGCGGCGAATTGGTGGAGTGTTCTTCTCTGCACTGGTTTCCCTTTGGGGTTGGTGGACTGAATGCTCAGGCGACCCTGAGGCCTTGTGAATCGAAGTAGTGCTCGGCCTGCGGCGGCCAGCGCAGCGCCACCTGCGCGCCCGCCGCGACATCCGACTTGCCGTCGGCGCGCACGGTGATCGTCTCGGAGCCGACGGCGCAGCGCAGTACCAGGTCGGCGCCCAGGTATTCCAAGCTCTGCACCGTGGCCCGCACTTCTCCGATGCCCTCGCCGCCGAGGCTCACCGCCTCGGGCCGGATGCCGAGATGGCTCGCGGTCTGGGCGACTCCGATCTCGCTGCCGGCGATGCGCGCGCCGTCCAGCCGCAGCAGGTTCATCGCCGGGGTGCCGATGAAGCGGGCGGCAAAGGTCGTCGCGGGCGTGGCGTACATCGTGCGCGGCGTCGCCGATTGCTCGATCCGGCCCTTGTTCAGCAGCACCACCTGGTCGGCCATGCTCATCGCCTCGGTCTGGTCGTGCGTGACGTAGACCACGGTGAGCTTCAGCCGTTGCTGCAGCTCGCGCAGCTCGTGGCGCATCTCCTGGCGCAGCTGGGCGTCCAGGTTCGACAGCGGTTCGTCCATCAGGCAGACCTTCGTCTGCGCGACCAGCGCACGCCCGAGCGCCACGCGCTGCTGCTGGCCGCCCGACAGCTGCGAAGGCTTGCGCTGCAGCAGCGGCTCCAGACCCAGCAGCGCGGCGGCCTCCTGCAAGCGGCGCGCGGCCTCGCTCTTGTCGACACGGCGCACCTGCAAGCCGAAGCCGATGTTGTCGGCCACGCTCAGGTGCGGGAACAGCGCGTAGTTCTGGAACACCATAGCGATGCCGCGCTGCGCCGGTGGTGCATGGGTCACGTCCTTGCCGTCGACGAAGACCTGGCCGCTGCTCGCCGATTCGAGCCCGGCGATGATGCGCAGCGTGGTCGACTTGCCGCAGCCCGAAGGGCCGAGCAGGACGCAGAAGGTTCCGGGTTCGATCGCGAGGTGGATGCCGTCGAGCGCCTTGGTGCCGGCCCAGTCCTTGGTGACGTTCAACAGCTGTATCGAGGGCATACGACAAGTCTATGCAAGATCAGTGACCATTCTGTGAGGGCGCGCCCGGGGTGAAGGGCTGCAGCAGCGGCACCAGCGCCCGGTGCAGCGCCGGGTTGGCGGCGATGCATTGCTTGGATTCGAGGAAGTCGGCGCCGCCGCCGAAGCTGCTGACCTCACCGCCGGCTTCGCTGACGAGCAGGCTGCCGGCGGCGACGTCCCAGGCGTTGAGGCCGAGGTCGAAGCTGGCGTCGCACTGCCCGGCCGCCACCCGCGCCAGATCGAGCGCCGCCGAGCCCGAGCGACGCACGGCGCCCACCCGCGCCATCACCGCGCCGAGCATCTGCATCGAGCGTTCGAAGTTCGGGCCGGGGCGGAACGGCGCACTCGTGGACACCAGCGCGCCGTCGAGGCTCGGGCGCTCGCTCACCTGGAGCCGTTCGCCCTGGCACCAGGCGCCGCCGCCGCGTGTGGCCTGGAACAGCAGGTCGGCGCTCACGTCCAGCACCACGCCCACCTCGACCCGCCCGCGCACCGCGAGCGCGATGCTCACTGCATAGGCCGGGTAGCCGTGGATGAAGTTGTTGGTGCCGTCGAGCGGGTCGACGATCCAGACGTGCTCGGCTTCCGCATTGCCGTGCAGCCGCTTCGACTCCTCGCTGCGCACGCCGTGTTGCGGGAAGGCGTCGAGCAGCGTCTGCACGATGACCCGCTCCGACGCCAGGTCGACCTGCGTCACGAAGTCGTTCGGTTGCTTGGCCCGCACCTGCAGCGCGCCTGGGTCGGCGGCGGCGGCGCGGATCACGCCGGCAGCAGCCTGCGCTGCCACGATGGCAGCTTGCAGCGTCGAGTTCATCTCACGCGGGATCGCGGTGGTAATCGGTCGCGCGCTGGACTTCGTTCTTCGACCCCAGGATCACGCTCGTGCGTTCGTGCAGCGACGTCGGCAGCAGGCCCATGATCCGGTCGCGCCCGTTGGTGGCGCCGCCGCCCGCCTGCTCGACCAGGAAGGCCATCGGGTTGGCTTCGTAGAGCAGGCGCAGCTTGCCCGGCTTGTCGGGCTCGCGCTGGTCCCAGGGGTAGAGGAAGATGCCGCCGCGCATCAGGATGCGGTGCACGTCGGCGACCATGCTGCCGACCCAGCGCATGTTGAAGTCCTTGCCGCGCGGCCCCGTGCTGCCGGCCAGGCACTCGTCGATGTAACGACGCGCCGGTGATGCCCAGTGGCGCTGGTTGCTCATGTTGACGGCGAATTCCTTCGTGTCCTCGGGGATCTTGAGGTTCTCTTGCGTGAGTACGAAGGAACCCTGTTCGCGGTCGAGCGTGAACATCGCCACGCCGTCGCCGACCGTGAGCACGAGCGTGGTCTGCGGCCCGTAGACGCAGTAACCCGCCGCCGCCTGGTGCTTGCCCGGCTGCAGGAAGTCTTCTTCGCTCACGCCGCGGGTGTGGCCGACCTTGCGCAGGACCGAGAAGATGGTGCCGATGCTGACGTTGACGTCGATGTTGGAAGAGCCGTCGAGCGGGTCGAACAGCAGCAGGTATTCGCCCTGCGGGTAACGGTGCGGCACGGCGTGGATCGAGTCCATCTCCTCGCTCGCCATCGCGGCCAGGTGGCCGCCCCATTCGTTGGCTTCGATCAGCACCTCGTTGCTGATGACGTCGAGCTTCTTCTGTACTTCGCCCTGCACGTTCTCGGTCCCGGCGCTGCCGAGCACGTCGCCGAGCGCGCCCTTGTTGACCGAGATCGCGATGCGTTTGCACGCACGGGCCACGACTTCGATCAGCAGCCGCAGCTGGGCTGGGATGCGGCCATGCTGGCGTTCCTGCTCGACGAGGTATTGGGTCAGGCTGACACGACGGCTCACGTCAGGCCCCTGCTTCCAGCGCCTTGCCGATGATTTCGCGTGTGTCGGCGCTGAGTTCGGGCCGCGCCGCCACACGTGCGATCGCTTCGCGTGCCGCGCTGCGTTGGGGCTCGGCGAGCTGGCGCCAGCGGTCGAGCGCACGTGCCAGGCGCGCCCCGATCTGCGGGTTGATCGCGTCGAGCTCGATC
>DATDER010000011.1:0-2980 GCA_036523095.1 Rubrivivax sp.
CAGCACGCCGATTCGCGCCAGCGCATCGCGCCAGGCTACCGCCGCCGCAGCGCGCGAAGGTGACTTCCAGTCCAGCCGCAGCCCGGTCAACGCACCGACGACGAAGACGCTGTGCGCCAGCATGCGCAGCGGTGCCTGCAGCGCCGACAGCAGCAGTTCCAAGGTGGCGCTGCCCCATAGCCGTGTGCCGCCACCGAACGACGCCTGCTCGCCGCGCAGCACGACAGCCAGCACGCCCAGCAAGCGCGGCAGGAACAGCAGAAGCAAGGTCAGCGCCCACAGGCCACTGCTCGACGACGTGATGGTGCCGAACCACAGCCCCATGGCCACGAACCCCAGCCACACCGGCGCCATCAGGTACGACAGCGCGCCGATGGCCAGCATGGCGCGGTGCACCGGGCGCAGGCCGGGTTCGGCGATGAGCCGGGCGTTTTGCAGGTTGCCCTGGCACCAGCGGCGGTCGCGCTGCAGTTCTTCGAGCAAGTTGGCCGGGTGCTGTTCCCAGCTGCCCTGCAACTGCGGCGCCAGCCAGACTTCGTAGCCGGCGCGGCGCATCAGCGCGGCTTCGACGAAGTCGTGCGACAGGATCTCGCCGGCCAGGCCGCCGCGCCCGGGAATCGGCGCCAGGCCGCAATGGCGCATGAACGGTTGCACGCGCAGGATGGCGTTGTGCCCCCAGTAGTGCGATTCGCCGAGTTGCCAATAGGCCATGCCCAGCGCGACCAGCCGCCCGGTGACACGGTTGGCGAACTGCTGCAGCCGGGCGTGCACGGTGCCGTGGCCGAAGCCTTGCGGCAAGGTCTGCACGACGCCGGCGCGCGGGTTCTCTTCCATCCGCCGCACCAGCGACACCAGGGTGTCGCCGTGCATGATGCTGTCGGCGTCGAGCACCACCATGTAGCGGTAGTGGCTGCCCCAGCGGCGGCAGAAGTCGGCGACGTTGCCGGCCTTGCGCCGCGTGCGTCGGCGCCGCCAGCGGTAGAACACACGCCCGCCACCACCCACCGGGGCGTCGCCCAGGGTCTGGCGCAGCCGTTCCCAGGCCTGCTGCTCGGCGGCGCGCAAGGCGGGGTCGGCGGTGTCGGACAGTACGTAGATGTCGAACAGTGACAGCGCGCCGGTGGCGGCCAGCGATTCGCAGGTGGCACGCAGCCCGGCGAAGACGGTGGCGACGTTTTCGTTGCAGATCGGCATGATGACGGCGGTGCGCGCCGTGCGGTCGATGGGTGCATGCGGCTCGCGCAGCGCGAGGCTGTGGCGGTCTCCGCGCAGCAGCACCCAAGCACCCATCAAGGCGGTGGCAAACCCGGCACCCAGCCAGGCGAACAGCAGCGTGACGAACGACGCCTGCAGCCACCACGCGGCAGACAGCTCGGCCGGTGCGGCGCGCCACTGCAACAGCATGGCGAAGCTGGTCAGCGCCGCCACCAGCACCAGCAGCGTGCGCCGGCGCCGCCGCGCGGCCGCTTGCCAGGGTGCCGGGGCAGCCGACACGGCCGGGAAGTGCATGCCGGGCCACAGGGCAAACAGCAGCCCACGCGTGAAACCGAACCACGGCTGTGCGTGCATCGGGGCGCGGCTGATCGGCGGGGCCGTGGCGCCGTGGACGGCGACCCCAAGGGCGGCTCGACCGGCAGTGCTCATCTCGACACTCCCGCGCGTATCGCGAGGCTCGAGTACCACGCAATGGAAAGACAGATCGACTGGTTGTGCAGCATCGCGGACGTGGTACTTAAGCTGAAGAGAGGCGCGAAGCCGCACTTTGCTGTCACGTGCACGACTAGCCCATCGGATGCAGCCTCGCCAGTTCGTAGGACCAAGCCGATCCCACCTGGCCGCTGGGTGATGGGAATGCGCCAGCGCGATCAGTCCGCGCTCTTCGCCGTTGCCGCGACGCCCGCCTTGATCGAACCGTCGGGCATCGGCACTGCAATGGGCTCCACGGTGACATCGGCCACGCCCTCCTTCGGGGTGAGGCCGATCTCTTTGGCCGTCGATGGCGACAGATCGACTATGCGCCCCTCGATGTACGGACCTCGATCCTGAATGGTCACGACGGCGCTCTTGCCTGTCTCGAGATTCGTCACCTTCGCGGTCGTGCCCAGCGGCAGCGTCCTGCTCGCGGCATTGTCATCCTGGGGGTCCATCGGGCTGCCATCGGCCATCTTCTTTCCGGCGAAGCTCTTGGCATAGAACGATGCCTTGCCAACGCGCTTCCTGCCTGAGTGGTCGGGCTTCTTTGGGGTCACTTCGATGCGCTTCAATTGCTCTTCCGCGTGGCCGCCCGCGGCGTGCGCCGGCGCAGCGCCGAACACCAAAAGCGAACAGATGAATGCGCAGGCAGGAAGGTTCATGGCATGGCTCCAAGACCATCGCAATGCGACGGGCGTCGACAGTTTGATCCCGCAGCCGGGCACCGCCATGTGGGGTCAAGTCCGGCGCTCTCGTAGGAAGATCCCGCGAGTTCATGTTCGGCCCGTCTCGGCAGAGCGTCCTCTGTCGGCACCGTCCGACAGCCCAACCGCATGCCCGCCGATGGCCCCGGTGGCGAGTGCCACCTATCGTTGTTCGTACGGTAGGGCTTTGCGTCCTGCCGCTAGATCATTCAACAGGAGATCATCATGAAGCGCTTTACTCACAACACCGTTGTCAAACTGCTCTGCGCCGCGGCGGCGACTGCCTCGCTGGCGGCTTGCGACCGTCCGGAGGCTGACCGCACTGCAGGTCAGAAACTCGAGGGCGCAGTCGCCCAGATGGAGCGCAAGGCTGACGAGGTCAAGGCTGATGCGCGCGCCGCGGGCCAGGAAGTCCGGCAAGGCGCGGGCACTGCAGTCGATGCGATCGCCGACAAGACGAAGGATGCGGCCATCACCACCTCGATCAATGCCGAACTGGCAAAGGACAGCCAGCTCAGCGCGTTGCGGGTGGACGTCGACACGGTGAACGGCAACGTGACCTTGCGCGGCACCGCGCCGGACCC
>DATDER010000012.1:0-24525 GCA_036523095.1 Rubrivivax sp.
GGTCCAGGCCTCCAACGCCAGCAACAACCAGACCGACCGCGACGCGCTCAACGCCGAAGTCACGGCGCTGAAGGACGAGATCGGCCGCGTCGCCGGCCAGACCTCGTTCAACGGCACCAAGCTGCTCGACGGCACCTTCACGGCCCAGCAGTTCCAGGTCGGCGCCGACGCCGGCGAGACGATCACCGTGTCCTCGATCGCCAACGCGACGCTGGCGCAGCTCGGCGGCACGACCAACATCGCCACGACCTCGGTCGCGGCGAGTGACTTGACCGGTTTTGCGACACCGATCGCGGCCGGCGCGGTGACAATCGGCGGTGTCGCGCTGGGCGCCCTCCCGGCCGCCGGCAGCTCGATGGAGCGTGCCAACCAGGTCGTCGCGGCGATCAACAACGTCTCACCGCAGACCGGCACCTCGGCGTCCTACGACGCCGCGACCGGCCAGATCAGTCTGCGCAAAAACAACGGCGACATCGTGATCACCGGCGCCACGGTGGCCGACTTCGGCTTTGCCGCCGGCACGACCACTGCCGCCGCCACGACCGGCATCGCCGGCTTGAACGTCTCGGGCTTCGGCTCGGCGCAGACCGCGCTGGTGCAGATCGACAACGCACTGACCCAGATCAACACCTCGCGTGCCAACCTGGGCGCGATCCAGAGCCGCTTCGAAGTCGTGGTCTCGAACATCGCCGTCACGGCCGAGAACGTCACCGCCGCGCGCGGCCGCATCATGGACGCCGACTTCGCGGCCGAAACGGCCAACATGTCGCGTGCCCAGATCCTGCAACAGGCCGGCACCGCGATGGTGGCGCAAGCCAACCAGCTGCCGCAGCAAGTGCTGCAACTGCTGCAGCGCTGACGGGCTGCGGCCCGGCGCGCCGAGCACCCGGGGACCGGCTCGAGAACCTGGCCGTACGGCCCGCCTCAAGAGCTTGGCCGTACGGCCGATAGGCCATTGAGAACCGGAGTTCGGCATGGCAATCCAATCCACGGGCGTCGGCAGCGGCCTCGACGTCAATTCGATCATCACCCAGCTGATGGCCATCGAGAGCCGTCCGCTGACGCGGCTGCAGACGGTGGCCAGCACGACGCAGACCCAGCTCTCGAGCTACGGCGCGCTCAAGTCGCGCATCACCGCACTCGGCGACGCTGCGGCCAAGCTGGCTTCGGCGGCGACCTGGAACAAGACCAAAGCCACCTCCAGCGACGCCGACGTGCTGTCGGTGAGTTCGAGCGACACCGCCGCGCCGGTGAACCTGCAGATCGAGGTGAGCCAGCTTGCACGCGCGCAGTCGGTGTCGAGCAGCCGCCTGGCCACACCCGCCGACGTCGTGGGCACCGGCACCTTGACGATCGAGTTCGGCAGTTGGAGCGACACCTTTGCCGCCTTCACACCCAAGGTCCCGGCGAGCAGCGCCACGATCACGATCGGCACCGGCGAAGACACGCTCGCCGGCGTGCGCGACAAGATCAACGCCGCCAACGCCGGCGTCAGCGCAACGATCCTGAACGACAGCAGCGGCTCGCGCCTCGTGCTGCGCTCCACCGTCACCGGCGCCGAGAGCGGCTTCAGGCTCAGCGTCAGCGACGCCGACACCAACAACCTCGACGACAGCGGCCTGTCACGGCTCGCTTTCGACCCGCCCGCAGGCGCACCCGCGGCCGGCAACCAGCGCGGTGTCGACCTGGTGGCGACCGTCAACGGCGCCGCGATCGTGTCGGCGTCGAACAAACTCGACAACCTGGTCGACGGCGTCTCGGTCCAGGTGCACCGCGCCACGACCGACCCCGTCGAGGCCACCGTCGCCCTCGACACCGACGCGATGAAGGTGTTGATCGAGGGCTTCGTCAAGGCCTACAACGACGCCAACCAGTACCTCGCCGACCAGACCCGTTACAACGCCGAGGCGAAGACCGCTGCCACGCTCCAGGGCGACCGCACCGCCGTCGGCCTGCAGGGCCAGTTGCGCTCGCTGGTGGCGACGCAGTCGAACGCGTCCGCGGTCTTCGGCACCCTGTCGTCGATCGGCATCACGCTCGAGCGCGACGGTTCGCTCAAGGTCAACGAGGACAAACTCGGCCGGTCGCTCAGCAACCTGCCCGAGCTGGCCAGGCTCTTCGGCGGCGACAGCGCGACCGACCCCACGTCGGTGGGCATCGCACGCCGCTTCGACGTGCTGGCCGACGCCAACACCAACACCGGTGGCGCGCTCGATTCGCGCGAGGAAGGGCTGCGCCAGCGCCTCGAGCGCAACAAGGACGAGCAGGAACGGTTCAACGACCGCCTGGCCCGCACCGAAGCGCGCTTGCGCGCGCAGTACACCGCACTCGACAACAAGATGTCGCAGCTGAACGGGCTCAGCGCCTACGTCACGCAGCAGATGGAGATGCTGAACGCCAGCACCATCAGCATCAACAAGGACTGACGGCGTCCCGGCGCCCAGGGCTGCAGGCGCCAACCGACGCCCCGATGACAAGGTGTTTCAGCAGCTTTCCATGCACTCAAGCTGCTCACGCGGCCAGCCGATATGAAGGCAAGCCAGCCAACGACACCCTCACGCCCATGTTCTCCAGCTCCAATCTCGGCACCGGCCCCCGTGGCGGCAACCGCCACTGCGGCACCTACCAGCAAGTCGGCGTCGTGAGCCAGGTGCACGGCGACGCCTCGCCGCACCAGATGGTGGCGATGCTTTTCGACGGCATCTTCGAGTCGCTCGCCCACGCCCGTGCGGCGATGGCCGCGGGCGAGATCGAAAGCAAGGGCCTGGCGATCGGGCGTGTCCTGCGCATCGTCGACGAAGGGCTGCGCGGGGCGCTCGACCTGCAGCAGGGCGGCACTCTCGCACGCGATCTGCACGACCTGTACGGCTACATCACTGCCCGCCTGAGCGTCGCCAACCTGAAGAACGACCCCGCCGCGCTCGACGAGTGTGCGGCGCTGTTGACGCCGCTGCGCGAGGCCTGGAGCGGGATCCGGTCCGACGTCGAGCCGGCCCGCGCCGCCTGAACCTTTCGCCCATGACCGCATTGCACAGGACTCCCCAGATGCACCCGGAACTGATGAACTACTACGAAGCCATCGAGCGGGCCAGCGCGGACATGCTCTCTGCCGCACGGGTGGGCGACTGGGACCAGGTCGTCAAGCTCGAGGGCGCCTGCGTGCTGCTGATCAGCCAGCTCAAGAATGCGGCGCGCCACACCGCGCTCGACGCCGACACAGCCAAAGCCAAGTCGCGCATCATGCAGCGCATCCTCGTCAACGACGCCGAGATCCGGCACCTGGCCGAACCCTGGCTGGCCGAGATCGACCAGATGATGGCCGGCAAGCCGAAGACTATCCACTGAGGCCGGGCGGCATGACGGTGACGTTCCTCGACACCCGCCCCGCGGGCGTGGATCCCGAACGCGCTGTCGACACCTGGGGGCCGTTCCGGGTCGACGACGCGAGCGAACGCGACCGGCTGCTGCGCCAGCTGCGCGATGGTAGCGTGCCGGTGAACCTGATCTCGCCCGCGGGCTGCACGCTGCGCAGCGCGATCTGGTCCTTCGACGCAGCGCAGCGAAAACTCGTCTTCAGCGCAAGCGAGAGCGATCCCCAGCTGCAGCCGCTGATCGAAAGCGACGAGGCGATCGCGGTCGCCTACCTCGCCAGCGTGAAGCTGCAGTTCGACGTCAGCGAACTGGTGCTGGTGCGCAGCGCACAGGCCTGCGCGCTGCAGGCGCGTCTGCCGCGCGAGCTCTACCGCTTCCAGCGCCGTACCGGTTACCGCGTGCGCACGCCCGAGCGCAGCGCTCCCCTGGCGGAGCTGCGCCATCCCTCGATGCCCGAGATGACCCTCGTGCTGCGCGTGATCGACGTCGGCATCGGCGGTTGTGCCCTGCTGTTGCCCGCGGACGTGCCGGCACTTCAGGTCGGCCTGCTGCTGCAGGGGGTGCAGATCGAACTCGACGCCGAGACCCGTTTTGTCGCCGCGCTGCGCCTGCAGCACATGAGCACGCAGGGCCGCCCCAAGGGCGAATTCCGCAGTGCGCAGCACGAAGGTGCATCGGTGACCTTGCTGCAGCCGGCCGGCACCCGCATCGGCTGCGAGTGGCACAAGATCGAGGGCAACGCGCAGCGTGCCCTGCAGCGTTACATCGACCTGACGCAGAAGCGACGCCGCCTGATGTCGCCCGACTGATGCAGACGCCCTGGTGCAGTCGCCACGCGCGTGGCATGACGCTGGTGGACCTGATGCTGACACTGGCCGTCACGGGCGTGATCGCGGCCGTCGCCCTACCCGCCTACCAGGCGCCGATCGCCAAGAGCCAGCGTGCCGACGCGGTCTTGGCATTGACCCGCGTACAGGCCGCGCAGGAGCAATTCCGCTCGCACCACGGCAGTTACGCCCTGGCGCTGAACGGCCTGCGCGGCACCGCCCCCAGCAGCCCCGGCGGCCACTACGAAATCGCGCTGCTGGCACCGCACGCGGGCGGCTACACGGCACGCGCGCTGCCACGCGATACCGCGCTGCACGACCCCGCCTGCCCCGAGCTGAGGCTCACGGTCAACGAAGGCCTGGCCACCTTCGGCCCGAGCGCACGCTGCTGGAACCGCTGATGGCTGCACCCGTACATCGCACCGCCCGCCGCTGCAGCGGCCTGACCTTGATCGAGCTGATGACCATGCTCGGCATCGTTGCGGTGCTGGCGGCCCTCTCGCTGCCCTCCTTCGGCGCCCAGATCGCACGCCACCGCCTCAAGACCGCCGCGGAGACGCTGGCCGCCGACGTTGCCGAAGCCCGCTTCGAGGCCGCACGCCGTGGCAGCACGCTGCATTTGAACTACAGCCAGGGCCCCGACTGGTGCTGGGCCGTGGCCACCGCGAGCGGCTGCGACTGCCGCAGTGCGCAGCTGTGCCAACTCAAGGCCGTGCGCAGCGCCGACCACCCGGGCGTGCAACTGGCGCAATCGCGCAATGCCCACTTCGACCCGGCGGGTGGCGCCGCCAGCGGTGACGGCACCGCGGTGCTGCGCTCGTCGCACGGCAACGAGCTGCGCGTCTGGGTATCGCGGCTCGGCCATGTGCGGGTCTGCGCACCCGGGGCGGCGGCGCTGGGTTATCCGGCCTGCTGAAGCAGGGTCGGAGAAAGACACAAGCCACCGGTCGCCAGGACGCCGGTGGCCCGTGCCGTGCGTCGACGCTCAGCGCATCGCCACGTGGGTCGACAGGGCGCGCTGACCCGCCATGCGGATGCTCTCCAGCTGCGCCATCGTCGGGCCGTTCTGCGACTGGCCGGCAATCGTGCCGAACTCGCTGTTGCCGACGGCACCGACGCGGACCGCTTCCGCACCTTCGGCAGCGACCTGTTGGCGCGCCAGCACCGACATGAAGGGCAGCGTCGACTCGCCCGTGTTGTGGCCGCTCACGATGAGCCCGGCATCACGCGCCTCGATCGCTGCGGTGCGCACATCGGCGCGCTTCAGCGTCGACACGAAGGAGGTCTTCGATTCGCCGGTGTTGTGGCCGCTGATGACCTGGCCGGCACCGAGCGCCTGGACCGCGGCGACGCGCACGTCGGCGCGGCTCAGGGATTCGCCGGCGAAGGCGGAAGCCGCGCCAACGATGGCGAAGACAGCGGTGCTCAGGGTGAAGAGGTTCTTGGCATTCATGATGGTTCCTTCAGGGAAGAGGGTTGAGGACAGGGGCTTGCTTCGGTCCGGGCGGTGCAGGGCTTTGTACGACGGGCTGCATCGACCGGATGCGTTGTAGTCGCGGCGAGCGCTTGGGACCTACAGGCTTATTTTTTCCGAGCCGGGTGTAATGACACGGGTGCACCCGCGATGCGACCGGCCATCGGCCTTGCAGAGACATTGGTGACGCACCACCGGGAAAGCACACTGCCTGCCGCGAGTGCGAGGGCGCCCTGGCCGGTGGGGGCAATCGGGAAGCCGCGCCGGAGCGACGGAGTCACGGGGGCGGCGCGTGTATTCACGCGCTTCGTGAACTGACTCGCCGCATCTGCACGAACGCAGCGAGCGAAGCTCGCGTAGTGAGTCATGCGGCGCGCCCCGTGACTGCGTCGCGCAGGGCAGCCGCAGCGAAACGGAGACCGCGCCTTCCGCCCCCACCGGCAAGGGCGTCCTCGCACTTGCCACCACAAGCCACGGCCAGCATGGCAGAAACAGCCCGCTACACCTGCATGTTCATGATGTCGGAATAAGCCTGCACCAGCCGGTTGCGCACCTGCAAGGTGGCCTGGAACCCGATCTGCGCCTTCTGCATCGCGACCATCGTCTCCTCCAAGCTGACGGTCGGATTGTCGAGCTGGACTTCGCGCTGCAGGCGTGTGGCCTCGTTCTGCGACTGGCTTACCGCCTTCAGCGCCTGGTTCATCGCAACGCTGAAGGCGTCGCCGCCCTCGGCACCGGCGGGCGCGCGAATCGGCAGGCCGTCGGTGCGCAGCCCGGCGCGGGCGGCGGCCTGCGCAAAGTCGAAGGGCATGAGCTTCACGTCCATGGCTGGGCACTCTAGAGGCGCGGGCGTGCCGGCGGCAGGGCGAAGTGGTGGCGCTTTGCCGGGTTTCTTACCGGTTGGCGGCCCCGGCGCCTGCCGAACAATGCCCTCCATCGCGGCCCGGGGTGGACTCCACCCGCGGCCAGCGCGACCCGCCTCCCGCACGCAATGGAAACCGCCATCGCCAACCCCGCCCCCCAGACCTTGATCCCTGCCCCCGGCAGCCTCGGCGCCCGCCTGGCCGCACTGCCGGCCAAGCCGCTGCTGATGCTCGGCGCCGGCCTCGCCGCGCTGATCGCCGTGGCCATCGCGCTGGCGCTGAACGGGCCGCGCGGCGACTACAAGGTGCTCTTTGCCGGCCTGTCGGACAAGGACGGCGGCGCCGTGATCGCGCAGCTGTCGCAGATGAACGTGCCCTACCGCCACAGCGAAGGGGGTGGCGCGATCCTGGTGCCGGCCGACAAGGTGCACGACGTGCGCATGAAACTCGGCCTCGCCGGCCTGCCCAAGAGCGCCACCGGCGGCTACGAGCTGCTCGACACACCCCGTTTCGGCCAGACCCAGGCGGGCGAGAACGTCTCGATCAAGCGCGCTACCGAAGGCGAGCTGATGAAGACCATCGGCAGCCTCTCGGCCGTGCACAGCGCGCGTGTGATGCTCGCGCTGCCGGCGCAGAACGGCTTCTTCCGCGAACAGCAGAAACCTTCGGCCTCGGTCCAGGTCACGCTCCACCCGGGGCGCACGCTCGACCGCGCGCAGCTCGCCGGCATCGTGCACCTGGTGTCGGCGAGCGTGCCCGACCTCAACCCGAAGGCGGTGAGCGTGGTCGATGGCAGCGGCACGCTGCTGACGGCGCAGGAGGGCAACAAGGGCGAAGGCCTCGACGCGCAGCAACTCCAGTACGTGCAGCAGATCGAATCCGGGCTGCACAAGAACGTCGTTGCGCTGCTCGAGCCGGTACTCGGGCGCGAGAACCTGCGTGCCACCGTCGCGGCCGAGGTCGACTTCTCGGAGACGCTGCAGGTGTCCGAGGAATTCAAGCCCAACCAGGGCACAGCGTCGGCGGCGGTGAAGGTGCAGCAGACGCTGGAATCGTCGCAGCCCGGTGCCGGCGTGCCGAGCGGCGTGCCCGGCGCGCAGAGCAACCAGCCGCCGCGTGAAGCGAGCGCGCCGATCAACGGCAGCACACAAGCCCTGCAGGCGGCCCAAGGCGGCAACGCCGGCGGCGCCAACACGCGGCGCGAATCGACGACCAATTACGAAGTCGACAAGACCCAGCGCACGACACGCAACGCGATGGGCACGGTCAAGCGCCTGTCGGCCGCGGTGGTCGTCAACCACCGTGTCACGACCGACGCCAAGGGCAAGACGACGAGCACCGCGCTCACGAGCGACGAGGTGGAGAAGCTCACCGCGCTCGTCCAGCAGGGCGTGGGTTTCAACAAGGAACGTGGCGACACCGTGCGCGTGATCAACGCCCCCTTCCGCAGCGAACCCGCGCCCAGCGCCGAAGACACACCCACCTGGCAGCAGCCCTGGCTGCAGGACCTGCTGCGCAGCCTGGCCGCACCGGCCGCGCTCGCCTTCGTCGCCCTGCTGATCGTGCTCACGCTGATCCGCCCGGCACTGACGACGCTGCTCGCGCCCGTGCCCGCGCCGGCGCCGGGATCGCAACTGAGCGCCGTCGTCGACGACCCGCAGCAGTTGCCCGGCGCCCCCGCGCCGGCCGGCACGGTGCTCGCGATCGAGGCACCGGTGGTGAACCCGCGGCTGGTGCAGGCCCGCGCCATCGCCAAGGAGCACCCGGCCGCGGTCGCGAACATGGTGCGCGCGATGATCCACGGGCAGGCGGGAACATGAGTGTGAACCCCGCCATGGATGACACCGGCCTGGAAGACGCCGCGATCCTGCTCATGGCCATCGGCGAGGAAGAAGCGTCCGAGGTCTTCAAGCACTTGGCGCCAAAGGAAGTTCAGCGCCTGGGCGAGACGATCGCGAAGACCAAACACGTGCCGCGGGAGCGTTTCGAAGCCGTGCTCGACCGCTTTGCCACGATGGCGGCCGACCAGAGCCTGCTCGTGTCGGACACCGACGAATACGTGAAGTCGGTGCTGCGCAAGGCGCTCGGCGAGGACAAGGCCAACCTGCTCATCGACCGCATCCTGCAGGGCAGCGACACCTCCGGCATCGAGAGCCTGAAGTGGATGGACGCGCAGTCGGTGTCCGAGCTGCTGCGCAACGAACACCCGCAGATCGTCGCCGCGATCCTGGTCCACCTCGAGTTCGAGCAGGCCTCCGAGGTGCTCAAGCTCTTCCCCGAACGCCAGCGCAACGAGGTGCTGGTGCGCGTAGCCACGCTCGACGGCATCCAGCCGAGCGCGCTCAAGGACCTGAACGACGTGCTGAACAAGGTGCTCGCGGGGGGTGACCTCTCGCGCAAGTCCTCGCTCGGCGGCGCCAAGACCGCAGCCGAGATCCTGAACATGCTCGGCAGCTCGATCGAGACCTCGGTGCTGGACTACATCCGCGAAGCCGACAACGACCTGGCGCAGAAGATCATGGACAACATGTTCACCTTCGACGACCTGGAGAAGCTCGACGACAAGAGCATCCAGTCGCTGCTAAAGGAAGTGCAGAGCGAGTCGCTCGTCGTCGCGCTCAAGGGCGCCACGCCCGAACTGCGCGAGAAGGTGTTCAAGAACATGTCCACCCGCGCGGCCGAGACGCTGCGCGAAGACCTCGAGGGCCGCGGCCCGGTGCGGGTGTCCGAGGTCGAGGCCGAGCAGAAGGAACTGCTGAAGGTCGTGCGGCGTCTCGTCGACGAAGGCCAGATCCAGATCTCGTCGGGCGGTGATGAGCAGTTCGTTTAAGCCCACCGGTCGACCGCTGTTCCCCAACGTCTCGGCGCCCGAAGGCGGCAAGGCGCCTTCGACCTACTCGCGTTTCATCCCGCGTGAAGAGCTCGGCGACGTGGCGGCGTGGAAACCCGGCGCCTTCGACGGCGGCGTCGAGCGCCGCGCCCAGCCGCGGCCCGAGAACGCCCCCGAGCCGACCGCCGAACAGTGGCGGGCCCAGATCGCGGCGGCGCGCCAGGCCGGCTACCAGGACGGCTACCGCGACGGGCTCGTGGCGCTCGACGGTTTCAAGCAGAGTTTCGCGGCGCAGATGGCGTCGCAGGTCGGCCACCTGATCGCCAGCTTCGACCAGCAGCTCGGCGCGCTCGAGCAGCAGATGGCGCAGGCCGTCGCGCAATCGGCGGTGCTGCTGGCGCGCCAGGTCGTGCGGCACGAACTCGATACGCGGCCCGAACACGTGGTCGCGCTGGCCGCCGAGGCCGTGAATGCGGTCCTGATGAGCGCACGCCATGTCGCCGTGCGGGTGCACCCGGACGACTACCCGCTGGTGGCCGCTGGCGCGTCCGAGGCGCTGCACGCACGCGGCGCGCGCCTGCTGTCCGACGCCACGCTGGAGCGCGGCGGTTGCATCGTCGATTCCGACGTCGGCGCCATCGATGCGTCGATCGAAGGCCGCTGGTCGCTCGCCGCCGCGACGCTCGGCAGCGACGTCGGCTGGGAGGACGAGGACGAAGCGGCCGCGCCGGACGCGGGTGCCAACCCATGACACCCCACGGCCCGACGACGGCAGCACAGCGCCGGCAGCACTGGGAGCGTTACCTGGCCGAGTTGCAGGAGTACGCCGCCACGCCGCAGCCGCTCGAGGTCGTCGGCACGCTCGTGCGCGTGACCGGGCTCGTCCTCGAAGCCGCCGGCGTGCGCGCGCCCGTGGGCTCGGTGTGCGAAGTGCGCAGCGACGGCCAGCCACCGGTGCTGGCCGAGGTCGTCGGCTTCAGCGGCGACCGCGCCTTCCTGATGCCGACGAGCCCGATGCAGGGCCTGACCAGCGGCGCCCAGGTGCTGCCGCGGCCCGTGCCGCAGAGCCCGCCCGCCTTCGGCAGCGCGCGCCACCCCTGGCGCCGCAGCGAGGACCGCGGGCTGCATCTGCCGATGGGCGATGGCCTGCTCGGCCGTGTCGTCGATTCGCGCGGCGAGCCGCTCGACCGCGCCGGCCCGCTGCAGCAAGTGCACCCCGAGCCGATGACGCGGCGCCCGATCAACGCGATGGACCGCGACCCGATCCGCACCCCGCTCGACACGGGCGTGCGTGCGATCAACGCCTTGCTCACCGTCGGCCGCGGCCAGCGCATCGGCCTCTTCGCCGGCACCGGCGTGGGCAAGTCGGTGCTGCTCGGCATGATGGCGCGGTACACCCAGGCCGACGTGATCGTGGTCGGGCTGATCGGCGAACGCGGGCGCGAAGTGAAGGAGTTCATCGAGGACATCCTCGGCGTCGAAGGCCGCCGGCGCAGCGTCGTCGTCGCCGCACCGGCCGACGCGCCGCCGCTCGTGCGCATGCAGGGCGCGAGTTACGCGACCGCGATCGCCGAGCACTTCCGCGACCGCGGCCAGCATGTGCTGCTGCTGATGGACAGCCTGACCCGCTACGCGATGGCGCAGCGCGAGATCGCGCTCGCGATTGGCGAGCCGCCGGCGACCAAAGGCTATCCGCCGAGCTGCTTTGCCAAGCTGCCGCAGCTGGTCGAGCGTTCGGGCAACGGCTTGAACGGCGTCGGCTCGATCACCGCCTTCTACACCGTGCTGAGCGAGGGCGACGACCCGCAGGACCCCATCGCCGACGCCGCACGCGGCATCCTCGACGGCCACATCGTGCTCTCGCGCGAGCTCGCCGAGGGTGGCCACTACCCGGCGATCGACGTCGAACGCAGCGTCTCGCGGGTGATGCCCGCCGTGGCCTCGCGTGAGCAGGTCGCGGCCGCACGCCGGGTGCGCCAGCTGCTGGCCAAGGTCAACAAGGCGCGTGACCTGATCCAGATCGGCGCCTACGCACCCGGGCACGACAGCGAGCTCGACACCGCCGTGCGACTGCAGCCGCAGATCAACGCGCTGCTGCAGCAGGACATGAACGACCGCGCACCGCTCGATGCCAGCCAGCAGCAGCTGCTGTCGGTCGCCAGTCCCTGATCGCAGCGCCGAAACTGCCCATGCACAGTCCCGACACGCAGACGTTGACGATGCTGCTCGAGCGCGCCGAGGGCACGCGCGACGAAGCGGCGCTGGCGCTGCAGCGTGCCGAGCAGCAGCTGGAGCGCGTCGACGCGCAGGCGGACCAGCTGCAGCGGTACCGCACCGAATACATCGAACGCTGGTCGGCGCAGTTTCAACGCCAGGCCGCGATCGAGATCGTGCACTGCTACCGCAGCTTCATGCTGCGGCTGGACCAGGCGCTGGCGCAGCAGCGCTCGCTCGTCGAACGCCAGTCGCAGGCGGTGGCCGCTTGCCGCAGGACGCTACAGGATGCCGAGCTGCGGGTCGCGGGGTTGAAGAAACTGATCGACCGGCGCGAGCAGGAACACCAGCGTGCCGCGTCGCGCCACGAACAGAAACAGATCGACGAGTCGGCACAGCGTGCGGGCTGGGCGAGCGGGCCGCGCAGCGCCTTCATGTGAACAAGGACCCCACGATGATGCCCAGCTCCGTCAACACCCTGCCCGCGACCGCCGCCAATGCGGGTACGGCTGTATCGGGTGTAGCGGGTTCGGCTGCGGCCGAACCCGGCGCCTTCGGGCGCACGCTGCAACGCCTCACCGACAGTGCCGCAGCGCAGGCCGCAGGCGACACCCCGCGCGCCGAAGCCCAACCCGACCCGAAGGCGGCACGCGGCGCGACCCCGGCGCGGGCCGATCGTGCACCGATCACGCGCCGCGCGGCCGACCCTGGCTTGCCCGGCGTCGAATCCGCCGCCGGGGGCGATGCGTCACCGGTGGCCCTCATCGCCACGGCAGAAGAGACCTCCGATCCCACCGAAACGGCATCCGACCCCACCGACCTGGCGGCCTGGATGGCTGGCCTGCTCGGGACACCCGAGGCTGCAGCAGGCGCCGTGCCGACGGCGCCCAGCGCACCGCCTTCGACCACGACGCCCGGCGCGCCGGTGCACGCGTTGGCGTCGACCGAGGCGCTGCCCGGCGTCGGGGGCGCCGGCGATGCCGCGTTGCTGCCGTCTGGCGTGGACGCCGTGCCCGGCGCGCGCACGGCCGGCGGCGGCCGTGCCGCTGCGCCACCCGCCGACAGCCCTGTCGCCGGCCTGGCGGCAGCGCCCGCAGCGCCGCCCGAAGGCGTGCTGCCGCTGCACCTTGGCGCGCGCTTGGACACGGCCCTCGCGCCCGACCCGCGCAGCAGCGTCGCCACTACCAGCCTCGCGCCGTCCGCGATGCTGTCGGCACCGCCGCCGCCGGTCGCGCTCACGCCGGCGAATGCGACCACGCCCGCCGCCGACGCCCTCATCCCGACCCCCCTCGCGGACCCCTCCTTCGCCCCCGCGATCGGGACCCAGATCGCCCACTTCGCGCGCAACGGCATCGAACACGCGCGCCTGCGCCTGAACCCGGCCGAGATGGGCCCGATTGCCGTCCAGCTTGCGATGGACGGGCAGCAGGTGCGCGTCGAGCTCTTGGCCGATGTGGCGGCCACGCGCCAGGCGCTCGAACAATCGCTGCCGGCGCTGGCAAGTGCGCTGCGCGACGCCGGTTTCACGCTCAGCGGCGGAGGGGTGTTCCAGCAAGGACGCGACGGCAGCCAGCCCGGCGCCGCACGCGACGGGCAGGCCCTGGCACAGGTCGCAGGCACCGCGGCGGGCAGCGCCGGCGGCGCGGCCCCGACAGCCGAGCGGGCCGCACGCACGCAAGGCCTGGTCGATCTCTTCGCCTGAGCCTGCGCAGGGCCGCCGCGGCGTGGCTGACAACGCCCGGATTCCGGCCCCTTTTCTGCCCATGGCGCCCGGCCCCCGCTCCCAATAATCAATCCGATCAAGCCACCACCGGGCGGGAGTCACGGCGGCGGCAGCACGGAATCGACCCGAAGGAGAACCCATGGCCACCGCGACGGCGCCCGAGAGCGTGAAAGCGCCGCCCAAGAAGGGCAAGAAGAAGATGCTGTTGCTGGCTGGCGCCACCTTGTTGACGCTGGGGCTGCTGGGGGCCGGCGGCGTGGTGTTCTACCTCAAGAGCAAACACGCCGCCGAGGCACTGGCCGAGGATGGGGTCGAGAGCGGCAGCACCGCCGCCACCAACACAAAGCGCGACCCGAAGGCGGTGCCCACCTTCGTGCCGCTCGACCCCTTCACCGTCAACCTGTCCGACCGCGAGGCCGAACGTTATGCGCAGGTCGGCATCTCGCTCGAGCTCACCGGCACGGCCGGTGCCGACCAGATCAAGGCCTACATGCCGGCGATCCGCAACAACATCCTGATGGTGCTGGCACACAAGTCGGCGGCCGAACTGCTGGAGCGCGACGGCAAGGCCAAGCTCGCGGCCGAGATCCGCAGCGAGACCTCGCGCGCGCTCGGCTACGAAGCCGAACGCACCGCCAAGCGGGTGGCAGCCGCCGAAGAAGATGACGAAGAAGGCGCGCCCAGGAAGCGACGCGCCAAGGCCGTCGCCGCCGACCCTTCGCCGGTGGTCGCGGTGCACTTCTCGAACTTCATCATCCAGTGATCGACGCCGCCCCCCGGGCCACCGCATGACGCAGCAGATTCTTTCGCAGGACGAGGTCGACGCGCTGCTCCAGGGCATCACGGGCGAGACCCAGACGCTCGACTCCGGAGAGGACCACGCCGGCAGCGCCCGCCCCTACGACCTGGCGAGCCAGGAACGCATCGTGCGCGGGCGCATGCCCACGATGGAGATCATCAACGAACGCTTCGCGCGCAACATCCGCATCGGCCTCTTCAACCTGATCCGGCGCAGCCCCGAGGTCTCGATCGGCGGCACCAAGGTGCAGAAGTTCAGCGCCTTCCTGCGCGAGATCGTGGTGCCGACCAACTTCAACATCGTCTCGGTCAAGCCCTTGCGCGGCTCGGGGCTGATCGTGTGCGACCCGGCGATCGTCTTTTCGGTCATCGACGCACTCTTCGGCGGCGCCGGCAAGTTCCACACCCGGATCGAAGGGCGCGACTTCTCGCCCACCGAGCAGCGTGTGATCCTGCGCCTGCTCGAAGTCATCACGGCCGAATTCAAGAAAGCCTGGATCGGCATTTACCCGCTCGAACTGGAATACCAGCGCTCGGAGATGCAGCCGCAGTTCGCCAACATCGCCACGCCGAGCGAGATCGTGGTCTCGACCTCGTTCACGCTCGAGATCGGCGAGACCAGCGGCTCGATCTCGATCTGCATCCCCTACTCGACCCTGGAGCCGATCCGCGACACCCTGTACTCGACGATCCAGGGCGACGCGGCCGAGCCCGACCGGCGCTGGATCAACCTGATGCAGTCGCAGATCCAGTCGGCGCAGGTCGACCTCGTGGCCGAACTCGCCAGCGCACCCGCGACCGTCGAGCAACTGCTGTCCTTCAAGCCCGGTGACTTCATCGAACTCGACCTCGAACCGACGATCGAGGCCAAGGTCGACGGCGTGCCGGTGTTCGCGTGCCACTACGGCACCAGCAACGGCCACTACTCGCTCAAGATCGATCAACTGCTCACCGGCTCGAACACGGGCTGGATCGGAGACTCGCACCATGTCCGCTGACCACGCCGCAACGCCGTCTTCTGCAGAAGACAAGATGGCCGCCGAGTGGGCCGCCGCGCTGGCCGAGAGCAAACAGGCCGGCGCGACGTCGACCGCGAGCGAAGTCTCGGGCCCGGCCGAGACGGTGGCGCCGGCGTCGTTCACGAACTTCTCCGCCCCCAGCGTGGTCCACGCCGCGGGCGCCGGCAACGACCTGAACATGATCCTCGACATCCCGGTCCAGCTGACGGTGGAACTGGGCCGCACCCGGATCCCGATCAAGCACATCCTGCAGCTCGCGCAGGGCTCGGTGGTCGAGCTCGAGGCGCTCGCCGGCGAGCCGATGGACGTGCTCGTCAACGGTTACCTGATCGCGCAGGGCGAGGTCGTGGTCGTGAACGACAAGTTCGGCATCCGCCTGACCGACATCGTGACGCCGAGCGAACGCATGCGCCGGCTCAGCAGAACGTGAACGGAAAATGAGCGAAATGGGTCTGGCGCCCCTGGCGTCGTTCGCGCTCGTGATCGTGCTGATCCCGGCTGTGCTGTGGCTGCTCAAGCGCACGCCGATGGGCGGTGCGGCGCAGGGCCAGGCGATGCGCAGCGTGGCGGTGCTGCCGCTGTCGACATCGCAGCGTGTCGTCACGGTCGAGGTCGGCAGCGGCAACGACCGGCGCTGGCTCGTGCTCGGCGTGACACCGAACAGCATCAACACGCTGTACACGATGGCGGCCCAGGGCGACACCCCCCTGCCGGCCCCGGCGGCGCAGGCGGCCTTCGGCGACCTGCTGGCGCGCCTGCGCGGCCAGACGAAGGACGACGCCGGTGCGCGCTGAAGGCGCCGTGCGGGGCCTGCTCCTGGCCGTGCTGGCGCTGGTTTCGGGCCAGGTGCTGGCGCAGCCCTCGGGCGGCAATTCGCTGCCGCTGATCGTGGCCCAGGGCGCCGGCGGCACAAGTTATTCGGTGCCGATCCAGACCCTGCTTTTCTTCACCGCACTCAGCTTCCTGCCCGCGCTGCTGTTGCTGATGACCGGCTTCACGCGCATCGTGATCGTGCTGTCGCTGCTGCGCCAGGCCCTGGGCACCCCGGCGGCACCGCCGAACCAGGTCATCGTGGGCCTGAGCCTGTTCCTGACCTTCTTCGTCATGGCGCCGACGCTCGACCGGGTCTACGAACAGGCCTACGCGCCGTTCTCCAAGAACGAGATCGCCTTCGACGAAGCGCTCAAGCGCGGCGAGGTGCCGATGCGCGCCTTCATGCTCAAGCAGACACGCCAGAGCGACGTGCAGCTCTTCGCCAAGCTGGCCAAGCTGCCGGCCGACGTGAAGGGCGAGGACGTGCCGCTTCGGGTACTGGTGCCGGCCTTCGTCACGAGCGAGCTGAAAAGCGCGTTCCAGATCGGCTTCCTCGTCTTCATCCCCTTCCTCGTCATCGACATGATCGTGGCGAGTGTGCTGATGAGCCTGGGCATGATGATGCTGAGCCCGGTGCTGGTGGCACTGCCCTTCAAGCTGATGCTCTTCGTGCTCGCCGACGGCTGGAACCTGCTGCTCGGTTCACTCGCCGCGAGCTTCGCCACCTGAAGCCATGGACGCACAACAAGTCTTCTCGACCGGCCAGCAGGGCCTGTACCTGCTGCTCATGGTGTCGGCACCGATCCTGCTCGTGGTGCTGGTGCTCGGTCTCGTCGTCAGCATCTTCCAGGCCGCGACGCAGATCAACGAGGCCACGCTGAGCTTCGTGCCCAAGATCATCGGCGCCGTCGCGGTGCTGGCAGTGATGGGACCGTGGATGATGGCCACGCTGGTGGACTACCTGCGAAGCATCCTGCTGTCCATCCCGGGCGCGGTCGGATAACGATCGTGGTGACCGTTTCCGAGGCGCAGCTCGTCGCCTGGCTGACGCCGCTGCTCTGGCCCTTCCTGCGCGCGCTCGCGCTTTTCAGCGCGATGCCGGTGCTGGGCGGGCGCAACGTGCCGATGCGGGTTCGCATCGGGCTCGCGGCCTTCATCGCGATCGCCGCGCAGGCGGCGCTGCCCGCGATGCCGCAGGTCGCGCTCGACTCGCCGGTCGCCTTCATGCTCGTCGTGCAGCAACTCCTGATCGGCCTCTCCCTCGGTTTCGCGGTGCGCGTGGTGCTGGCGGCGGTGGAATTCGCGGGCGAGCTGGTGGGCCTGCAGATGGGCCTGAACTTTGCCGGTTTCTTCGACCCCATGACGGCGAGCCAGGGCACCGCGACCGCGCGCTTCTTCGCCACCACCGTGTCATGGCTCTTCATCGTCGTCAACGGCCACCTGCTCGTGATCGCGGCGCTGGTCGACAGCTTCAGCTCGTTCCCGGTCGGCCCGGAGCCTTTTGCCTTCCTGCTCAAGGCGCAGCCGCACCGCTGGGGCGCCGAGATCTTCGGTACCGGGTTGTGGATCGCGCTGCCGCTGATCGCGATGCTGCTCTTCGTCAACCTGGTGCTCGGCATGGTGTCGCGTGTGGCGTCGCAGATCAACATCTTCGCGATCGGCTTCCCGATCACGCTCGGCGTCGGCCTGATCGGCATCCTGCTCACACTGCCGGCGATGCAGCAACCCTATTCGATGGTGCTCGAGCGCCTGCTGACGCAGTTCCGCTGAACGGCTGAACCGCGTCTCGCCTTGTAGGACATCCACTACAGCGGGTCGAGGCCCCCTCCGCTGGCCGCCGTGCCTGGCGCTTCTGATACTGGGGCCTCGACGTAATCCAAGGCACTCATCATGAAGACGACATACCAGACCACGTTGATCGGATTGACCATCGCGACCCTCGCCGGGGTCAGTGGCTGCTCAGGCATGTCGACCCAGAGCAAGAACACTGCGATCGGTGCCGGTGTCGGCGCTGTCGGTGGCGCCGTACTGACCGGTGGGAGCACGGCCGGGACCGCTGCCGGCGCCGTCATCGGCGGCGTCATCGGACACGAAGTCAAGAAGAACTGAAATCGGGCCGGCGTGTGAGCAAGGTCGCATCGTCGGCGCTCCTGGTGGTTCTGGGGCGCGTGCTGGCGGATCTGGTCGGGCGTCGCCCGTCGCGCCCGCATGACGACGAGGATGACCAGGTCTTCAATGCCGTCCCTGGATTCGGCGATACCGCTTTCGGGCAATATCGCGTCGAGCGCTCCAGCCTCATGGAACATTCCTCCGCAGCCGCCTCGTCGCACCCTCAGGCCCTGACGCCGCCGCCAGCGCCGCCCTGAGTCCCTGCACCGCGGCCTTATGGCCGCGCCGGCTGCCGGGCACAAAAGTTGCGCCGGCCGGTCATGGTGCATCCCCCACTCAATGCCCGGTCCGAGACCGAATCGGCACCGCTGCGGGTATTGCTGATCGACGACGGCGCCCACCGCACCAACCTGATCCGCGACGAACTCGCACGCCAGGGCCACCTCGTGGTCGGCGTCGTCGACTCGGCGCTGCTGATCCACGACTGCGTGCTGCGCCTGCAGCCTGACGTCGTCATCGTCGACAGCGAATCCCCCTCGCGCGACACGCTGGAGAACCTGGCCACGGTGTCGTCGACCTGCCCGCGCCCGGTCGTCGTCTTCAGTGAAGACGCGAGCCAGGCGCCGATGCAGCAGGCGCTGCGCGCGGGGGTCAGCGCCTACGTGATCGCCGGCCTGCAGCCGCAGCGGCTGATGCCGGTGCTGCAGGTGGCGATCGCCCGTTTCGAGCAGGACCGCGCGCTCCGCCTCCAGCTGGACGACGCACAGAACCAGCTCGTCGAGCGCAAGTGGATCGAGCGCGCCAAGGGCATCCTGATGGACGACGTGGGCCTGAGCGAGGAACAGGCCTTCCGCCACCTGCGCAAGCTCGCAATGGACCGCGGCCAGCGCCTGGCACAGGTGGCCGAAAAGGTGGTGGAGGCGCGCGACGTGCTGCGCCCACCGGCCTGAACGCGGCGGCCGTCATGCCATTTGGAGCCGGGCAACGATTGCTGCGCCGCACCAACGCGACGCAGCGACCGAGCCGTGCTGGTGCAGACCCCGCTTCCAAAGCGCCAAAACGCTGGCATGGCGATTGCATCATGCCGTGGCAAGACCGCGCACAACGGCGTGTCGGTCACAACGGTTTCGGGCAATGGCGTCCGACTCGCAGTCCCTGGCGATCCCAGGGTCCGCGGTCGCGACGCCTTTTTCTTTTGGTCATCGGGGAACACACATGTCCATACGCGAGGGTCTGATGAGTGACGACCGCAGGCATTTCATCAAGGGCTCGGCGGCGCTGGCCGCAGGCGCCGCTGTTCCTGGCGCCTGGGCCGCCGGCTCCGATGCGCCGGAGAAGAAGGAAGTGCGCATCGGCTTCATCCCGCTCACCGACTGCGCCTCGGTCGTGATGGCCTCGGTGTTGAAGTTCGACGAGAAGTACGGCATCAAGATCATCGCCACGAAGGAGGCGTCGTGGGCCGGCGTGCGCGACAAGCTCGTCAACGGCGAGCTCGACATGGCACATGTGCTGTACGGGCTCGTCTACGGCGTGCACCTGGGCGTCGGTGGCCCGAAGAAGGACATGGCCGTGCTGATGACGATCAACAACAACGGCCAGGGCCTCACGCTGTCGAAGAAGCTGGCCGACAAGGGCGCGGTCAACGTCGAGTCGCTTGCCAAGCTGATGGCGAGCGAGAAGCGCGAGTACACGTTCGCGCAGACTTTCCCCACCGGCACGCACGCGATGTGGCTGTACTACTGGCTGGCGAGCGCGGGCATCAATCCGATGAAGGACGCCAAGGTCATCACCGTGCCGCCGCCGCAGATGGTGGCCAACATGCGCGTGGGCAACATGGACGGGTTCAGCGTCGGCGAGCCATGGAACCACCGCGCCATCATCGATGGCATCGGCGTCTCGGCCGCCACCTCGCAGGACGTGTGGAAGGACCATCCGGAAAAGGTGGTCGGCGCGACGGGGGAGTTCGTCAAGAAGAACCCCAACACCTGCCGCGCGGTGATCATGGCCGTGCTCGAGGCCAGCCGCTGGATCGATGCCGGCCTGCAGAACAAGACCAAGATGGCCGAGACGATCGCCGAGAAGGCGTACGTCAACACCAGCGTCGACGCGATCAACCAGCGCATCCTGGGCCGTTACCAGAACGGCCTCGGCAAGACTTGGGACGACCCGAACCACATGAAGTTCTTCAACGACGGTGCGGTCAACTACCCGTACCTGAGCGACGGCATGTGGTTCCTGACCCAGCACAAGCGCTGGGGCCTGCTGAAGGACCATCCCGACTACCTCGCGGTGGCCAAGCAGGTGAACCAGACCGATCTCTACAAGCAGGCCGCGGCTCAGCTCAAGGTCAGCGTGCCCAAGAGCGACATGCGCAGCAGCAAGCTCATCGACGGTGTGGTCTGGGACGGCAGCAACCCGGCCAAGTACGCCGACGCCTTCAAGATCCGGGCCGCTGGCGCGGCCTGAAGGAGCACACCATGGTCAGTGCCGTCTTTCATTCCCCGCGCGACGCCGCACTCACTCCCGAAACCAAGGCCGATGCCAAGCCGGTGCGCACGGCAGCGCACGCGGCGGCGGCCCCACCCTCGCCCGGCAAGGCGCCACGCGACCCCTTCGACTGGCGCGGTCTCGGCGCGCGCGTCTTCCCGCCGCTGGTCGGCATGGCGCTGCTGATCGGGATCTGGGGCCTGCTGACGGCGAACAGCACCACCTTCCCGACCCCGCTCGCCACCTTCGAGGCCGCGTGGAAGTTGTTTGCCAACCCCTTCTACCGCAACGGCCCGAACGACCAGGGCATCGGCTGGAACGTGCTCTATTCGCTCGAACGCGTGGGCCTCGGCTTCGGGCTCGCGGCGCTGGTGGGCATCCCGCTCGGCTTCGTGATCGGCCGCTTTGCGCTCCTGAACCGCATGGTCTCGCCGCTGGTGAGCCTGCTCAAGCCGGTGTCGCCGCTGGCCTGGCTGCCGATCGGCCTGCTCGTCTTCAAGTCGGCCAACCCGGCAGCGATCTGGACCATCTTCATCTGCTCGATCTGGCCGATGGTCATCAACACCGCGGTCGGGGTGCAGAAAGTGCCCGAGGACTACCTCAACGTGGCGCGTGTGCTCAAGCTCAGCGAATGGAAGATCGCGACCCGCATCCTGCTGCCCTCGGTGATGCCCTACCTGCTGACCGGCGTGCGCCTGTCGGTTGGCACCGCCTGGCTCGTGATCGTCGCGGCCGAGATGCTGACCGGCGGCGTCGGCATCGGCTTCTGGGTCTGGGACGAGTGGAACAACCTCAACGTGGCGCACATCATCGTCGCCATCTTCGTCATCGGCATCGTCGGCCTGCTGCTCGAGTGGGCGCTGCTGGCGGTGGCCAAACGTTTCGACTACAGCTGAGGGCGCGCCGCGATGCCGATCAACTCCACCCCGGCGCTGAACACGAAGCGCACGCTCCGGATCGAAGACGTGGGCATGGTCTTCCCGACCAGGCGCGGGCCTTTCGTGGCGCTGCGCGACATCAACCTCGATGTCGAACGCGGCGAGTTCGTGACGCTGATCGGCCATTCGGGCTGCGGCAAGAGCACGCTGCTGAACCTGGTGGCGGGCCTGACGACGCCGACGAGCGGGCTGCTGCTGCTCGAAGAACGCGAACTCAAGGGCCCGGGGCCGGACCGTGGCGTGGTGTTCCAGAACCACTCGCTGCTGCCCTGGCTGAGCTGCCACGACAACGTGCTGCTCGCGGTCGAACGGGTCTTCGGCGATGACGAGAACAACCAGCGCCTGCGCAACCGCACCGTCGCCGCGCTCGAACTGGTCGGCATGGGACACGCCGCGGCGAAGCGCCCGCACGAAATCTCGGGCGGCATGAAGCAGCGCGTCGGGATCGCGCGTGCGCTCGCGATGGAGCCCAAGATGCTGCTGATGGACGAGCCCTTCGGCGCGCTCGACGCCCTGACCCGCGCGCGGCTGCAGGACGAGTTGCTGAAGATCGTCGCCACCACCGGCGCCACGGTGATGATGGTGACGCACGACGTCGACGAAGCGGTGCTGCTGTCGGACCGCATCGTGATGATGACCAACGGCCCCGCCGCGACGATCGGCGAAGTGCTGCGTGTCGACCTGCCGCGCCCGCGCGACCGTGTCGCGCTGGCCGAGAACCGCAGCTACGTGCAGTACCGCAAGGCGGTCATCGACTTCCTCTACACCCGGCACAGCCACGTGGAAAAGGCGGCGTGATGAAAACCTTCATCCGCGTCGTCGAGGTCTGGGTTCCCGGCAACGACCGCACCATGCTCGAGTTCGGTGCCGGGCTCTACGGCACGGCCTCGCGTTTCGGCGTGCTGAGCCGCCAGATGTGTTTCGGCCGCGGCGAGGGCCTGCCCGGCCAGGCCTGGGAGGCCGGGCGGCCGATCGTCCTGAAGCAGTTCGAGGGTTCGGTCTTCCGCCGCACCCAGGCCGCGCACGCCGAGGGCCTGACCTGCGGCATCGCGTTGCCGATCTTTGCCGGCGACGTGTTGACCTCGGTGCTCGTGATCTTCTGCGGCGACGACGAGGACCATGCCGGCGCGATCGAGCTCTGGGCCAACGACCCGGCGCAGTCGAAGGACATGACCCTCGCCGACGGTTATTACGGCACCACCGCCGACGCCTTCGAGTTCATGTCGAGCCGCACCGCCTTCCGCAAGGGCCACGGCCTGCCCGGTCTGGCGTGGGAGTCGGGGCTGCCGGTGTTCCAGGAAGACCTGGGCAAGGGCGAACGTTTTCTGCGTGCCGACAGCGCGGTCAAGGTCGGCATCAACCGCGGCTTCGCGATCCCCTGCGCCACCCGGGACCACACCCACTGCGTGCTCGCCTTCCTGTCGGCGATGGCGACACCGATCGTGCGCCGCTTCGAGACCTGGCTGCCCGACGCACGCGGCGAACAGCTGTACCGCGTCGGCGGCTTCTGCGAGGCCACGGGCACCGTGGACGAAGGCGGCGGCAACGAGTTCCTCGAAGCCGGCCAGGGTGCGCTCGGCCGCGCCTTCCTCACCGGCGTGCCGGCCCTGAGCAACAACGCCGCGAGCGAGCCCGGGCTCGTCGGCGTGGCCGCCGGCGCGGCCGCGCTCGACACGATGGTGGCGCTGCCGGTGCTGCGCGATGGCCGCATCACGGCGCTCGTGGCCTGGTACTTCTGATCCACGCCCGCCTCTGCTGAAAGTCGAATCACGATGGACACCCGAACCGTTCAAGCCCCTGGCAGCGAAGCCGACACGTCGAACCCGCGCATGAAGCTGGTCGTCATCGGCAACGGCATGGCCGGCATCCGCGCGGTCGAAGAGTTGCTCCGTCTCGCGCCCGATCTCTACGACATCACCGTCTTCGGCGCCGAGCCGCACCCCAACTACAACCGGATCCTGCTCTCGCCAGTGCTCGCCGGTGAGCAGACGATCGAGCAGATCATCCTGAATCCGCTGCAGTGGTACGAAGACCACGGCATCAAGCTGCACCTCGGCAAGGCGGTTGTCGATGTCGACCGCCGCGGCCGGCGCGTGATCGCCGCCGACGGCACGGCCGAGCCCTACGACCGGCTGCTCATCGCCACCGGCTCCAACCCCTTCATCCTGCCGGTGCCGGGCAAGGACTTGGAGGGAGTGATCAGCTACCGCGACATCCGCGACACGAACACGATGATCGACGCCGCGACGCAGTACCGCCACGCGGTGGTGATCGGCGGCGGCCTGCTCGGGCTCGAGGCGGCCAACGGCCTCGCGGTGCGCGGCATGCAGGTCACCGTTGTCCACATCGCGACGTGGCTGATGGACCGCCAGCTCGACGAGACGGCGGGCAAGCTGCTGCAGCAGTCGCTCGAGACGCGCGGCCTGAAGTTCAGGATCGGCGCGCACACCGAGTCGCTGGTGCCCGACAAGGACGGCCGCGTGATGGCGGTGCGCTTGAAGGGCGGCGAAGAAATCCCCGCCGACCTGGTCGTGATGGCCGCCGGCATCCGCCCCAACACCGGACTGGCCGAGAAGATCGGCCTGCACTGCAGCCGCGGCATCGTCGTCAACGACACGATGCAGACCATCACCGACCCGCGCATCTACTCGGTCGGCGAATGTGCCGCGCACCGCGGCATTGCCTACGGGCTGGTGGCGCCGCTGTTCGAGCAGGGCAAGGTCTGCGCCACGCACCTGGCGCAGTTCGGCATCGGCCGATACCAGGGCAGCCAGACCAGCACCAAGCTCAAGGTCACCGGCATAGACCTTTTCTCGGCCGGCAACTTCGCCGGGGCCAGTTCGGGCCGCGCCGAAGACGCCGACTGCGAAGAGATCGTGATGTCCGACCCCGTCGGCGGCGTCTACAAGAAGCTAGTGATCCAGGGCGACAAACTGGTCGGTGCCTGCCTCTACGGCGACACCGTCGACGGCAGCTGGTACTACAAGCTGCTGCGCGACGGCCGTGCCATCGGCGACATCCGCGACAAGCTGATGTTCGGCGAGTCCAACATCGGCGA
>DATDER010000013.1:0-3245 GCA_036523095.1 Rubrivivax sp.
AAGAAGGGGTCGATCGCATCGACGATGACGACGTCGAGGTCGAGGAAGAGGGCGGTGCCCTTCAGACCGTAGAGATCGGCTTCGAAGGTGGTGAGCTTCTTCCAGCCCCGTTCGGGTAGGCCGTCGGGCAGTGCCAAGTCGGGGATCGGGAAGCACTGCACTTCGTTTCGGATGCCGTCGTTGCGGTCGGTCAGGCAGACGAAGCGGAAGTCGCCGCGCAAGTGCCGTCGCACCATCGCGTAGAGGCGGTTCACGTATTCGGGGCCGTACTTGGTGCCCCACTTCATGCACAGGATCACGCGATCTTGAGCCGCGTTCATTGGTGCACCCTACGGCCTGTGGCCGGTCCCGCCAAGCGGGAGCATGAGCCCTTGGGACTGCCTGGCAGGCTCATCAGAGCTCCTCGATCGGCTGGGGCGGGAAGCTGTCCCAGTTCAGGCAACCAGGGCATTGCCAGAAGTAACTCTGCGCCTCGAAACCGCAGGCGGCGCAGCGGTAACGCTGCAGTGGCTTGGCGGCGCGCGCAACGGCATCACGGATGCCGGCCAGACCGTCGTCGCCCCAGGCCTGAGGCGGCAGGATCAGCAACTCGTTCGCGGCCGACATCGAAGGTGCTGACCTCAGGTGTGCCACCAGCCGTTGTGCACCCGGCTGCGGGTCGAGGCGCGCGATCGCACGCAGCAGCGCCATGCCGGGCGCGCGCTGGTAAGCCTGCGCGAGGGCCCCGGCGGCTTCGGCGCTGCGCCCGGAAGCGATCGCCGCGTCGGCGTAATCGCTCGCGACAAGGCCGAAGCTGGCGGGCTGGACGTCGCGCAGTTGCTGCCAGGTGTCCATCGCCGCAGCGGGGTTACCCGCGCGCGCCAGGCGCTGTCCGCCCAGCACCAGCGGGCGTGCCGCCTGTGGTGCGGCGCTGCGCGCGCGCTCCAGCGCTGCGTCGCCTTCGGCCGGTTGGCCGCGGGTATCGGCTTCGAGCGCCAATTCGCACTGGTACTGCGCGATGCGGGCACCGAAGGAGCCGCGGCCGGCACGCTCCAGCGACGTGGCCACCTGCGTCGCTTCGGCCCAGTCGCGTGAACGTTCGTAGAGCGTCAGCAACGCGAGCCGGGCGTCGTCGTCGAAGGCCGTGCCTTCGAGCTTGCGGTACGCAGCTTCGGCGCGGTCGAAGAGGCCGGCGCGCATGAAGTCCTGCGCCAGTGCATGCTGGGCGCGGTCGCGGTCGGCCGGTGTCAGGTCGGCGCGCGCGACCAGATGTTCGTGCACGCGCACCGCCCGCTCGACCTCGCCGCGGCGCCGGAACAGGTTGCCGAGCGCGAAGTGCAACTCGGCGGTGTCGGGGTCGTTCTGTACCGCGTCGATGAAGGCGTCGATGGCCTTGTCCTGCTGTTCGTTCAGCAGCAGGTTCAGGCCCTTGAAGTAAGCGCGCGGCGCATCGCGGTTCTCGCGCCGCACCTGGCGCAGGTCGAAGCGTGACGCGACCCAGCCGAGCGCAAAAGCGAGCGGCAGGCCCAAGAGCAACCACTGAAGGTCAAACTCCATCGCGTGGCGGGTGCTCTGAACCGAACTCGGGCGCTGGCGGCGGCTTGGCGGGAGGGCCCAGCGCGGGCGATGCAGGCGCAAGGCGTTTGACTTTGCGTCGGTCGCGCCACCAACCCGGCACCATCGCCAGGACACCGATGACGCAGCCACCGGCGAATGCCGCGAGCACGACGATCACCATGGGCGCTTGCCACTCGAGGCCGAAGAACCAGCGCACGACCGCCGTCTGCTGGTTGTTCAGCGCGAAGGCGAACAGCGCGAAGAAGAGGAGGGCCCGGGCCGGCCAGACGATGAACCGCATGCCGCTTGAATTCTAGGGCCCCGGGCCTTCCAGGGCCCCGGGCCGCACCAACATGGACAGCACAAGCTGAGGAGGCTATCCTTTGACACGGGTGACCTCCATCACCTGCAAAAGAAGAACGCGAGGAGACATGGACCACGAAGCCAAGCCCCACAGCCGGGCGCAGGAGTTGCGCGCCTTCCTGGCGCTGTCGGTAGTTCTGGCGCCTGTGCTGGCAGTCGCCGTCGTGACCGGATACGGCTTCCTGGTCTGGATGGTCCAGCTTGTTGCGGGCCCACCCGGGGCGACGCTTTGAGGTAGGGCGATCGTGGCGCACGAAGAGCTTCACATTTCGAGCCTGGTGGTGCACTCGACCCCGCGCCGGCTTGAGGCGGTGGCCGAAGCGATCGCCTCGCTGCCGGGCGCCATGGTCCACGCGTCGTCGGCCACGGGCAAGCTGGTCGTCACGCTGGAAGTGCCGACTGCCGAGGCGATGTCGCAGCAGGTATCGACGATCCAGCACATCGACGGTGTGCTTTCGGCGGTGCTGGTCTACCAGTGTGCAGACAACCTCGATACGATGAACGAGGAGGTGGCCGATGCGTAGGCGCGACTTCATTCGGCAGTCCGCAGCCGGCGCGGCCGGAGCCGCTGCGGGCGTCGCCATGCCTGTGCAGGCGCAGCCCGCAGGCGCCGACCCGAACGTCAAGTGGAGCAAGGCGCCGTGCCGCTTCTGCGGCACCGGTTGCGGTGTCAACGTGGCGGTCAAGGACAACCGCGTGATCGCGACCCAAGGCGACCCGCAGGCCGAGGTCAACAAGGGCCTGAACTGCATCAAGGGCTACTACCTGTCGAAGATCATGTACGGCGAGGACCGTCTGACGACGCCGCTGCTGCGCATGAAGGACGGCAAGTACGCGAAGGATGGCGAGTTCGAGCGTGTCTCATGGGACACCGCCTTCGACGTCATGGCCGAGCAGTTCAAGCGTGCATTGAAGGACAAGGGCCCTACCTCGGTAGGCATGTTCGGCTCCGGCCAGTGGACGGTGTGGGAGGGCTATGCCGCGCTCAAGCTGATGAAGGCCGGCTTCCGCTCGAACAACCTCGACCCGAATGCCCGCCACTGCATGGCCTCGGCGGCGGTAGGTTTCATGCGCACGTTCGGCGCCGACGAGCCGATGGGTTGTTACGACGACATCGAGGCCGCCGACGCCTTCGTGCTCTGGGGCTCGAACATGGCCGAGATGCACCCGATCCTGTGGACACGGGTGACCGACCGGCGGCTGAGCGCGCCCAACGTGAAAGTGGCGGTGCTCTCCACCTTCGAGAACCGCTCTTACGAGCTGGCCGACATCGAACTCACGTTCACGCCGCAGACCGACCTGGCGATCCTGAACTACATCGCGCACCACATCATCAGCACGGGCCG
>DATDER010000014.1:0-5923 GCA_036523095.1 Rubrivivax sp.
AGAAACGACCATGACCGTTCTGATCGACACCCTGGGACATCCGGTGAGCGGCGCCAACGCCGCCGCCATCGACCACTACGAGCAGGCTGCGCACGAACTGCGCTGCCTGATCGGCGACCCGCTCGCGAGCATCGACCGTGCCTTGGCCGAGGCGCCGGGCATGTCTATCGCGCACACGCTGCGCGCCTGGCTGCACCTGCTCGGCACCGAGGCACCGGCGCTCGGCACCGCGCGCGAGGCGGCCGAGGCCGCGGCACGCCACGCCGGCACCGAGCGCGAGCGTTCGCACGCACATGCTGCCGCGCTGGTGGCCGCCGGCCGCTGGCACGATGGCGCACGCGAGCTGGAGGACCTGTCGGCCCAATATCCACGCGACCTGCTTGCGCTGCAGGCCGGCCACCAAGTGGACTTCTTCACCGGCGACTCGCGCATGCTGCGCGACCGCATCGCCCGTGTGCGGCCGCACTGGAACGACGCTATGCCCGGCCACCATGCGGTACTCGGCATGCACGCCTTCGGCCTGGAGGAGACTGGCGACTATGCGCAGGCCGAGCGCACCGGGGGCCGGGCGATCGACCTGCAGCCGCGCGACACCTGGGCCTGGCACGCGGTGGCGCATGTGCACGAGATGCGCAACGCGCCGAAGGACGGCATCGCCTGGCTCGAGCCGAACGCGGCACACTGGTCGAAAGACAGCTTCTTCGCGGTCCACAACTGGTGGCACCTGGCGCTGTTCAAGCTCGAGCAGGACCGGTACGACGAGGTGCTGGCGATGTACGACGCGGCGATCGGCGGCCCGGGCTCGGGCGTCGTGCTCGACATGATCGACCAGAGCGCGTTGCTGTGGCGCCTGAACTTGCGCGGTGTGGACGTTGGCGACCGCTGGCAGCCGCTGGCCGAGCGCTGGGCACCGCATGCAGGCGCGGGCAACTATGCCTTCAACGACCTGCACGCGATGATGGCGTTCGCGAGTGCCGGGCGCGACGAGCTCACGGCGCAGCTGCGCGAGGCCCAGCGCGCTGCACTCTCGAGCGACGGCGACAACCGCGCCTTCACTGCCGAGGTTGGCGACGCGGCGACCCGCGCCGTGCAGGCGTTCGTGGCCGGCGACCACGCAGCGGCGCTGGCGCTGCTGCGGCCGATCCGCTCGAGCGCGCACCGCTTCGGCGGCAGCCATGCCCAGCGCGACCTGCTCGACCTGACGCTGATCGAGGCGGCGCTGCGCAGCGGCGAACGGCCTCTCGCGACCGCGCTGGCGGCCGAGCGGGCCGCGCTGCGACCGGCGAGCCCGCTGGCCCAGCGCTTCGTTGCGCGTGCGGCGGAGTGACCGTTGGCTGCATCGCCGTCCCCCCGGGGCGACGTCAAGCCCGATCGGCCGGCGCGAGGTGTTGGCAAGTCAGCACGTTCGAGCGACGCGTGGATGCACGGCCGCCTGTGCGCCGAGGCGCTGCGTGACGCCAGTTCGTAGCAGTCGCGGCGCGATCATTCAACCTGACGCACCTTTGCCGGGCGGCGAGTCAGCAGGCTGCGAGTTACGCGGGTGCGCACGATTTGGGTTGCGTCGTTCCACTCCGGCGACATTAGGCACGGCAGCCGCATCGCCAGGCCGAGATCGGTCTGCCCCAGCGCCAGGTGAAACAGCGCCAGGTGCCACCAGCAGTGCGTCGTGAAGAGGCTCCCGGCGCCCGGCGCCGCGATCTGGGCGTTCATCCAGCGCACGCCCGCGTCGGGCCGGTCGGTCATCTCGAATACATGCAGCATCACGTGGTGCGCGCGAATGTCGAGCGGATTCAAGGCCAGTGCTTCACGGGCGGCTTGTTCGGCATGCTCGTACTCGCCGTGTTCTTCGAGCGCGAAGGCATGTGTGGCCAGCACCGCGTGGCAGCCGGGCATGTCGTTCTGCCACGCCGGCAGCACCGATTCCACACGAGCCAACATGCGCGGCGCGTTGCCGGTGTAGTAGTCGAAGGTGTTGGCGACCTGCAGCGCAAGTGCGTCAAGCGGGTGCTGATGTAGCAAGTCATCGAGGTGTGCCGTGGCCTGTTCGTAGTGGCCTGAGGCGGCGGCGCCGATGGCGGCGAGGTGCTGCTGTTCGCGCGCGCTGGCGTGTAGGGCCGAGGCATGAAGCGGTTTCGCCTGCCGGTGCCTCCAGGTCCGGAACCGCACAGCTGATGGTGACCGCGGTAGCAAGCAGCGACGTGCCGAGTGTGAGAATCAGCGCGCGCCTTATGGCCGGCCCCCGTTCACCTTGATCACGACGTTGGCGTACCCGTTCGGCACCACCAGGCTGCGCCCGCGTCCGCCGCCGATATCGAGCTCGTCGACGGCGAAGTCACCGCTGGCCGAGCTGGCCTGCTGCCGCTGCTTGATCGCGGCGTCCTCCGGCTTCGCAGCGGAAGCCGTGGAGGTGGGGGTAATGGCGGGCATGGTGGCGTCCTGATGGGCGCATGGGTGCCGACGCATCGTTGGTCGGTATGCCGATGATTCGCGGCCACGCTCGCGAGCGCTTCACCGCACGTCGTGCCGCTTTGCTCGTGTGTCCGCTCATCGCAAGCAGCAGAGGGCGCGGTGGATGAACCTTCGAGCCGCGCCGAGATGGCCCGAGCGTGAGTATCGCCGCGGCTCGGCTGCGCGCTGACTGATGCCATTGGATCAACGGCGTGTGCTCCACGGCGGGCGGAACTGGAGGCTTGCCCACCGGATGCACGCTGGCCACCGACCACGCCGCGTGATCGCTCGGCTGGAGCACGGGCCGCAGGGAGCCTCCCCCGCTTCGTCGTCACCAGTCGAAGATCGCTTGCATGCGCTCGGCTGCGGCCTCGTTGGTGGTGGCGCCCGCAGCAGGGCCATCAGCGTTTCGTCGCCTTCCCAGCGATCCCGGTATGTGCTGCGCCTGCCCCCGGTCGTCGGGCTCAAACGCCCCGAGATCGTCCGGCGGGTCGGCGAGACCGTGCAGTCCTATTTGTTCGGTGCCTGACGCCACCCGACTCGAGAGCAGACGTTCAACTGGCAGTCTGGCCGCGATAATCGCCGCCGAGTGCCGGCGTTCCGGCGCGGGAAGGACATCCCAGTGGCCCGAGGCACGGCGCATCCGGTGCGCTTCTGCACTGCTGCCGACGGCACCCGCATCGCCTACGAGCAGCTCGGCGGCGGCCCGCCGATCGTCAAGGCGGCGAACTGGATGTCGCACCTCGACGAAGACCGCGACAGCCCGCTCTGGCGACACTGGCTGCAACTGCTCTCCGACGGGCGCCAGCTGACCCGACACGACGGGCGTGGCTACGGCCTGTCGGACCGGCACCCGCGCGAGCTGAGCTTCGACGCGATGCTGGGCGACCTCGAAGCGGTGGTTGACGCGGCCAAGCTCCCGCGGTTTCCAATCCTCGGCTTCTGCCACGGCGGGCCGCTGGCCATCGCCTATGCCGCGCGCCACCCCGAGCGCGTCAGTTGCCTGGTGCTGTGCGGTACCTACGCGCAGGGCCTCGCGCGGCGCGACCCAGGCGAGCGCGGCGCGGCCGAACGCGATCTGCTGTTGCGCACGATCGAGATCGGCTGGGGCCAGGACAACCCGGCGTACCGCCAGGTGTTCGCGACCAAAGCTGTTCCCGAGGCGCCGGCCGAGGTGTTCACGTCGTACTGCCGGATCCAGCACGCGTCGGCCGATCCCGAGGCCGCGATGGCGCTGACCCAGCTGTTCTGGAACATCGACGTGCTCGCGCTGCTGCCCAGAGTGCGTTGTCCGACCCTCGTGCTGCACGCCTCGCGCGATGCGCTCGTGCCGTATGAGCAGGGTCGGCTGCTCGCCCGCTCGATTGCCCACGCACGCCTGGTCACGCTCGATTCTGGCAACCACGATCTGCTCGCTACCGAGCCTGCCTGGCCGGTGCTGTGTCGAGAGGTGCGCCACTTTCTGGCCGAGCACGACGCCGCCGCGGTCGAGGCCGGCGGTCGCTCGCTGACGGCGCTGAGCGAACGCGAGCGCGCAGTGCTCGAGCATATTGCGCGCGGCCTGGACAACGATGAGATCGCGGCCGCGCTGCATCTGAGCGAAAAGACAGTGCGCAACTACGTCAGCAGCATCTTCGCCAAGCTCGACCTGCCGAACCGCAGCCGCGTGATTGTCTGGGCCCGCGACGCCGGGCTAGGCCGCGCCAGCGAGCCCAAGCGCTAGCAGTACAACGCCTCGATGCCGGGACCGATGTCCCGCCGAGGCACCGCAAGTCAGGACCACCGACCCAAGACGCGCGCGCCGCGTGCCGGTGCAATGCAGGCCTCGACCACTCTTCTGCGAGGCCCCCATGCAACCCCCCTTCCTGAGCGACAACCTGAGCGGCTGCGTCGCCACCTTCCTCCACGACGGCAGCGTCGTGCACATGCCCTTCGGCGACTTCCTGGAGGCACAAAAGCGCGAAGCCCACGCCCTGCGACGGGCGGCGATCAACGCAGCAATAGACGCGGCGCTGCGGCGCTTGCGCCGGCTCGCTCCGTGCGACACGGCTTCGGCGCTCTGGAGCCGGACATGACGCCGGCGCAAATCGGTGCGCTGCGCAGCAGCTGGGTCCGTGTCGAGCCGATCGGCGAGCAGGCGGCGAAGCTCTTCTACGCCCGCCTGTTCGAGCTCGATCCGAGCTTGCGCATGCTCTTCGGCGGCGACATGGCGGCGCAGGAGCGCAAGCTGCTCGCCGCGCTGCGCGCCACGGTGGCCGCGGTCGACCGCTTCGACGACCTGCGCCCGGTGCTGGCCGACCTCGGCGCACGCCACCAGGGCTACGGCGTGCGCGCCGAGCACTACGAGACCGTTGGTGCGGCGCTGCTGTGGACCTTGCAGCGCGGCCTGCAGCCGCACTACAGCGCCGAGACAGACGCTGCCTGGCGCGCGGCGTACAGCGCCGTCGCGCAGGCGATGCAGTCCAGGCTGCTGCAGCCGGTGCGAGCCTGATTCGTTTCCACTCATCCAAGGACAACCCGTGTACCCCACCAAGCACTTCCCCCATTCGTCACTCGCGCTGGCCCTGCTGTGCGCTCTGGCGGCGCCGGCCTTTGCCGGTCCACCCGGCGGCTCGAACGCGGACGCCAGCAGCGGCCCGATCGACCAGGCCGGGGCCGAGGCCGGCGGCGTGACCGCCGGCGATGCCGCGGGCTTCCCCGTAACGATTTCGCAGCCGGGCAGCTACCGCCTGGTGGGCAATCTGACCGTGATTGACCCGAACCTCAGCGCGATTCAGATCACGGCCGACGGCGTCACGCTGGACCTCGATGGCTACACCCTGCAGGGCCCGGTGGTCTGCACCTTGGGCACACCGCCCACCATCAGCTGCACACCCGGCACGGCGAGCGGCAGCGGCGTCTTCGCGCACACCCGAAACGACGTTGCCGTGCGAAACGGGAACATCCGCGGCTTCGGCGCGGGCGTCACCGCTGGACAGTCCGGCCGCTACGAGCAGCTCAACGTCGCTCAGATTCGCTATACGGGCGTCAGCTCGGGGGAAGACGTTCTCGTCTGCGGCTTCGAAAGTGGGGAGACCTTCCACCCACACCGGATGAACCCGGTAAAGGACTTCGCCATGAGACCACAAGCCCCCGGCTACGCCTCGATGCTGTTGATAGCCATAGCCGCGCCCACCGCCTTCGCCCAGGCGCCTGCCTTCGGCACACCGACAGCGCGTCACCTCGGGGACCACCCGGCAGTCGTCGTGCAGCGGCTGCAGCGCACCGTCGGCTACGACTACACCTCGAAGTTTTATCCGCACCCCGCGTGGCTGTACCTCCTGCGCGACTCGCCCGATGAACTGGAGCGAATGCATCTGGCGGCGCGGGCAGCGGTGATCGACTCCACGCCGGACGACGAAATCGCACACGGCCCGACAGCACGCCGATGAGGCCAGGTCACCCGCAGCCGCGCTGCGACGGATCCGACAGCTGC
>DATDER010000015.1:0-30720 GCA_036523095.1 Rubrivivax sp.
CGCGGCATCGACGACCTGAAGGGCCAGCGCGTGGCGGTGCAGTTCGGCTCGCCGCCACAGGGCCTGCTGGCCGCGCGCAGCGACATCACGTCGGTGACGGCGATGGACCCCGAAGAGGCGATGCGCCGGCTGGCCGCCGGCGAGGCCGACGCGGCCTTCATCTGGGGCGCGAGTGCCGGCTACATCAACCGCGTGGTGCTGAACGACCGCTACCGGGTTGTGCCGGTGACCGGGCCGCAACTGCAGTTCGCCGCCGCCGTCGGCCTGTCGCACAAGCAGGCCGGCCTGCGCGACGAGGTCGACGCCGTGCTGCCGGCGTTGGCGCCGCGCATCCGCGAACTGAGTGCCAAGTACGCGGTGGCCCAGGGCGCGCCGGTCGTGCTGGCGGCCGCGGCGCCGGCGGTTCTGGCCGAAGCGCTCGCCGCGCCGGCCGCGGCCGGCACCGCCGAGGCCCAGAGGGTAGACCCCGCCAAAGGCAAGGAGATCTTCAACAGCAACTGCGCCCATTGCCATGGCCCGAGCGGCGTGGTGGAGGACCGCAAGATCAACCTGCGCCGCTTGCACCTGAAGTACGGCGAGCAACTGGAGGAGACCTACTTCACGACCGTCACCAACGGCCGTCCGACCAAGGGAATGCCGTCGTGGAAGGACACGTTCTCGCACCAGGACTTCGTCGACATCCTCGGCTACCTGCGAACCATCCAGGAGAAATGATGCAAACGCAAAATCCACCCGGGCCGGGCTCGTAGCGGCGCTTGGCCTCGCCGCCTGCACGCGGCGGCCGGCAAGGCCCTGTTCGACAAGACCTGCGCCAACGGCCAGTCGGTGGACGTCGGCGTCCACAAGGTTGGCCGACGCTGTTCTACATCGGCAACCGTCCGATCGCATCGGTGCACGGCCACGACTACTCGAAGTGGTAGCTTTCGATGCGCAAGCCATAGAAGGTGTGGGACGAGAAACACCTCGATACCTTCCTGACTCGCCCGCGCTAGGTGTTTGCTGCACCGCGTCAAGATGTCTTTCGCGGTCCCCGACGCGACGGACCGGACCTCGCACACTGCCCGAATTGGACTGAATCACCGGTTTCACCGACAGCTTTGCGGCGCTGAGTTGGGGAGAGCGGCCGTCAGCAGTGGGTCGACTCGCGCCTGCTGTCTCGCGGAGCAGCAGTCATTCGCCAGTGTTGATGCTAGACGGCAGCTTCCTGGCGCGGCCACCAATAGTCAGTCGCGGCCATGAGCCGACAACCAGGACAGGCTGCTTGCCGGCGCCTACATCCGCCCGATTCACGTTCCTGGATCATCAAGAAAGGCTTGGACGCTGCGGAACAGATGCATGCGATTTCGCTCGAGCATGATCGAGTGCGTCCCCTCGCCGATCTCGACGTATTGCTTCCGGGGCGCGTTGACGAGCAGCGGGAACAAGGCTTGTGCCATGTAGGACGGCGTGTCGGCGTCCCACTCTGCCTTGATCAGCAACGTGGGCGCCTTGATGGCCGCCGGGTCATAGGGAGGCACCCATTCGCCCGGTTTCTGCAGGTCTGCGAATACGCCGTTGGGGGCGCGAATGACCGGCGGCGTCTGCCTCGATCCCCAGGGGTCAGTCGCGACCGTGGCCGTCACCCAGGTCTCGAACCAGCCGCGCGGAATGAGTTGCTCCCGCTTTTCTTGCGCCACGCCGGCCAACCAGCGCGACTTCACCGCTGCCACGTTCACGAGCCGGTATGGCATCGTCACGTCGACCCCGCGAGTCGAAAGCGGTTCCGCCCTGCGTTGCCACAGGGGCGCGTACAGCACCAGGCGATCGACCTTGTCGCCATGCGTGGCGGCGTAGCGTCCCATGATGGCGGTACCCCAGGACCAGCCGATCAGCTGGATGCGTTCGACGTTGCGCCGGTGTCGGATGAAGTCGACGGCGGCGTCGACGTCGTCGACCGCCTCGGCCAGCGTGGCGATGGGCGAACCGCGATCCGCAGGCTCTGACCTCGTGGCGGGGCGGGTGGACCCGCCGTAGCCCCGCACGTCGACGAGGTAGACGTCGTAGCCGGCACGTGCAATGAAGTCCATCCACGACAGTCCGTCCAGCGAAAGATCGAACGTCGACTCCGATGGGAAGGTCGCGCCGTGGACAAAGAGCACGATCCGGTCGGAAGGGAAGGCCTGCATCCCCGCCTGCCGCTTGTTGCGAACGAAGAGTTCGACGCCCGCCGCCTTCGAGGGGACGCGGAAATCATCGACCGCCAAGGCCTGCACGTTCGGTGCCGACGGTGCGGCGGCGCAGCCGGCCAGCAACGACACGATGGTGGCAATGACGATCCGTCGGAACCAGTTGTTGAGCACGATCACCTCCGGCATTTCGGTGGAGGCGCCAATCTGCGCTCGGCGCTGCTGGCGCGTCCTGAAATTTCCCGTGTACGGGCTGAATTTGCCTGAGTAGCGCTGTACTCGGTCGCGGGACCGGGCGCAAACTACCCTGGATCAGTGAATCTCACTCCGATGGGCCGGACCGAGGATTTCACCGCTGCCACGTTCCGATTCGACGCCTTCGAGCTCGATACGCAGCGGCGCATGCTGCGGCGCTCGGGTGCCGACGTCGAATTGCGGCCGCTCGCCTTCGATGCGTTGGCTCATCTTGTTCGCCATGCGGGCCAGGTCGTGACCAAGGACGAACTGATCGCTGCCGTCTGGCCGGGGCTCGTGGTGACGGACGACTCGATCGCGCGCTGCATCAGCGATATCCGGCGCGCGCTGGGCGATGTCGAGCAGCGGATCATCAAGACGGTGCCGCGGCGCGGCTACACGCTGGCGGTCCCGGTGGGCCCGGACGGGCCCAGGTTCGAAAAGCCTGAGCCTGCTGTGCTGACCGTGGCCTGCATCGAGACGGTGCCGTCGGCACCGATGGTCACCGACGCGGGCCAGCCACCTGTGCGAGGTCGCCTGGCACGGCGATTGGTCCTTGGTGCCGGCGTGGCCCTCCTGTGTGTCGCCCTGGCCTGGGTGGTTTGGGCCATGCGGCGGCACGCCGAATCCGCGACGGCCCGGCCTGGTCTGTCGATCGTGGTGTTGCCCCTGACCAGCCAAGGTGGCGAACCGGCGCAGGATCGCCTGGCCGCCGCACTTACCGACGAAATCACGGTGGACCTGTCACGCATCCCCGAGACCTTCGTGATTGCGCGCGCCACGGCAGACAGCTACCGCGGCCGGAGCGTCGACGCACGCCAGGTAGGCCGCGAGCTCGGCGTGCGCTACGTGCTCGACGGCGGCCTGGTGCGTTTGGGCGACGCGGTGCGGCTGACCCTGCAACTCGTCGACAGCGAGAGTGGGCGCGCCCTCTGGGCAGATCGCATCGACGGCGAGCTGCCCGACCTGCCTGCGCTCTATCACCGCATCACCGGAACGGTGGCGAGGTCGCTGGACCTGAAGCTGCAGGAGGTGGAAACCGCGCGTGCGCGGGAGCGGCCCGCCGCCGACCTCCAGGACTTGTTGCTGCAGGCGCGCTGGCTGCTTCAATTCAACCGAACGACGCCGGACTCAGTGCAGGAGGCGCGCCGGCTGCTCGAGCGTGCGAGCGCGCGGGACCCGCGGTCGGGGCTCGCCTTCGCGCTGCTTGCCCAGACCTACAACGTCGACGTGTCGCAGCGCTGGCTGAACCTGCGTGGCACGACACGCGAGCAGTGGCTGCAACAAGCCGACAGGCTCTCGGAGCGCGCCTTCCAACTGGACCCGGCCGATCCGCGTGTCGTCGGTGTGCGCGGTACCACACTTGCACTGGCCGGCCGCTCCGATCAGGCGGTGGAGTTGCTCGAGCGCCAGATCGCACTCAATCGCAACGATGCCAGCGCCTGGTTCTGGCTCGGTTATGCCCGTTGCACACTTGGCCGACAGGATGAAGCCATCGCCGCCCTCCTGCAGGCGCGCCGGCTCAGCCCGCGCGACCCGAATCTCAACGGGATCTTTGTCGTTACCGCGGCGGCGCATTTGTACTTGGGCAACGACCGTGACGCGCTCGAATGGGCGCGGCGCTCGGTGCTGGAGCGGCCGCAGCACGCCGTGGCTCATTCATGGGTCGCCGCGGCAGCAGCGAACTTGGGCGAGAAGGAAACCGCCAACGCGTCACTCGCCGAGTTCAGGCGCCTGCTGCCCTCCTACACGATTACCTCGTTTCGGGACGAGCGTTTGTGCGCGAACGACCTGTGCCGCGGCCAGCGCGAGCGCTACTACGCTGGGCTGGCGAAGGCTGGGCTGCCCGAGTAGATTAACTGCGCGCTACGGAGTCTTTCGGAGCTACTGACGAGGAAGCGGGAAGGCGAGCGACGGCTTCGCGGCGACGAACCGGAAAACTGTGAAAGTCGCCTCTGGGGCGGTCATCAACCTGCACGCGCCGATGAGCAAGGAACTGCGCGACAACCTCAAGGCGCTGTCGGACAAGCCGGCGACCTGACTTCGAAGCAAACGGGCCGCCCGAAGGCGGCCCGCAAGGGTGGCGAAGCTTCGCCCGGCGTCAGATGCCGAGCATCTTCTTCGCCTCGCCCAGCGCCTTCATCGAATCGTCGTGCTTGCCGGCCTTGTGCGCGGCTTCGCCGTCGGCACGCAGCTTTTTGACCTTGTCCATGTCGGCGGCGGCGAGCTTCGGGTTGCTGGCCACCTTGGCATCGATGGCCTTCATTTCGTTCGGGCAGTTGTGAGCCAGCGCGGCGCCGGACGCAAACGCCAGCGCGGCGGCGACAGAGAGCAGCTTCATCATGGTCGGTACTCCGTGGGTGGGGCTGCGGCGTCATGGCCGCAGTGGTCGCAAATGTAGTGGCGAATCCAAATCCCTGGGCATAGTACTTTCAAACGCCCTCGGGTCGACCTGTGACGGTCCTGCGGCGGTCTGAGGTGCTTGGATTGGGCGACCGTAACGTCGCGCAATGCGTCTTCGGCAGGCCCTTCGGCGCGCACAAGGCTTGCTGGTGACCACATCCTCATCAACCCCATGCACCTGGAACACGTTCTTGGCCAGGTCGATACCGATCGTCGTAATCTTCATGTCGAACGCCCCTTTCGATTCAAGTGGTTGCGGTAGCGCTTTCACTTTGGCACGTTGATGCACTGACGGTTGGGGGCGTCCATCCCATTACAGCCCGGACAGGCTTCGCCCACGCAGATCTCGACGGCCGAAAGTAGCCGTACGCCGTAGAGGCACCCCAAGCATGCGGACCTGCTTCCATAGTGGCAGGTGGGCCATTAGCGACAACTGGCGTCCGCCAGTCGCAGAAGTGTGGCGAGAGAGCGCCGAAGCACAGGTCCGAAAACGGCCAGCACGGAGACCCCGACTACCCATAATGGACGCATGCGCAGCACCACGGACTCCCCCTTCGCCGGCCCCGGCGACAGCGCCTACGCCGCGCTGCTGGCGCGCGACGCACGTTTCGACGGGCGCCTGTTCGTCGGCGTCAAGTCGACCGGCATCTACTGCCGCCCGGTCTGCCGCGTGCGCACCCCGCTGCAGCGCAACTGCCGCTTCTTTGCCAATGCCGCGGGCGCGGAGGCGGCCGGCTTCAGGCCCTGCCTGCGCTGCCGGCCCGAGCTGGCGCCGGGGCTGTCGCTGGTGGACTCTTCGCAGGTGCTGGCGCACCACGCCGCGCGCCTGATCGATGACGCAGTGCACGACGGGCAGGACCTGTACCTGCCCGCCGCGGCGGCGCGCCTGGGCGTGACCGATCGCCACCTGCGGCGCGTGTTCCAGCAGGCGCACGGGGTGTCGCCGGTGGACTACCTCGGCACCCGCCGCCTGCTCCTGGCCAAGCAGTTGCTGACCGACACCACGTTGCCGGTGACCGCGGTCGCGCACGCAAGCGGCTTTGCCAGCCTGCGCCGCTTCAACGCCGCGTTCGCCGATCGTTACCGGCTGAGTCCGAGCGCGCTGCGCAAGGAGCGGCCGGGTGCGCCATCCGCCGCCGACGGCGCGCTCACGGTGCGGCTGGGCTACCGCCCGCCGTACGACGTCGACGGCGTGCTGCGCTTCTTCAGCGATCGCCGCATCGCCGGCGTCGAAGCGGTGGAGGGTCTGACACTGCGCCGAACGCTGGCCGTGCAGCGCAGCGGCCAGGTGCTCGCCGGCTGGCTGGCGGGCCGCTTCGTGCCCGAGCGGCATGAACTCCACGTCAGCGTGTCGCCGAGCCTGGTGCCGGTGCTCGGCACCGTGCTGCAGCGGTTGCGCCACGCGCTCGACCTCGACGCCGACCCGGCGCTGATCGACCCCGTGATGGCGACGCTGCCGCGGCCGCCGCGTGCCGGCCTGCGGGTGGCGAGCGGTGTCGACGGCTTCGAGATGGGCGTGCGTGTGATCCTCGGCCAGCAGGTCACGGTGGCGGCAGCGCGCACCTTGACCCAGCGCCTGGTCGACACGCTTGGCGAACCAGTCGAGACCCCGTTCGCCGACCTCGGCCGGCTCTTCCCCACGGCGGCCGTGCTCGCTGCGGCCGCCCCTGAACAGATCGGCCGCCTGGGCATCGTGCGCCAGCGTGTGCATGCGCTCCAGGCCCTGGCTGCTGCGGTGAACGACGGCGACCTCTCGCTCCAACGCGGGGCGCCGCTGGAGCCCACGCTCGCCGCGTTGCGCGCCCTGCCCGGCATCGGCGAATGGACGGTGCAGCTGATCGCGATGCGGGCGCTGGCCTGGCCCGACGCCTTCCCGTGCACCGACATCGGGGTGCTGAACGCGCTCGGCACACGCGACCTGAAAGCGGTCGAATCGATGGCGCAGGCCTGGCGGCCCTGGCGGGCCTACGCCGTGATGGGACTGTGGCAAAGCCTCGAGGCCGCGCCCGCCGCAAAGCCGCTTCGACATGAGACTGGAGAGTGAAATGACCCCTGCCTTCAAGAACGTCCCGCTGGTGGCGCAGGCGCGCATCGACACGCCGATCGGCCCGATGACGGCACTGGCCACGCAGCGCGGCGTTGCCGGCTTGTGGTTCGACGCGCAGGCGCACCACCCGGGCGACTTCGACGCCCCCGTCGATCCCGGCTTTGTCCACATCGTCGCCGCGCGGCGCTGGCTCGAGGCCTACTGGAACGGCCAGCCCACCAGTGGATTGCAGGTGACACTCGATCTGCACGGCACGCCCTTCCAGCGTGCGATCTGGCACGCGCTGCTGAGCATCGAGCCAGGGCGCACCAGCACCTACGGCGCGATGGCGACACGCGCCGGTACGCCCGCCGGCGTGCGTGCGGCAGGCGCCGCGATCGGCCGCAATCCGGTGGGGGTGATCGTGCCCTGCCACCGAGTCATCGGCGCCAACGGCTCGTTGACCGGCTACGCCGGCGGGCTGGCGCGCAAGGAGCGCCTGCTCCAGCACGAAGGGGTGTTGCTGGCGTGAAGCGTGGTGCGTTGACCGAACTGGTTGCGCTCGCTGCGTTGTGGGGCGCGTCGTTCCTGTTCATGCGCCTGGGCGCAGCCGACTTCGGCGCGGTGGCGCTGGCGGCGGTGCGTGTGAGCTTCGCCGCGCTCGCATTGTTGCCGTTGCTGTGGCTGCACCGCCTGGGGCCGGTGCTGCGCCAGCACTGGAAGGCGATCGCGTTCGTCGGTGTCGTCAACTCGGCGCTGCCTTTCGTGGCCTTCAGCTACGCCGCGCTGTCGATCACGGCCGGCCTGTCGTCGGTCTTCAACGCCACCGCGCCGCTGTGGGGCAGCCTGATCGCCTGGCTGTGGCTGCGCGACCGGCCGACCGCGGCGCGAACCCTGGGCCTGGCCATCGGCTTTGCCGGCGTGCTCTGGCTGGCCGGGGACAAGGCGAGTTTCAACCCGGGGGCCGACGGGACGGCTCCGGGCTGGGCCATCGTCGCCTGCGTTGCGGGCACGCTGTGTTACGGCATCGCGGCCAACTTCACCAAACGCCACCTCGGCGGCGTGCCGCCGCTCGCGGTGGCCGCGGGCAGCCAGATGACTGCGAGCGTGGCCCTGCTGCTGCCCGCCTGGTGGCTGTGGCCCGCGGCCCCACCCTCGGGCAGCGCCTGGGCGTACGCGGCGCTGCTGGGCGTCGTGTGCACCGGCGCTGCGTACCTGCTCTACTTCCGCCTCATCGCGCAGGTGGGGCCGGCACGGGCGATCTCGGTCACCTTCCTGATCCCGCTCTTCGCGGTCCTGTGGGGCTGGGTGTTCCTGGCCGAGGCGGTGACGCCGGTGATGGCCGGCGCCTGCGCCGTGATCGTGCTCGGCACGGCGCTCGCGACCGGGCTTCTCGCGCCCGGCGCGAAGGCACCTCAGCGCGCGTGACCGACCTCGAAGTCGTTGCGCCCGCTGCGGTCGATGCCCTTGAGCAACCAGAGCGGCCGCTGCGCAAAGTTCACCGGCACGCCGGTCTGGCCATCCGACGGGCGCAGGTGGCGCTCGAAGACCGAAGTGGCCGGCATGTAACGCAGCGCGGCGCCGGTGCGGCGTTTGCCCGAGGTGTTGGCCTTGGCACCGTGGATCATGTACACGTCGTGCAGCGACATCTGGCCCGGCTGCAGTTCGAGGTCGACCGCGGTCGCTTCGTCGAAGGTGCCTTCGACCATGCGCTGGTTCAGCGTCAGGTCGCTGCGGTCCTCGTGCAGGTGCGGATGCAGTTGCTCGCCGATGTGCGAACGCGGGATCACTCGCAGGCAACCGTTCTCGACCGTCGACTCCTCGAGCGCGACCCAGACGGTGCAGTTGGCGAGCGGGCGGATCGGCCAGTAGTGGCCGTCCTGATGCCAGGGCGTTTCGAAGCCCTCGCCGGCGGGCTTGCAGAAGACGTGGCAACCCCACAGGATCACGTCGTCGCCGATGACACCGGAAACGAGGTCGACGATCTCGGGGTCGCGCGCGAGGTCGAGGAAGTCGGCGACACCGCGCACACCTTCGCCGTTGTCACCGGCGACGTGCGCCGACACCAGTTTCTCGGGCCGCACGCCCGGGTTGTTGCGCAGCAGCGTTTCCAGCGCATCGACCATCAGCGCCACCCGTTCGGGCGGCAGACGGAAACGCGGGATGACCCAGCCCTCGTTGCGGTAGTGGGCGATTTCGTCGGCGTGCAGGCGGGCCATGCGCAGGATGGTGCCAGAAATCGGCAGAACGGCCTTTCGCCGGGGCCACAATCCGGGGCCCGCACCTCGCCGGTGCTCACCCCGCTGCCCCGCCCACAAGCCGCCCCTGCCCGATGAAGATCCGATCATTGCGACGGGCCGCCGCACGCCTTCTCTTGCTGGCCGCCGCGTTCGGCCTGCCGGCGGCCCACGGCCAGGGCGCGCTCTTGTCAGCGTTGCCCGGGATGCCCAAGGCGTCGGCACCGACCGCCGCCAGCGCCACCGCCCCCACCGCCGACGATGGCAGGCTCGAGCGCCTGAACAAGCAACTCGAGGAAGCGCGCAGCCTCGGCGCCGGCATGGCCGCGGACGGCGTTGCCGTGCCGCCGGGCATCACCGATGAGGAAGTGGGGCACGCGACGCGCCGGCTGGCGCAGTGGTCCCTTTCGATCGATCGCGAACTGCGTGCGATCGCCGGCATCAACGAAGCGCGCGCCGACCGCTCGGAAGCGATCGCCGCCGACGCGGCGTGGACCGGTTTTGCCGAAAAGCCGCCGTATTCGATCCTGCGCGCCGACGAATTGGCGCAGCAGTCGGACACGCTGTCGCGCCGGATCGAGGCGGCGGAAACGACCCGCAGCCTGAACGCGCGTGAACTCGAGCGGCTGCAACAGGATCTGCTGCGCGCCAACCAGTCGCTTCGAAGCGCCGAGGAACGCGCCCGCGCGGACACCGCCGACGCTGCGCTGCAATGGCGCGCGCGCGCGACCCGTTGGCACCAGCAGGCCGTCGACGCGACGGCGGCCGCGATCGCCCGCGACGGGGAACTGGCCGCGGCCCGGTCCGAGGCCGACAAGGCCAGGCTGGCCCTGGTCGAGCGGCAGCGCCAGGCGGTCAAGGCCCGCGTCGCGTTCACCCAGGCCGACCTGCAGCGAGTGCGGCAAGAGCAACAGGCCCGGCAGGCACGCATCGAAAAGGCCGCAGCCGCGGCCCAAGCGCTCGCTGACCAGAAGTCACGCGAGTTGGCGGCCGCGACCCGCGCACTGCAGGCACTTCGTACAGCCGAGCCGGCGCCGATCCCGGCGCGGCTGGAAGCCGCCGAAGCGCAACTCCAAGCGCTCGCCGCCGCGACCGACACGGCGCGGCGCGAGACCGAGATCCTGACCCTGCTGGGGGGACTCGCGGCGTCGACCGCGGATGTCTGGCAACTGCGCTTCGATGCGCTGAACGCTCCGGGTGCCGAGCGCCGTCGCGAAGCCACCGCTGCGCTGCGCGACATGATCCGCCCGCTGGGAGTCTGGAGAAGGTATGCCTCGGGGCAGCTCGAGGTCATCCACGAGGAACAGGGCACGCTGGCACTGGCCCAGGAGCAGCTCGCGGCCAGCAGCGAAGTGCAGCGCTTCGGTGCCGCGCGCGCCGAGGCCCTGAGCCGGCGTGCGCTGGTCACGCAGCAGTTGCTCGACGAGATCGACCGCGACGAGCGCATGCTCAAGCGTTGGCTGACGGAATTCGAGGTCGACCAGGCCGAGCGTTCGTGGCAGGACCGCGCCGCGGCGGTCTGGGTGCAGGCGGCCGCAGTGGGACGCGCGATCTGGCGATTCGAGCTCTTCGCGGTCGAGGACACGATCGACATCCAGGGCCAGAAAGTCACGACCACGCGGGGCGTGACTGTCGGCAAGAGCATCGGCGCGCTGCTCGTCTTCCTGATCGGCTGCCTCATCGCCGCGCGTCTGGCGCGTCGACTCGAACGCACCTTGATCGGCCGCTTCGCCGTCGACGCGATGCAGGCCCGGACGATCCGCCGCTGGCTGCTGTGGGCCGTCGGCCTGATGCTGCTGGTGCTGACGCTGAACCTGGCGCAGATCCCGCTCACCGTGTTCGCCTTCCTCGGCGGCGCGCTGGCCATCGGCGTCGGTTTCGGCACCCAGACCATCATCAAGAACCTGATCAGCGGCCTGATCCTGCTGATGGAGCGGCAGGTGCGTGTCGGCGACTCGATCGAGGTCGACGGCTTCACCGGCACCGTGTCCGAGATCAACCTGCGCTCGTCGACGATCAAGGGCTTCGACGGCATCGATGCGATCCTGCCGAATTCGGCGCTGCTCGAGAACCGGGTCACCAACTGGACCATGAGCGACCAGCGCGTGCGGCGCGTGGTGCGCGTCGGCGTGGCCTACGGCTCGCCACTGCGCCAGGTGGCCGACTTGATCCGCGGCTGCGCCGAGCGCCACGGCCAGGTGCTCAAACAACCCGAGCCGCAGGTCCAGTTGGAGGACTTCGGCGACAACGCGCTGATCTTCGCGCTCTTCATCTGGATCGACATCCGGGGCAACGCCAGCGGGCCGTTGATCATGAGCGACCTGCGTTTCATGATCGACTCGGCGCTGGCCGGCGCCGGGATCTCGATCGCCTATCCGCAGCGCGACATCCATCTCGACACCACAACGCCGCTGCAAGTGGAGATCTCGCGCCGGCCGGCCACCGCAGCGTCGACACCCGCTGCGCCGCCCCCCGAGAACGGTGGCGTCACGGTCTAGGGTTTGATACCCACCTGCCCGGCCCCACCCCACTCACCGCCGGCCTCGCGCAGCCACGCCACCATCGCACCCTGCATCGCCTCAAGCGTCTGCGCGTCCGTCCACCCGCTGCGGGCGCGCACATGGAACGCGTGGTCCGCGTCTTCGAACAGCGCCAGCGTCGCGCGTTCGCCGAGGCGCTGCACGAGCGGTTGCAGCAGTTCCAGCGCCGCCAGTTCGTCGCGTGTGCCTTGCAGGAACAGCATCGGGCAATGCACATCGGCCAGGTGTTTCGCGCGATCGTCAGAAGGTTTGCCGGCCGGGTGCAGCGGGAAGCCGACGAACACCAGGCCGCGCACGCCCGGCAGCGGCGACAGCGCCTGGGCCTGCGATGTCATGCGGCCACCGAAGGACTTGCCGCCGGCAAACAGCGGCAGCCCGGGCAGGCGCCGCGTGGCTTCGGCCACCGCGGCGCGCACGGCGGCGTGGGCGACCTTGGGCACGTCGGGCCGCTTCGAGCCCTGCTCCATGTACGGGAACTGGTAGCGCAGCGTCGCGATGCCTTGCGCGGCCAGCCCGCCGGCCAGATTCGCCATGAAGCTGTGCGCCATGCCGGCCCCGGCGCCGTGTGCAAGGACGTAGCCCGCCCAGGCCTTGTCGGGCACGCACAGCAACGCCGAAACCGATGACTCGGCGTCGATCGCCACACGCAGGGTTTGGGTCGAAGGGTGTTCCATGGCCGGTCGCAGAGCATGCCAGCGTCGCGCGAACCCCACAAATCGGGGCTGCGAAGCCCTGTCGGCAGGGCCCCGCCGCCGCCTCTTGCTGCGCTCAGGGCTAGTATGGTCACCCCGTAGCGCGCACCGCGCACAGTGAGGTGGCTTGTGGCAGCTCGTTCTATCGCTTCCCTGACCTTGAGCTTCGGCCTCGTGTCGATACCGGTGAAGCTCTACTCCGCGACCGAGACCTCGAGCGCGGTCAAGTTCAACCTGCTGGCCAAGGACGGCTCGCGTCTGAAGCAGCAATACGTGTCCGAGAAAGACCAGACCGTGGTCGCGCGCGCCGACATGGTCAAGGGCTACGAATTCGAGAAGGACCGCTTCGTGTTGTTCACGCCCGAAGAGCTGAAGGCGCTGGAAGAAGCGAGCAGCCCGGCGATCGAGATCATGGCCTTCATCCCCGAGAAGTCGGTCGACCCGCTGTTCTACGACAAGGCCTACCTGATCGCGCCCGACAAACGCGGTGGCAAGCCCTATGCGCTGCTGGCCGAAGCGATGCGCCAGAGCGGGCGCTGCGCGCTCGCCAAGTGGGCCTGGAAGAGCAAGCAGGTCGTCGTGCAGGTGCGGCCGGTGGAAGACGGCCTGGTGCTGCAGCAGCTGCTCTACGCCGACGAGGTGCGGTCGCTGAAGGATCTGGCCATCGAGCCGGTGACGGTGACGCCGGCTGAACTGCAGCTCGCGCTGCAGCTGATCGACCAGATCTCCGAAGACGCCTACGACCCCACCCAGTACGCCGATGAAGAACGCAAGCGCATCCTCGCCGCGATCGACGAGAAGATCGCAGGCAAGCAAGTTGTCGCCTCCGCGCACGACGAAGCGCCAAGCACCGCGCAGGTCATCGACCTGATGGAGGCGCTGCGCGCGAGCCTGGGCAAGAAGACGGCGGCGGCGAAACCCGTCGTCGTGGAGCCTGCCGTGGCCGAAGCCAAAGAGCGCAAGGGCGCCAAACGCGCGGCCGCAGCCAAGGTCGAAGAAGCCGCTGAAGCGCCTGCGCCCAAACAGGCCCGCGCCAGGAAGTGACCCGCAGCGGCGACGACGGCACCTCGACATACACCCTGCGCCGCGTTCAGGCGATGCTGGGGCTGTCGCGCAGCATCGTCGCCGGCCTGATTGCCGAAGGTTTCGTCGCCCCGACCCGCGGCCCGCGCAACGAGTGGCGGTTCACGTTCCAGGACCTGATGCTGCTGCGCACCGCGCACGCCTTGCAGGCCTCGAAGATCCCGCCGCGCAGGATCCTGCGTTCGCTGGCGCGGCTGAAGGCCACGTTGCCGGACGAGCTGCCGCTGACCGGCCTGCGCATCACCGCCATCGGCGCCGACGTGGCAGTGCGTGACCGCGATGGCCGGTGGCAGGCCGACAGCGGCCAGCTGCTGATGGATTTCGACGTCGCGCCGGTGGCCGGCAGCGTGGCCTTTTTCGCACGCGACTCTTCACCGTCTGCGCCGTCCACCCCACCCGGCGCGCCGGCGTGGTTCGAGCGCGGGGTGGCACTCGAATCCAGCGACGCCATCGCGGCCGAGGCCGCGTACCGGCAGGCGCTGGCTTTGGCGCCCGACTTCGAAGACGCCTACCTGAACTTGGGTGCAATGTTCAGCGACACGAGTCGCTTCGCCGAGCTGGCAGCACTGTCCGATGAGGCGGTCACCCATTGCCCGGCGTCGCCGCTGATCCACTTCAACCGTGGCGTCGCGTTGGATCACCTGGAACGCCTGCCCGAAGCGATGGCCAGCTACGAGCAGAGCCTGTCGCTCGATCCGACGCTGGCCGACGCGCACTACAACCTGGGGCGGCTGCGCGAGCAAATGGGCGACAAGCGCGGCGCGCTGCGCCACTTCAGCGCCTACCGCCGATTGACATGACACGCCCCCGGAGCGGCCTTCGGCCGCCTCCCCCCCAGGGGAGCGCCGCGAGCGGCCCGGCAAAGCCGGATCCGCCGCGTCCGCTGGATCCCCTTGCGCGCTATTGGGCCAAGCGCAACTTCGACGTCACCAGCGAGCCTCGCGGCGACGTCGGCGCATCGGGCAGCGAACTGGCCTTCGTCGTCCAGAAGCACCACGCGAGCCGGCTGCACTACGACTTCAGGCTCGAACTCGATGGCGTGATGCTGTCGTGGGCGGTGCCGCGCGGGCCGAGCTACGACCCCAAGGACATGCGCATGGCGATCCATGTCGAGGACCATCCGCTGTCGTACAACAGCTTCGAAGGCACGATCCCGCCCAAACAGTACGGCGCCGGCACCGTCATCGTCTGGGACGAGGGCACCTGGGAGCCTGCGGTCGATCCGCACCAGGGCCTGAAGGACGGCAAACTGGTCTTCACGCTGCACGGCCACAAGCTGTTCGGGCTGTGGGAGCTGGTGCGCATCGCCAAGCCCGGCGACAAGCAGGAGCCCTGGCTGCTGTTCAAGAAACGCGACAAACACGCCAGACCGCACAGCGTGTACGACGTGGTCAGCGCGTTGCCCGACAGCGTGATCGCCAAGCCGCTGAAAGCGCCGCCCGCGAGCGCGGCCGGCCCCACCGGCGCGGTGAAGGCGCCGATGCCGGCCACGCTGCCGCCGCAGCTCGCCAGCCTGGCCAGCGCAGCGCCGACCTCGGGCGAGTGGGCTTACGAGATCAAGCTCGACGGCTACCGCCTGATGGCGCGCATCGAAGACGGCGAAGTACGGCTGATCACGCGCGGCGGCCACGACTGGTCGGCCAAGATGCCGGCGCTGTTGAAGGCGCTGAAGAGCCTGAAGTTGAAGGGCACCTGGCTCGACGGCGAGATCGTCGTCATGGGCCAGAACGGCACGCCCGAGTTCAACGCGCTGCAGAACGCCTTCGACCGCTCGCGCACGGACAGCATCACGTACTTCCTCTTCGACCTGCCCTACTTCGAAGGCCACGACCTGCGCGCGACCCCGCTGGTGCAGCGGCGCCAGTTGCTGAAGCAGGTGCTGGCCGAACACCCGCACGAGCACCTGCGCTACAGCGCCGACTTCGATGCCGACGCCGCGTCGATCCTCGAATCGGCGCGTCGGATGGGACTCGAAGGCGTGATCGCCAAGCGCAAGGACGCGCCCTACGAATCGCGCCGCACCGAGACCTGGCTGAAGCTGAAGAACAAGCTGCGCCAGGAGTTCGTCGTCGCCGGCTACACCGACCGTTCCAGCGGCGAGGCCGAGATCGGCAGCCTGCTGCTGGGCGTCAACGACGACGGCGGACAGCTCGTCTACGTCGGCAACGTCGGCACCGGCTGGAACGCGAAGACCGCCGCCGAACTGAAAACGCGGCTGAAGAAGATCGAGGTCGCGTCCTCGCCCTTCGGCACCAAGCCGCTGCACCAGCACCGCTGGGCCGTGCGCGACCCGGCGGCGCAGCATTTCGTGAAGCCCACGCTGGTCGCCGAGGTGGAGTTCTCCGACTGGACACCCGACAGCCAGGTCCGCCACGGCAAGTACCTGGGCCTGCGCATCGACAAGGACGCCAAGGGCGTGAAGCGCGAAAGCAGTGTGATGCCGGAGGGCCCGGCGCTGGTGACTGCGGGCACCAGCATCGTCGGCGGCATCAAGGTCAGTCACCCCGAACGCATCATCGACGCCAGCACCGCCATCACCAAGCTCGAGCTGGTGCGATATTACGAATCGGTGGCCGAGTGGATGCTGCCGCACCTGAAGGGCCGGCCGTGCTCGCTGGTGCGCGGGCCCACCGGCGTGGGCGGCGAGCTGTTCTACCAGAAGCACATCGAGTCGCTGCAAATCACCGGCATCAAGGAACTCGACGCTGCGCTCTGGCCCGGGCACGCGTCGCTGCTGGAAGTGCCGTCGGACAAAGCGCTGATCGCCGCCGCGCAGATGAACGTGATCGAGTTCCATACCTGGAATGCGCTGGTGAAGAAGATCGACCGGCCCGACCGCGTGATCTTCGACCTCGACCCCGGCGAAGGCGAGCGCTGGGAACGTGTACAGGAAGCCGCGACGCTGGTGCGCGGCCTGCTGCAGGAGCTGGGGCTGCAGAGCTGGCTCAAGACCAGCGGCGGCAAGGGCCTGCACGTCGTGGTGCCGCTGACGCCGCGCGACGACTGGGACACCGTGAAGGCCTTTGCGCAAGCCGTGGTACAGCACATCGCGCAGGTGATCCCGCAGCGTTTCAGCGCCAAGATGGGCGCCGCCAACCGCGTCGGCAAGCTCTTCGTCGACTACCTGCGCAACAACCACGGCGCCACGACGGCGGCGGCGTACTCGGCGCGCTCACGCCCCGGCCTGGGTGTGTCGATGCCGATCGCCTGGGACGACCTGGCCGCGCTGAAACGCAGCGACCAGTGGACCGTGCGCACGGCGCGCGAGCACCTGTCGTTCCAGACCGCCGATCCGTGGCTGGCCTACTGGACGCACAAGCAGACGTTGACGGCCGGCCTCAAGACGCTGGGTGTTGTGTCATCAAAGCCAGCAACGCCGCCGCGTAGCCGGGTGCGGTCGGCTCGTGCATGAAATACGCGTGCACCGCCTGCCACTGCGTGCGCGCCAAGCGCTCGGCCCAAGCCGCCAGCTCAGCGTCCGAGTAGTTCTCGAGCCGCAGCCGCACGTAGCCCCAGGGCGCGGTCTCCACCAGCGGCGGTGGCGTGCTGTCTTCGCGCTCCGACAGGCAGAGCGACGCGCCGGCGGTCTTCAGCAGCGCATACACGTCGTCGTCGAACCAGCTGTCGTGACGGAACTCGAAGACCGCGAGGTGGCCTGCGGGCAGCAGTTGCAGGAAGTCCTGCAACCGCGCCGTGTCCTTCTTCAGGAAAGGCGGCAGCTGGAACAGCACCGGCCCGCGCTTGGCGCCGAGCGCAGCCAGGTTCTTGTAGAGATAGGCCACCGCATCGGCCGCCGCGTCAACCGCCAGCCGTGCGTCGTGCGTGATGCGCTTGGACGCCTTGATCGAGAAGCGAAAGGCCTCGGGCGTGGCTTGCGCCCAGCGCTCCAGCACCTCGCTCTTGGGCATCCGGTAGAAGGTGTTGTTGATCTCGACCGAAGGCAGTCGCTCGGCGTACCACGCGAGCATGGCCTCAGCTTCGATCTTCGCCGGATAGAAGCTGCCCTGCCATTCCTTGTAGGCGTAGCCGCTGGCGCCGGCCCAGAGCTTGAAGGGTCGCATCGTGTGCCTCCTTGAAGTCGTGGACCGGCACACCGGCCCCGACTGGTTTGACGGACCCGATGATCGCCGCCTTTGGCATCGCGTGAGGGCGCTCTGCGCGGCCTCTGGGAAGATCGTCTAATCGGGCCACGCCCTTACCGGACCTGCCATGGCAGACGACGCCCCCAGCGAGCTCCTGTCTCGCCGTCACCAGATGTTTCCCGTGCTCACCGACGCCGAACTGGCGCGCATGCGGCGTTTCGGGGCGCTGCAGACGCACCCGGCCGGCGCGCAGCTGATCACCGCGGGCGAGCCCGGCCCCGGCATGTTCGTGGTGCTCAAGGGGCTGGTGGCGGTGAGCCAGCGCGACGGCATGGGGCATGTCACGCCGATCGTGAAACACGGTCGCGGCCACTTCGTTGGCGAGGTGGGCACGCTGTCGGGCAAGCCTTCGCTGGTGGATGGCATCGCGCAGGACGCCGTTGACGTGCTGCTGTTGCCGCCGAGCCAGGTTCGGGCGCTCATCATCGCGGAAGCGGACCTCGGCGAGCGTCTGGTGCGCGCGCTCATCCTGCGGCGGGTGGCACTCATCGAGTCGGGCGGCAGCGGCCCGGTGATCGTCGGCGAACCGGGCTCTGCCGACGTGCGTCGGCTACAGGTCTTCCTGCGCCGCAACGGCCAGCCCCACCACGTGCTCGACGCCCAGCAAGATGCCAGCGCCGCCGCGCTGATGGAGCAGTACGGCGTGCCCGCTGGCGAGCCGCTGGTGGTCTGCCCCGACGGCTCGGTCCTCGTCAACCCCGGCGAAACGGCGCTGGCACGCTGCATGGGCATGGTCGACACGGTCGATCACGACGAGCTGTTCGACGTGGCCGTCGTCGGGGCCGGGCCGGCGGGGCTGTCGACGGCCGTGTACGCCGCTTCCGAGGGCTTGCGTGTCATCGTGCTCGATTGCCGTTCCTATGGTGGCCAGGCAGGCGCCAGTGCCCGGATCGAGAACTACCTCGGCTTCCCGACCGGCATCTCCGGCGGGGCATTGGCGGGCCGCGCCTATGTGCAGGCACAGAAGTTCGGCGCCGAGATGCTGATCCCGGCCGAAGTGCAGTCGCTGGACTGTGCGCGCACGGGACCCGACCGGGAACTCACGCTGCGCCTCACCGACGGCCGACGCCTGCGTTCCCGCACCGTGGTCATCGCCAGCGGTGCGCGCTACCGCCGGCCGGGCGTGCCGCGACTGTCGGAGTTCGAGGGGCGCGGCGTCTGGTACTGGGCCTCGGCGCTGGAAGCGACGATGTGCGCGCAGACCGAGGTGGCGCTCGTGGGCGGCGGCAACTCCGCCGGCCAGGCCGCCGTGTTCCTGTCGCAGCACGCGTCCAGGGTCCACGTGCTGGTGCGCGGGCCCAGCCTCGCGGCGAGCATGTCGCGTTACCTGATCGACCGCATCGAGGCCACTCCCCAGATCGAGCTGCGGCCGCACACCGAGATCACCCGCCTGCACGGCGACCCGGCCAACGGCCTCGCAGCGGTGTCGTGGCGCGATCACCGCAACGGTGTCGAAGAAGAGAAGGCGCTGCGCAACGTCTTCCTGTTCGTCGGTGCGGAACCCGAAACCCGCTGGCTGGAGGGCTGCCAGGTGGCGGTCGACGCACCCGGCTTCGTGCTCACCGGCAATGCGCTGGGCGCTGCGCCGGGCGGAAGGCAGCCGGCCCCGCTGGAGTCCAGCATTCCCGGCGTGTTCGCCGTCGGCGACGTGCGCTCGGGTTCGGTCAAGCGGGTGGGCGGTGCGATCGGCGAAGGTGCCGCAGCGGTAGCGCAGATCCACCAGTACCTGGCGGCAGCGGATGCGGCCGCCTGAGGTTTCGCCGCACGCAGTGGCGACAATGCAGGGCCTACTTTGGAGGAGCCGCCATGGCGATCGATGTGGTCCGCGACCGGTCCAGCAAGATGAAATACACCGTGCACGTGCGGCAGCATGCGTTTACGGTCGACGAGCCCGCCAGCAACGGCGGCGAGGACCTCGGCCCGACGCCGCACGACGTCTACGACAGCGCACTCGGCGCCTGCAAGGCCTTGACCACGCTCTGGTACGCCCAGCGCAAGCAGATCCCGGTCGACGACATCAAGGTGACGGTCGAACGCGATGACGGCGAGGAACGCCGCGGTGTCTACCGCCTGCGCGTGACGCTCGCCATCACCGGCGCGCTGAGCGATGCGCAGCGCCAGGAGTTGCTGACCGTCGCCGGCAAGTGCCCGGTGCACAAGCTGATGACGCAGGCGACGACCGAGGTCGTCACCGAGCTTGTGCCGGCTGCAGGGCAGGCCTGAACCCATAGCAGGGCCCGCGCTCGCGAACGAATACCAGTACTTTGGTGTAATCGTCCAGTCCTCTTGCACACGGAGCTGTCATGGCCGCGATCACCCACCGAACCCTCGGCACCGACGGGCCCAGCGTCTGCGTCATCGGCCTCGGGCTGATGTCGCTCTCCGGCATCTATGGCGCCGCCGACGATACCCAGTCGATTGAACTGATTCACCACGCGATCGACCACGGCATCGGCCACCTCGACTCGGCGGACATGTATGGCTGGGGTCACAACGAGGAACTGCTGGGCCGCGCCCTCAAGGGGCGCCGCCACAAGGTGTTCCTCGCGACCAAGTTCGGCCAGGTTCAGAACCCTGGCGGAGCGAACGGCGTCAATGGAAGGCCGGAGTACGTGATGCAGGCGTGCGATGCCAGCCTGAAGCGGCTTGGCGTCGAGGTCATCGACCTCTACTACCAGCACCGAGCCGACCCGACCGTGCCCGTCGAAGACACCGTCGGCGCGATGTCGCGACTGATCGATGCCGGAAAGGTGCGCTACCTGGGCTTGTCGGAGGCAGCGCCCGAGCGTATCCGCCGGGCCCATGCCGTGCATCCGCTCACCGCCGTGCAGACGGAGTATTCGATCCTCTACCGCACCGAAGCCGAGTCGACGCGCGACACGACACGCGAACTCGGCATCGGGTATGTCGCCTACTCGCCCTTGGGACGCGGCTTTCTGACGGGGACGCTGAAGTCTCAAGCCGACATCGATGGCCGCCGGGCGCAGCATCCGCGCTTCCAGCCCGAGAACTTCGACAAGAACCGCAAGCTGGTCGAGCGTATCGAGGCGATGGCGCAGGACAAGCGCTGCACGCCGAGCCAGCTGGCGCTCGCCTGGCTGCTGGCGCAGGGGGACGACGTGGTCACGATTCCGGGCACGCGGCGCATCGACCGGCTCGATGAGAACGTGCGCGCCATGGCGATTTCGCTGACTGCCGACGAGGTTGCGCACGTCTCGGAACTGGTGCCCAAAGATGCTGCCGCCGGGACGCGTTACCCGGCCGGCGGCATGAAGGGCGTCTTCATCTGACGCTGCAGGCGACCGCGCCGTCGGTGAGGACGCGGAACGGGGCTGGGAGTAACCGCCCTGCGCGCACTCAGCGGCCGGCAGGCGGGGCCGGGTCCGGCACCTTGTTGCGGATCGGCGGGATCGTCCGCAGGTAGGCGAAGATGGCCTTCAGGTCGCGGTCAACGAAGTGGTTGTAGACCATGATCGGCATCGGTGGCAGCACCTCGCGGCCGCGGCCCATGTGGCGTCCGGTGCGGATTGTGCGGATGAAGTCGTCTTCGGTCCAGCGGCCGAGGCCGGTCTCGGTGTCAGGCGTCAGGTTGGCCGTGAAGCTCACACCCCAGGGACCGGCCCAGGCCGTGTTGGTGGCACCGGCAGTCATGACCCACGGCCCTTCCTTGGGCAGGGTCGGCGGCGGCGGCATCTTCAGCCCCTCGGGGTGGCCCGAGTACAGGCGCGTAAGGTCGGGCTCCGGTCCCTTGTCGCCGAGCTTCCAGGGTGTGTGGCAGTCCATGCATCCCGACGTGGACATCAGGTACTTGCCGCGTGCCTGCTCGGCCGTCGGGCGGGTGGCTTTCGCCGCGGGTGCGGCGGCCGCGGCAGGCTCGGCCGCGTCGGCGACGCCCGTGCCCAGCGCCGAGAGCGCGACGGCGAGCGCAAGGGTGCCGAGCAGGCTGGTGCGGGTGAGGTGGGCGCGCGGGCTGGTGGTGAGGGTGCGGTTCATGGAAGTCTCTCCGGGGTTGGGGTGGGGGTGCTGCGAGGGTCCAGTTCATCGAGCCAGGCGCGCAGCAGCGCCAGGCCCGCCGGGTCGGTGATGCGGGTGCCGAGCGGTGGCATCTGCTGCGTCGGCTCGCGTGTGGACATGCGGCGCAGCGCCTCGTGCAGCTGCACCGGTCGCGGCGCCGGACTGCCGCCGACGTCGAGCGCCAGCACCAGCGGCACCGGCACGCCGCCGCTGGCGTGGTGGCAGTGGCCGCAGTTGGCGTGCAGGTAGCCGCGGGCGGCCCGTTCGGCGTCGGTCGTCCCCGGCGACGCGGGTGCACGGTCGCGCCACGCAGGGCGTGCGTGGCGAACCAGGCCGTCGCGAATCCAGCGCGGCAGTTCGGGACCGAGCTGCAAGGCGCCGAGGCCCAGCACCGGCGACCGCGCGCCGGCGTGGCAGGCCAGGCAGTCGGCGCGCGACGGGATGGCATAACGATCCGCCGGTGCGCCGTCGACCGCGAGCGCCAGGCCGCCGGCCGGCACCAGGCGCGCGCTGCGGCCGTCGGCGCTCCACACATAAGTCGCGAAGCGCCAGCTGCCGTCGGCGCCGAGTTCGAGGTAGCGGGTCTCGACGCGGCCGGCGTGCGAAAACTCCTTCCACAGCTTCGTGCCGCGCGGGAAGCGCCAGGCGTCGGGGTTGCGGGCGTCGATCGCCGAGCCCGGTGGCAGGCGGATCCAGCGCCGCTTGCTCGCCGCGTCCGACCACAGGGCGTGCACGGGTTCGAACGGCCGGACGTGCGCACCCAGCCGCTCGGGCTCGCCGGCCACGAAGAGGCCGGTCTCGTGCAGCTGCTCGGGCAGCGCCGGCGCATCGCTCGAGGCCGGAGCGGCCACGGCGCCGGCCAGCAGCAGGAACACCAGCCCGAAGCCTGCGGCGAGCGAGGCGAACCTCGACCGCAGCGGGTGGCTCCGGTTGGCGCGGCCGTTGCGCTTCATGGCACCCTCGCCGGGTCGCCGACGCCGGCACGGCGACGCCGCACCACCGCGGCCAGCGCGAGCGGGCCGGCGAGCCAGAACGAAGCCTGACCCGGCTCGGTCACCGCGCTGATCGGCGTGACCTGGAGACGTCTCGGTCGGCTCGGGCTCATGTCGCTCTCGTCGGTCGTTGGAACGGTTCTTGGGGCTTGGCGGCGCCGGCGGCGCCGGCGGCGCGGGGTGCGCGGGCGCGGGATCAGCCGGCTTCGGCCAGCGTCGGCGCGAGCAGGCTGTCGAGCAGCTCCTGGCCCGGCGTCGGAATGATCGGCAGGCCGGCCAGCGCGCGCACGCGGTCGAAGGCGTCGTCGAGCCGCTCGCCGCGCAGCACCGGGCCGTGCGCCGAGGCGACGGTGCGCGCGCCGAAGCCCTCGACCGTGTCGACATGCCGCGTGTAGGCGGCCCGGTCCAGCCAGGCGTGCCAGGGCGAGACCGCGCTGTTCAGCGCCGGCATCACTTCGGCCAGCAGTTCCTGCGGCAGCTCGTCGGCGTCGAGCGAGCCGGGGGTGAAGCAGGCGAAGGTGTCGACGATCCACATCGCGCCGCTCTTCGGGTCGAACAGGCCGCGCGAAGTGGGGCCGTCGAAGATCGGGGGCCGGAACAGCTTGAGCACGCGGTCCCCGGCGTCGAAGCTGCCGCCGGGCTCGATCCAGCGCATGCGCGCCAGCGGCAGCGCGGGCTTCTCGAGCGCGAGCCGCTCGACGCTGAAGAAATTGGTCACCAGCGTGGCCTGCGGGCAGCGTTCGAGCACGTCGAACAGGCCGCCGGTGTGATCGCCGTCGTCGTGCGACAGGAAGATCCAGCGCACGTCTTCAGGCTCGACCACCGCGAACACCTTCTCGAGCCACTGCGCGCGGTGCACTGGCGCGCCGGTGTCGACGATCACCGGCTCGCGGCCGCGGATGACCATCGAGTTGACCGGCAGGTACAGGCCGTCGGGCCCGGGCGCCAGGTTGGGGATCAGGAAGGTGTCGGGAGCGATCAGCTCGGGCCCCGTGACGGGCATGTCGGCGAAGGGCGAGAAGGTCATGGCGGTGTTCCTTTCGGGGGCGGACCCCGTTCGATTGCGGTGCCGCTATCGTGGCGAGCCGCGCGCGCCGGTGCATCGCCCGAGAGGAGCCACGCCTGCGCCGCGACAGGGCCATCCGCGGGCCATCGGCAGCCGCGTCACGCTGCCGGCGACGCCCTCCCGTGCCTATCATCGAGTGCGTGAGCATCGCCAGCACCAAGATCCAGCGCCCGCGGCTGCGTGCCGGGTTGACGATGGCGCGCCCGGCGCTGGAGCAGCGCCTGGTGCAGGCGCTGGGCGAGCAACGCCTGGTGCTGCTGGTGGCGCCGGGCGGTGGCGGCAAGACGGCGCTGCTGGTGCGCGCGCTGGAGCAGCTGCCGGCGGGCCACGGCGTGGCCTGGGTCGCGCTCGATGCCGGCGACGACCTGCACCGCCTGCTGCAATGCCTGTGGCGGGCACTCGAGCCCTTCGACCTGCCCTGGCGCATCTCGCCCGAGGCGCTGGCCACGATGGCGGCGAGCCGCAATGCCCGCGAACAGCAGCGGGCCGCCGACGAGATCCTCAACACCCTTGAGCGAGTCGAACTGGCGCACGGCGTGATCGCGCTCGACGACCTGCACCATGTCGACGACGCCGAAGCACTCGCCTTCATCGACCGACTGCTGCCACGACTGCCCGAGCGCTGGACGGTCGCCGCGACCACGCGCCACGAGCCGGCGCTGCGGCTGGCGCGGTTGCGCGCCGCCGGCTTGCTGACCGAACTGCGCGCCGCCGATCTGCAGTTCACGCGCGAGGAGGCGCTCGCGCTGCTGCTGCCGGCTGGCGTCGAGCCGGCCGCCGCCGAAGCGCTGCATCGGCGCACGATGGGCTGGCCGGCTGGGCTGCGGCTGGCGCTGGGCGGGGCGCGCGGGGCCGCCCCGGGCAGTGCGATCGACCGCCAGGCCTTCGACTTCCTCAGCTCCGAGGTACTGGCGCAACTCGACCCCGGGCTGCGCGACTTCCTGCTCCAGACGAGCGTGCTGCACGAGCTTGACGCGCCACGCTGCGAAGCGCTCACCGGCGACCCAAGGGCCTGGGCCCACCTCGACGCTCTGGAGCGGCTGGACCTCTTCGTCACCGTCGTCGGCGACCAGCCGCGTACGCTGAAGCTGCACGACCTGTTCCGCGACACGCTGTGGCACCGCCTGCGACTCGAACGCCCCGGCGAGCACACCGCGCTGCTGTTGCGGGCCGCTGCGAACGAGGGCGACCTGGTGCGCCGCCAGGCCCTGCTGCTGGCCGCCGGCCGCCCCGACGAGGCCGCGGCCAGCCTGCGCGTGGGCAGCCTGCGGCTGATGTTCGAGGGCGGCGTGCACACCGTCGTGCGGCTCGCCGAGCAGTTCCCGCCCGAATTTGCGAGCCGGAGCGGCGACTGGCAGAACGTGGCCGGCTACGCCAAGTGGCGCCTGTGGCGCAACGCCGAGGCCGCGCAGCACCTGGAGGCCGCGGAAACGCTGTACCGGGCGCGCGGCGAATCCGCCGCGGCGCGGCTGGCGGCGCTGCGCCGGGCCGCGATGCTGGCCGGGATCGGCCGCCCGGGCGCGGCTCGCGAACTCCTGGCCGGTGTCGGCGAGCCCGGCGCGGGCGAAGTCGAGGCGCGTATCCACGTCGACCTGTGCCACCTGTGGATCGCGCTCGAGGAAGGCGCGGGCCGCAGCGTCGCGCCGCTGATGGACAAGCTGCTGGGCACCCTCGAACAGGCGCGCGAACCCGAGCAGTGGGCGGTGATGGTGCCTTCGCCGCGCCTGACGGCCTGCCCCGGCGTGGGCCCGCAGCTGATGCGCTGGGCCGACGGCGTGAGCCGGGCCGAGGCCGAGAGCCCGCTGCTGCTGAGCGCGCTGGCACCGATGACCCGGGGCTGGCAGGCGCTGTGGGCGGGCCGGCTCGGCGAGGCCGAAGCCTGTCTGCGGCGCAGCGAGAGCGACGAGCGCTGGGTCGGCCACCCGCCCATCGTGCACAGCCATCGGCTCGCGTTCACCGCCGTCGTGCAGATGGCGCTCGGCCGACGCGAGGCGGCGTTGGCGGCGGCGCGCGCGCACGGCGACGGCTTCCCGGCCAGCTACGGCGGCCGCGGCCCGTGGTACTCGCAGAACCTGATGGGCCGCGTGGCGATGGCCTGTGGCGACGTGGCCTTGCTGCGCGAGGCGCTGTTGCGGCTGGCGCAGACCGAGGCCGCGGTCCCCGAGGCCACGCCGCTGCGGCTGCAGCCGGTGATCGGGCTCCAGGGCCACTTGGCCTCGCTCGAGGGCCGCGGCGCCGAGGCCGAGGCGCTGTGGAAAGCCGCGCTGGCGCACGAGGAAGCCTGCGACCTCTTCGGCCTGGCGCATGAACTGCGCACGCGCCTGGCGCTGCGGCGGATGCAGGAAAGGGACCCGGCCGCCGCCGCCGCCTGGGTGCGGCCGATACTGGCGCAGGCCGCCGATGGCCCGCGGGGTGCGCTGTTCGCACTGCCGGCACTGCGCGAGCTGGCGGGCGCATCGTGGGCCTCGCTGCTCGGCCCCGCCGAGCAGGCCACGCTCGGCGCCTGGGCGGCCCTGGCGGCGGGTGCCGCGCCCACGGCCGAGGCACCCGTCAACCGCCCGGGACGTGCCGCACAAGACCCGCTGAGCACCCGCGAAACCGAGGTGCTGTCGCTGATGGCACGGGGCCTGAGCAACAAGCACATCGCGCGCGAGCTCGTGTTGAGCCCGCACACCGTGAAGCGGCACGTCGCCCACATCCTCGACAAGCTCGACCTCGCATCACGCAGCCAGGCCGCGGCCTGGTTCCACGCCCGCGCCGCAGGCTGAAGAAGGGCTGACGCTCCGGTCGCGCCGCGTGCTGCGCAACGGTGTTTGCACGCTCGCCCGGTGGCAAAGGCTGGGTCCGCTCGTTTCACCCGACGCCCACGGGATGCCCGGCACGTGGTGTGCCGTGGCTGGTGTATGCCGTCCCCTTCCGCCCGTTCCGCGCCAGACACCAGCCTGTTCGAACACGACGCCAATGCGCTGGCGGGCGGGCTGCGCTGGTCCAGCGACGCACAGCCGGGCATATCCAGGCTGCAAGGCGAAGGCGGTTTCGAATATCGCGACGCACGTGGCCGCGTTGCGGCGCACCAGTGCGCTGGCGGTGCCGCCGGCCAGACACCCCTAGGCACGACATTTGCCCCGGCAAAGCCATGAGCCTCTTCGATCAACAGGAGCCGGACCTGCCGGCAGACCACCATATCTCTTCGGAACAGCTGGCCGCGGCCATGCGGGTGCTGGAGTACCGGCTTGCGAGCCTGGAGCCGCGCGAAGCGCGTGAGCACGAAGGCGCGGCGGACTCACAAGCTCGCCTGCGCGCGCCGGGTCCGTCCGACCCCGGCAACGCGTAGAACTTGCAGCGTGGCGAATGCCGGCAGCGTCACCGCCCAAAGTGCGGCAACCTAGGTCAGACGGCGGGGCGGTGGAGGCGATGGAGGTCGCCGGCGCCAAGTTGCCAACCTGGCACCACCTCTACAGCTTCGTGAAGGACTCGGTTCAGGCCTGGGTCGACGATTACGCACCGAGCATGGGTGCGGCGTTGTCGTACTACACCCTGTTCTCGATCGCGCCGCTCTTGCTGATCGTGATCTCGGTGGCGGGACTGGTGTTCGGCGAGGACGCGGCGCGCGGCCACATTTCGGCGACGCTGAGCAGCTTCCTCGGGGCAGAAGGAGCGATCGCGATCGAGGGACTGCTGAAGAGCGTGAGCCTGAACAACAAGAGCATCGCCGGCACCCTGGTGGGAGTGACGCTGCTGCTCGTCGGCGCGACCTCGGTGTTCGCCGAGCTGCAGAACGCGCTCGACCGGATCTGGCGCTCGCCCGAGCGCAACAAGCCGAGCGGCTTGTTCGGCCTGCTGAGCGCGCGCGTGATGTCGTTCGGCCTCATCCTCGGCTTCGGGTTCCTCATGATCGTGTCGCTCATCGCGAGTGCCGCGTTGACCGCGCTGGGCGAATGGTGGGCGCCATTGTTCGGCGGCTGGGACGTCGTGCTACAAGGAGTGAACTTCGTCGTCAGCTTCGGCCTGGTGACGGCGGTGTTCGCGATGATCTACAAGCTCATGCCGAGTGTGCGGATCGCCTGGCGCGACGTCTGGGTCGGGGCGGTGGCCACGGCTGCACTGTTCACCGTCGGCAAGCTGCTGATCGGGCTGTACATCGGCCAGAGCGGTATCACCTCCGGGTTCGGCGCCGCTAGTTCGGTCGTCCTGCTGCTCGTGTGGGTGTACTACTCGGCGCAGATCTTCCTGGTCGGCGCCGAGTTCACCTGGGTCTACGCGCACCGCTTCGGCTCCAGGAAGACCGAGGCGTACCGCGTCGAGAGCAAGTCACCGGTCCGGCGCTGCGACGACGATGACGCCTTGGATGCGTCGACTCGTCGATGACGCGGGTTGTCCGGCCCCACCACCGGAGCCGCCTGCCGCCGTTGATGCGATCAGGGCGATCGGTAAAGCCGCCCTACCCTTCGCTGCTCAGGCGTCCTGCATGCGCTCGAGCTCCTGGCCGTAGACCGTCGCCTCATCTGGCTGCAGAAGCCAAGCTGCGGCGGTTCCGGATTCGCGTCGCAACCTGATTCCTCGCCCCAGGATCGTCATCGCACCGGTGCGATCGCTGGACACGGGTTCCCCCGTGGCAAGCCTGTATTCGCATTGCCCGGTTGGCTGCCATTCGCAATCAGGGGGCATGCCATCCAGGCGGGCGAGTTGTTCATAGCCACACACTGTGTAAAGGCCGCCGTCGTCGCCACGCGCGTGGAAGGACTCAAGCATGTGAAGCCGCTTGTCCATGTTCGACTCTCCTTTTCGACAGACTCCTTCAAACAAATGAAGAGGCCCCGAGATTATTTCAAGTCTCGGGGCCTCAGGCCTTGTCTCGCGATTGCCGTTGAGAACTGTGGCCACGGTGTTGACCGCGTCTGTACGGTAGTCCGCCCAACAATCGGGTTGTGTAGGAGATTGCCGCCCGATCGTGTAGGAGGCCCATGGCCCATCGGAGGCACACGCCCCGCGTGCAAATCCTGGGTTACAGAGAAAACTGCAGCGTTGGACCCCGGGCGGCCGCAACCCTGTGCGGCGCGGCGTTCTGGACCGCTCACGCCAGCTGCTTCATGAACCGCGGGACCGTCTGGCGCAGGAAGGCGATCTCGTCCGCAGCAATGCTGCGCGGTTCGAGGTCGAAATGAATGAAGGTGCCGTAAGGCGTGCCATCCGGGCGCACGAGCAACTGACCGTAGTAGGCCTCGACCATGCCCGCGTAGGGGCGGTTGGCAAGACGGGCATCTGCGGACACGTTGGAGGTCATGAACTCACCGCTGTCGATGGCGTATTGGCAGAAGCTTCGTTCAAGCGGAACTGCCATCAGCCAGGTCCGGTATTCCGAACTGCGGTCATATGCACACTGCGCGCGCAACACCGGGCCAACGAGCTTGTAGATGGCCGTGAAGCGGTAGGACGTCCTGTGGTTGAGAAGTGCCAGCGCGGCGCGCATGCCCTGATCGGCCAGTGTTCTTTGGAAGGCCTCATGCTCATCGGTTGTGTCCAGTGCGGCAGCGAACATGGATGGTCTCGTGCGATCGTGGGGAAGTCGACGCAATGGCGCCGCGGGCCGCGAATTCTAGGACGCCTGCCGTGCCACGGGCGTGAAGTCCTCTGAAGAGTTCCTTGCTATCGCTTCGTGCCATTCCTTGCAGCAATCTTTGCCGCCCCTCGATGACCATCACCTCGTGGGTCGGGCGCACGCGGGCATCGAGCAAGTGGCCGAGCGAGGGAACCACCCTGCCCTTCGCGTTCACCTGGCCCTCGCAACGGCGATCTCGTCGAGCCGCGTCGTGTAGCGAGGCGACCGCCGCTCCTGCCTGGATGCATGGGCGCTCGGTCCCTGATTGCGGGTTGCACTGGCAAGAGTCACCGCGTTGCGCCCGAAGCGCTGGTTCAGCGCGTCGAGTGCGCTCATCAGGCCCCCTTGGCTGCGCTGCGGCGGATCCGGCTCCTCGTCCGCCCCGAACAGATCGAGCGTGGCCTGACCGCCCTGAGCCTGCGGCTGAAGGTCCGTCAGCATCACGCCGGCCTTCACGTAGTTGAAGCCGGCGCGGTAGACCCCGCGCAGCGCGCGCACAGCCGCACTGATGAGGACACGGGTATCGGCGCTCGGTCGGGACAGTGGCAGCGTCGCACTCGGCGCGTGCTGGCGGTCGTTCTTGCGATACGGACTGGTGGCGATGTACACATGCACCCCGCCGGCCACGCTGCCTTGGTCGCGCAGCTTCCGGGCCACCTGGCTGCTGAACTGGCTCACCACTTCGATGAGCTCGGGCAGATCGGTCACCGGTGCGCCGAACGAGCGTGAGCACATGATCTGCTGGTTCGGCTCGGGCGCGTCGTTGACCTCCAGGCATGGCGTGCCGCGCAGCTCCAGGATCGTCTTCTCGATCACGACGCTGAACTGGCGTCGCAGGGTCGTCGCGTCGGCGCGTACCAGATCGAGCACGCTGCGGATGCCACCTTCGTTCAGACGCGGTGCGGTCTTGCGGCCGATGCCCCATACGGCGCTGACTTCGGTGGCACGCATCACGGCCTCGAGCTGCTCGGCCGTCAGGTTGCCGAAATCGCAGACCTGGGCCAGTTCGCGCGGGTAGCTACCCGGCTTGCGGTCGGCCGTCTTGGCCACATGGTTGGCCAGCTTCGCCAAGGTCTTGGTCGCACCGAAGCCGATGCTCGTGGGCAGACCGGTCCAGGTCAGCACCTTGCTGCGAAGCTCGCGCCCGATCGCGATCCGATCGCCCGGCACACCATCGAAGTCGAGAAAGCACTCGTCGATGCTGTAGATCTCCTGCCGGGGCGCGGCCTCGGCCGCCAGCGACATCATGCGGCTGGACATGTCGCCGTAGAGCTCGAAGTTGGCCGACAGTGCGATGAGGCCGGCCTGGCGCTCCAGGTGCCGGACCTCGAACCAGGGCTGGGCCATGCGCACCCCCAGGTCCTTGGCTTCGTTACTGCGGGCGATGCAGGCGCCGTCGTTGTTCGACAGGACGACCACGGGCCGCCCGTTCAACGACGGGCGGAACACGCGCTCGCAGCTGACGTACATGTTGTTGACGTCGACGAGTGCGAACATGACTGGGGCGTCAGGCCGCGAGCGGCCGGA
>DATDER010000016.1:0-3622 GCA_036523095.1 Rubrivivax sp.
AGCGCCGGCCCGAGGAAGGTGCCGACGCCACCGATGTAGCTGTTCAGCACGACCGCGGCCGACACGCCGGCGTCGAAGACGACGTAGTTCGCCGCTTCGTTGTTGAGCGCCTGCAGGCCGCCCGCGATGCCGGCGAACATGGACGAAATCACGAACGCCGACAGGCCCACGCCGTGCGCGTCGTAGCCGAGGAACTTCAGGCGGTGCCCGTTTTCGCGCAGCGCCAGCGTCAACCGGCCGAGCGGCGTGCTGGCGTGGAAGTGGAGCAGGGCCAGCGACACCAGGACCCAGACGAGCGTGAGGTAGTAGACCTCGATCGTCGAATCGAAGCCGAGGCCCCAGGCCGGCATGCGCATCGCCGAGATGCCGGACTCGCCGCCGAACCATCCCTTGAGCTGCGGCGCGAGCGAGTGCAGCAGCTCGGCCAAGGCCAGCGTGATCATCGCAAAGGTCGTGCCGCTGCGTTGCGTCGCGAACCAGCCGGCCACGAAGCCCACACCGAGGCCCGCGAGAGCACCCACCAGCGGCAGCAGCGGCGTCGGCAGCAGGCCTGCGCCGCCGAAGGCATTCATCGCATGCACGGTGGCGAACGCGCCGACGCCGAAGTAGGCGGCATGACCGAACGAGAGCAACCCGGCGCGGCCAGCAAGCAGGCTGTAGGCGCAGGCGAACAGCGCCGCGATCAGCATCTGGATCGAGGCGTTCAGCAGCCCGGCGCTCAGCAGCGCAGGCAGCGCAGCGAGCAGCGCCACGCCGGCGGCGACCGCCATGAGCTTCCACGCCATCGTCACGACTCCTCGCCCATCAGGCCGCGCGGCCGCACCAGCAGGACCAGCAGCATCAGCGCGAACGGGATCGTGGCCGCCAGGCTCGAGACCTTGAGCGTCAGCAGGCCGCCGATGCTCTCGGCCCACGCGCGCGCGCCGACCACGGCCAGGAGGTCGGCGACGCTGCGGTCCACGCCCACCGCGAGCGAGGTGATGACGCCGATCAGCAGTGACGCCAGCATCGCGCCGCCGAGCGAGCCGAGTCCGCCGACGACGACGATCACGAACACGATCACGCCAACCTCGAGCGCCATGTTCGGGTTGGTGGTGTAGAAGGCCCCGGCGACGGCGCCGGCCAGCCCGGCCAGCGCCGCGCCGACGCCGAACACGCCCATGAAGACGAGCTGCACGTTGTGGCCTAGCGCCTCGGCCATGCGCGGCCGGTAGATCGCAGCGCGCACGACGATGCCGACGCGCGTACGCGTCAGCAGCGCCCAGAGTGCAGCGAACATCGCGATCGCGACGCCGCCCATCAGCAGACGGTACGCGGGGTACTGCTGGCTGCCAAGCGTGAAGGCGGCGACGTCCAGCGAGGCGGGCACCCGGTAGTCGACCGGGTGGTTGCCGAACAGCAGCTTGATCGTCTCCGCGATGATGAACGAGAGCCCGAAGGTGAGCAGCAGTTCATGCGCGTGGCCGTGGTGGTGCACGCGGCGCAGGAACCAGCGTTCGACAGCGACGCCCACCGCGCCGGCGAGCGGCGCCGCAAGCGCGACCGCCGTGCCAAAGCCGACGACGCCCTGCAGTGTGTACGCGAAGTACGCACCGAGCATGTAGAACGACGCGTGCGCGAAGTTCAGCACGCCCATCATGCCGAACACGAGCGTCAGCCCGGCCGACACCATGAACAGCAGCAGGCCGTGGATGACCCCGTTCAGCAGCGCGAAGACGAGCGTGTCCATCAATCGGGTCGCTGCATCTTGCAGCTCGCCTGCACCGGCGCGGCGGCTTCCTCCGCGGTGAAGACCTTGACCAGCTTGAAGCCCATGTCGGTGTCGTCGGCCTTGTACTTCGCGTCCTTCGTCACCATCGAGACGACCATCGGCATCAGCACCTGGTGGTCGGCCGCGCGCATGCTCACCTCGCCCATCGGCGTGCGGATGCGCGTGCCTTCCAGTGCTTTCGCGAAGGTGTTGACGTTGAGCGCGTCGCCTTGCGGCTTGGTGCGCTTGAGCGCCTCGGCCACCATCTCGAGTCCGAACACCGCCTGCGGCTCGACGAATGTCGGCACGTGGCCGGTCTTGGCCTTGAAGTCGTCGACAAAGCGCGTGCTCTCGGCCCCACCGGCCTCTGGGTTGAAGGCATGCGCGATGAAGTGGCCGATCGCGGTCTCGCCGGCGTTGGCGACGTTGCCCGGCTGGTCGAGGAACACCGTGCCGAAGCGCACCTTCAGGCCGGCCGCCTTCGACGCCTTCATCAGCAGCAGCAGGTCGTTCGACCAGTTGCCGGTGATCACGGTCTCGGCGCCGCTGGCGACGATCTTCGAGACGTAGGGCGCGAAGTCCTGGATCTTGTTGGTGTCGTGCAGCGTCTTCTCGACGACCTGGTAGCCGCCGGCGGCCGCGTTGTCGACCACCGCGCGTTCCATGTCCTGGCCCCACGAGTAGTTCTGGTTGATTGTGTAGGCCTTGGTGCCGAGCGTACCGGCCTGCTTCATCCCCGCCACGAGCGCCTTGGTCCGCACCTGCGCGTTGCCGGTGAAGCGGAAGTGGTGGAAGTTGCACTTCTCGCCGGTCAGCTCCATCGCCTCGGCGCCGACGTTGACGTAGACGATCTCCTTGCCCGGGTTGCGCAGGTTGTGCTTGCGCACGTCCTCGGTGATCTGGCCACCGATGGCCGACGAGGCGCCCTGTACGACGATCTGCACGCCGTCGGCGATGGCCGCCTTCAGCTTGTCGGACGCACCCGCCGGGCCGCCCTGGTTGTCATACTCGACCAACTGCACCGGCTGGCCGTTCCAGCCGCCTGCCGCGTTCAGCTTGTCGATCGCGTAGCGCACGCCGGAGCGGAACGACTGGCCGGTCGAGGCCTGCGGGCCCGACAGCGTCTCCAGCAGGCCGATCTTCACCGGGGCCGCCTGGGCCAGGCCGGTCAGGCCCGTCAATGTCGCCATCACGGGCAGGGTACGGCGCGCCGCGGCACGCAGGGATTCACGCATGGTCTTGTCTCCTTCGGGGTGGTGGATCGGCGTCGCGGGTTGCGAGGCCGTCAGAGGTACTCGAGGTTGCCGTCCACGCTGATCGCCTGGCCGGTCAGGTTGCGTGCGGCCGGCGAGCAGAGGAAGAGCGCGAGCGCCGCGACGTCGTCGGTGGTCACCATGCGACGCAGCGAGATCTTGCTGAGGTACTGCTCGCGCATTACGTCGACGCTCACGCCGGCGGAGGAGGCGCGCGCCGCGATCACGCCGTTCATTCGGTCACCCTCGACCACTCCCGGCAGGATGGCGTTGGCACGCACACCGTGTGGGCCGAGTTCGATGGCGAGCGACTTCGTCAAGCCGATGACGCCCCACTTGGTCGAGGCATAGGGTGTGCGCAACGGATAGCCCAGGCGTCCGGCGACGGAACTCATCGCCACAACACAGGGGCCAGCCACCGACTCCTTCAGCATCGGCACCGCGCGCCGAGCGAAGTAGTACTGGCTGTTGAGGTTCACCGCTACGGTACGCTCCCAGTCGCCGGCGGCTATGGTGTCGATCGATCCGGTGGGCCCGGCGATGCCCGCGTTGTTGACCAGCACGTCCAGGCCGCCAAGCGCCGCTGCGAGGTCGTGGAACACCCGGTCCACCTCGGCGG
>DATDER010000017.1:0-14115 GCA_036523095.1 Rubrivivax sp.
CCCGCGTTGTGCAGCAGCGTGCGCTCGTTGCGGGTGTCGCGGTGCCGGCGCATCACGGGCAAGGCACGCAGCGCGGCGTCGAGCGCGGCCGCGGGGCGCCCGGCCCTGAGTTCGTGGTCGGAGCGGTTGACCCAGCCGATCGCCTCGAGGCGCGTGAATCCGGCGCTGCGTGCGGCGGCGAGACCGGTCTCGGTGGCGCGCCGGGCCGTGGCCTCCTGACCCAGCGCGGCTGCCACGATGGCGTCGAACAGGGTCAGCCGCACCGTGAGTTCGGCATCGCCCAGTCCACGCGCCAGCGTGTGCGCCGCGGCCCGCCGCTCGGTCGCGGTGGCCGCGTCACCGGCGCGTGCGGCCAGCATCGCGAGCGTGGCTTCGCTGCGTGCGAGGCGGTAACGGTCGTCGGCGCGCTGCGCAGCGTCGTATGCCATCTGCGCGTGCTGGCGTGCCTCGATCGCCGCGCCGCGGCCCGACGCCGCGCGCTGGCGCAAGGTCGCTGCCGCCCAGCGCAGGCGCAGGTCGCAGTCGGCCGGGTGCACGCCGGTGCCTGCACAGACGGCGTCCGAGGCTTCGATCGCGGCGCGGGCGTGGATTTCGGCCAGATCCGGCCGGCCCTGCGTGTCGCTCAGGGTCGCCAGCACCAGCTCCCCCGCGGCGCGGCCGGCCGCGCTGTGCGGCGCCGGGTCCTGCAGGCGCAACTCATCGGCGACGAGGCGGCTGTCGTGGTCGAGGCCGTTGCTGGCGAGCACGAGGCCGCGCGCGAGCAGGCGCAGGCGTTGCTGGTTGGCGCTGTCCACGGGCACGCTCAGAAGGCCCTTCAGCGCCAGCGCCGGTTTGTCCTCGCCCAGGCGGACGAGGCGGTCCAGCGTCGGGCCGATGTCGAGCTCCGGCCGCGCCTGGGCGCCGGCGCTCGCCCCCAGGGCGAAGGACGCGGTGATCAGTGCAGCGCGCAGGCGTTTCACGGCGCCACCCCCAGCGGGCGCGGACCCTGCAGCAGCGTGAGTGCCACACGCCCGGCGCGCCAGGCGTCTTCCAGCGCCGACGAGATCGAGACCAGTTCGGTCTCCTGCGATGCCTGCAGCGAGCGCACGCCGTAGCCGCGGTTGCGGCCGTGCGCCTTGGCCAGGTAGAGCGCAGTGTCGACGAGATCGATCGCGCGTTCCCACGACGGCGCGATGAGCGAGGGCTCGACCGGGTAGGTGGCGAAACCGACCGAGGCCGAGACGCCGATCGAGTGCCCTTCGTAGGCCACCGGTTCGCCCGCGATGCCGTCGAGCACCCGCTGCGCCATCTGTTCCACGGCATCGGCGCTCATGTCGCGTGCGACGACGAGGAACTCCTCGCCGCCCCAGCGCACGACGAGGTCACCAGTGCGCACCGCCTTCGTCAGTCGGCGTGCGATCTCGACCAGGACCTGGTCGCCGGCGGCGTGGCCGAAGCGGTCGTTGATGCGCTTGAAGTGGTCGATGTCGATCAGGAACACGCTGCCGTGCAGGCGCCCGTCGGCCGCCTGCTGCTGCATCGCGGTCTGGAAGCGGCGCCGGTTCGCCAGCCCGGTGAGCGGGTCGCACTCGCTTTGCACTTTCAGTTGTTCGTTCACCTGCGCCAGCGCCGCGTTCGACTGCCGCACCCGGCGCGCCAGCAGCACCATGACCCCGAGGGCGAGCACGGCCGCGAGCGTCGCGAGCAGCCACACGCGCGTCTGCAGCGACTGTGCTCGAAGTCGCTCGCGTTGCAGCGAGCCATCGGCCTGCAGCAGGGCCAGATCGCGCTGGCGCTGGGCGTGGTCGAAGGACTCCTGTAGCTCGAGCATCGCTTTTTGCTGGTCGCGCTGGAACAGCTGGTCGGCGAGCGGGCGAAAGCGCAGGTAGGCATCGAGTGCGCCGCGCAGATCGCCCGCACGCTCCAGGTAGCGCCCGGCTTCGTCGAGCGTCAGCGACATGCCCGACAGGCTGCCGCGTCGCTCGTCGATGGCATAGGCTTCGTCGAGATCGCGTTTGCCCTCGCGGAAGCGGCGCATCGACACCAGCGCCAGGCCGCGATTGGCCAGTGCGACGAGTTCGACGTCGGTGTCCTTGAGCTCGCGCGCGAGCGGCAGTGCGCGCTCGGCGTAGTCCAGTGCCACCGGGTACTCGCCGGCCCGCAGGTGGTAGTCGGCCATGTTGGCCAGCATCAGTGCCTGCTGGCGCGGTGCCTTCGCGGCCACCGCATGGTCGATCGCCGCCTGCATCGCACGCAGCTCGGCGGTCTTGTCGCCGACCTTGCCCTGGATGAAACCCTCGGTGTTCATGATCGCCGACAGCAGCATCTGGTCGTCGCCCGCCCGCGCCAGGCGCAGTGCTTCCTGGTTCAGCGCCAGGGCGCGCTCGGGCTGGCCGGTCTGCGCCGTGATCCACGCCAGCTGGCGCCGCACATCGGCGCGGCGCCAGTCGGGGCCAAGGCGGTCCGCCAGTTCGAGCGCGTGCAGGTAGTGGCGCACGGCTTCTTCGGCCTGGCCCGACTCTTCCTTCACGCGCGCCCAGGCGGCGGACAAGCGCAGTTGCATGAGCTCGGTGCCGGCCAGGGGCAGGCGCCGGGTGGCGTCGCCGAGGAGCCGGTCGGCGCGGCCGAGCGAGCCGCCCTGCATCTGGATGCGGGCCCGAACCAGGCCGGCGGCGGCTGCCGCCGTGTCGGCCGTGACAGCGGCTGCGCGGGCCGCCTTCGCGCTGGTGGGCAAGCGGCTGCCAAGCTGGTCGATCCGTGCCGCGACTTTTTCCGCGGCTTCGGCCTCGCTCGCGGTGGCGAGCAACCAGCCCTGGACGGTGAGGGCTTCGACCTGCGCCGCGGAGCCATCCTCCAGCGCGGCGACCATCGACGTCAGCGCAGCCGCGGCGTCAAGCGGCCGGGCGATGCCCTGGTGCTCGAACGCGGCGATGCGCTCGGCGCTCTCGGCGGCCGTCTCGGCTTGGGCCCGCGCCGCCGGCAGCAAGGCCAGCAAGGCCAGCACCGCCAGACGCCGCAACAAGGTGCGCGGCGCGAGCGGGCCTGACGGAAGTGACGGCATCCCAGGGGTATCGGCCCCGGGGCGGTGGGTCTTGAGCCGCCTTAAGTCGCGGCCGCCGCGCGGTAGCCGCGCGGGATCGCAGCCAGCAGTCGCTTCGTGTACTCCTGCTTCGGCGCGGCCAGGATCTGCTGCGCGCTGGCCTGCTCGACGACCACGCCGTCCTTCATCACCAGGACCTCGTCGCTGATGAAACGCACCACCGCGAGGTCGTGGCTGATGAAGACGTAGCTGAGGCCGAACTCGTCCTGCAGGTCCTTGAGCAGGTTCAGCACCTGCGCCTGGACCGAGACGTCGAGCGCGGAGACCGCCTCGTCGAGCACCAGCACCTCGGGGTTGAGCGTCAGGCAGCGTGCGATCGCGACCCGCTGACGCTGGCCGCCGGAAAACTCGTGCGGGTACTTGCCGAAGGCGCGCCCATCCAGGCCGACCTTTTCAAGGAGAGTGCGCGCTCGCTGTTCACGCTCCAGCGTGTGGGCGCCGATGGCGTGGATGACCATCGGCTCGATCAACGTCTGGCCGATCGTGAAGCGCGGGTTCAGGCTCGCGTAGGGGTTCTGGAACACGATCTGGATCCGGCGCCGCATCAGCTGGCGCTCGTGGTCGCTCAGAGTGAGCAGGTTCCTGCCGTCGAAGATGACCTCTCCGCCGCTCGGCTCGTGCAGGCGCAGCAGGGTCAGTCCCATCGTCGTCTTGCCCGAGCCCGACTCGCCGACCACGCCCAGCGTGTGGCCCTTGCGGAGCTGGAAGTTGACGTTCTGCACCGCCTTGAACTCGCGCTTGCCGAACAGGCCCTGCTTGAGCCAGAAGCTCTTGGCGAGCGCACGCACCTCGAGCACCACCGGGGCGTTGGGGTCCTTCGCCACCGCCTGCGCCACCGGCGCCTTCAGCACGTCACCCTGCTGCGCCGCGAGGTGTTCGTCGATCACCATAAGCCGCGCCGGGCTGCCTTCCAGGGTCGGGCGGCAGGCGAGAAGTGCCTTCGTGTAGCCGTCCTGCGGCGCCTCGAAGATGCGCGCCACCGGGCCCTGTTCGCGGATCAGGCCGTTGCGCATCACGACCACGTGGTCGGCGATCTCGCCGACGAGGCCGAGGTCGTGGCTGATGAAGAGCACGCTCATGCGGCGCTGGCTCTTCAGCTTGCCGATCAGCTCGAGGATCTGGCGCTGGATCGTGACGTCGAGCGCGGTCGTCGGCTCGTCGGCGATCAGCAGCTTGGGCTCGCAGGCGAGCGCCATCGCGATCATCACGCGCTGCTGCTGGCCGCCCGACATCTCGTGCGGGTACGAGTCCATGCGTCGCCGGGGCTCCGGGATGCCGACCTCGATCAGCAGCTTCTCGGCCTGTGCCAGCGCCGCGCTGCGCGACAACCCCATGTGCTTGATCAGCGGCTCGGAGAGCTGCGCGCCGACCGTGAAGACCGGGTTCAGCGACGACATCGGATCCTGGAACACACAGGCGATCTCGCGCCCGCGCAGCTTCTGCAACTCGGGCAGGCTGGCCTGGAGCAGGTCGCGCCCCTGCCACAGCACACGCCCCGTTCGCTCGGCGTTGTCGGGCAGCAGGTTCAGGATCGACATCGCGGTCACGCTCTTGCCCGAGCCCGATTCGCCGACGAGGGCGACGACGGCGTTTTCGGGGATGTCGAAGCTGACGCCCTTGACGGCGTCGGCACGTTCGCCCTTGCCCATGCGGAAGGCGACTTTGAGGTCTTGAATGCTGAGCAACATCAGGCCTCCCGCCGGGCCGCCCCAAGGGGGGCCTGCGCCCCCTCGGGGGGCAGCGAACGAATGTGAGCTTGGGGGTACATGATCACTCGAGCCCTCGCAGCTTGGGGTCGAGTGCGTCGCGCACGGCATCCGCCATCAACGAGAACGCGGTCACGAAGAGCGCCATGAAGATCGTCGCCGCGGCCAGCTGCCACCAGTAACCCAGGATCAGCTCGCTCTGAGCCTCGGCCAGCATCGTGCCCCAGGAGACGTCTTCGACCCCGACGCCGAGTCCCAGGTACGACAGGATCACCTCGGCCTTGATGAAGCCGACCACGAGCAGGCTCATGCGCACCAGCACGACGTGGCTGACGTTGGGCAGGATGTGCTTGAACATGCGGCTCCACGGCGAGGCGCCGATGGCCTCGGCCGCGCGCACGTACTCGCGCCCGCCATGCTTGAGGAACTCGGCGCGCACCTGGCGGTAGAGGCCGGTCCAGCCGGTGAGCCCGAGGATCAGCACCACGGTCAGGATGCCGCGCCCGAAGACCGCGGCGAAGGCGAAGATGAGCAGGATGCCCGGGATCGACTCGAAGACGTTGTAGAGCCACTCCAGCGCGTCGCCGATCTTGCCGCCGAAGAAGCCCGAGAAGGCACCGAGCAGGGTGCCGATCGACGTGGCGAGCACGGCCGCGAGCACGCCGACGAAGACCGAGATCTCGGTCCCCTTGACGGCCTTGGACAACACGTCGCGGCCCAGCCGGTCGGCGCCGAAGGGCAACGTCTCGGCCTTCACCGATTCGGTGGTCTTGAACTTGGCCGCGCGCTCGTCCCACTCCTTGTAGCGCGGCGCCAGCGGGTCGACCGCCGAGAGATCCACGTTCGGCCCCTTGGGGACTTCGATCTTGCCTTGGGCCTCGGGCGGCAGCGGTCCGATGAAGGTGGGCGGTGCGTTGGCCACGCCGACTTCCTTCTGCCAGTCGTTGGCCACCAGCCGCGACGCCGAGAGCGCGATCATGAGCAGGAACGCTGCCACGATGAAGGCCGACACGAGGCCCACGCGGTCGCTCTTGAAGCGGCGCCAGGCGGCGTGCCAGACGCCTTCGGAGCGCTCGACCGATGGGGCCACGATGGCCGGCGCGATGACCGCGCTCATTTCAGCACCACGCGCGGATCGACGACCTTGAACAGCAGGTCGACAAGCAGGTTGATCACCATCGTCAGCACCGCCAGGTACACCGTCACGGCCTGGATCACCGGGTAGTCGCTGCGGTTCACCGCCAGCAGCACCTCACGCCCTAGGCCCGGGATCGAGAAGAAGACCTCGATCAGGAACGAGCCGACGAACACGCCCGGGAGCGCGAGGCCGATGTTGGTCAGGATCGGGATCATCGCGTTGCGCAGCACGTGCTTGAACATGATCGTGTTCTCGGTCAGGCCCTTGGCGCGTGCGGTGCGCACGTAGTCGTGGCCGAGCTCGTCGAGAAAGAAGCTGCGGTACAGGCGCGTCTGCGGCGCGAGGCCGACCGACACCGCGAGCAGCACCGGCAACGGCGCATAAGTGAGCAGGTTGGTCCAGACGCTGTCGCTCCAGCCCTGGACCGGGAACCAGCCGAGCTGGAAGCCGAACACGTACTGGCCGACGATGATGTAGACCAGGAAGCTGATCGAGAGCGCGATCGTCGTGATGACCATGATCGTGCGGTCGGCGAGCGAGCCGCGCCGGTAGGCGACCCACATCGCGATTGGCAGCGCGAGCAGCACGTCCAGGATCAGGATCGGCAGCATCACCGTCAGCGTCGCCGGCAGGCGGGTCGCAAAGAGGTTGCTCACGGCCTCGTTCGTCGACCAGCTCTTGCCCCAGTCGAAGGTGAACACGCTCTTCAGGTAGATGCCTAGCTGGACCCAGACCGACTGGTCGAGGCCGAGCTGCTGGCGGATCGCCGCGATCTGCTCCGGCGTCGCGTTCAGGCCGCCCAGGATCTCGGCCGGGTCGCCGCCGAAGTACTTGAAGAGGAAAAACACCAGCAGCACGACGCCGATCAAGGTCGGCACCATTTGCCACAAGCGCCGTATCAGGTAGGCCGCCATGCGTGAAATTCGTCGGATTTGCCGTGGGGAAGACGCGCGAGTGTAGGGCCCGCCCTGTGCCCGATCGCCCCGCATTTGCCCGGGAAGGTCGGATCCAAATGGGTTTACCGCGTGGCGCGTGGCGGCGCCGCGTCGATAGACTTCGCGCTTTCCATCGCCCCGCCGACCCATGCCGATCCGAGCTGCCCTGCTGCTGCTGACCTTCGCCTTGGCGTGCATGGGCGGCGTGGCGGCGCAGCCCCTGAAGGTGCTCCGGTACGCCTTCCCGATCGCTGAGACCAATTTCGATCCGGCGCAGATCACCGACCTCTATTCACGCACGGTCGCGGCCGGCCTCTTCGACGCGCCGCTCGAGTTCGAATTCCTCGCCAGCCCGGCGCGCATGCGGCCCAACACCGCCGCCGCGATGCCCGAGGTGTCGGCCGACTTCCGCAGCTTCACCTTCCGCATTCGACCCGGCATCCACTTCGACAACGACCCCGCGTTCAAGGGCCGGAAGCGCGAGCTCACCGCCGCCGACTATGTCTATTCGATCAAGCGCCACTACGACCCGCGCTGGAAGAGCGGCAACCTCTACATCCTGGAAAACGCCAAGGTCCTGGGCCTGTCGGAGCTGCGCAAGCGCCTGATCGCCGAGAAGAAGCCCTTCGACTACGAGGCCGAGGTCGAAGGCCTGAAGGTGCTCGACCGTTACACCTTCCAGGTCCGCCTCGCCGAACCGAACCCGCGTTTTCTCTACAACTTCGCCGACGGCTCCTTCACCGGCGCGCTCGCTCGCGAGGTCGTCGAGGCTTATGGCGACAGCGTCGGCGAGCACCCGGTCGGCACCGGCCCCTGGCGCCTGGCGCAATGGAAACGCAGCTCGCGCATGCTGCTGGAGAAGAACCCGAACTACCGCGAGGTGCGCTACGCCGAGAACCCGCCTGCCGGCGACACCCGGCTGGAGGCGATCGCGGCGCGTTTCAAGGGCCGCAAGCTGCCGATGGTCGACCGCGTCCAGATCGCGGTCATCGAGGAGCAGCAGCCGCGCTGGCTTTCGTTCCTGAACGACGAGCAGGACCTGATGGAGCAGGTGCCGAACGAGTTTGCCCACGTCGCCTTCCCGAACAACCAGCTCACGCCCAGCCTGGCCAAGCGCGGCATCGGCATGGTGCGTTACCCGCGTGCCGACGTCTCGGTCAGCTACTTCGCGATGGAAAACCCGGTCGTCGGCGGCTACGAGCCGGCCAAGGTGGCGCTGCGGCGAGCGATCTCGCTCGGGGTCGACCTCGAGCGCGAGATCCGCCTCGTGCGGCGCAACCAGGCGATTCCGGGCCAGAGCCCGATCGGCCCGCAGACCTTCGGCTACGACCCCGCCTTCAAGTCGGAGATGAGCGAATACGACCTCGCACGCGCCAAGGCGCTGCTCGACATGCACGGTTATGTCGACCGCGACGGCGACGGCTGGCGCGAGCAGCCGGGCGGCCAGCCCCTGCTGCTGGAATACGCGACCCAGCCCGACCAGCAGAGCCGCCAGCTGATCGAGCAATGGAAGCGCAACATGGACGCGATCGGGCTGCGCATCGACTTCAAGGCTTCGAAGTGGCCCGAAAACCTGAAGAGCTCGCGTGCCGGCAAGCTCATGATGTGGGGTGTGGGCTGGAGCGCGGCGCAGCCCGACGGCGACACCTTCCTGGCGCTGGGCTACGGCCCCAACAAGGGCCAGGCCAATCACGCACGTTTCGACCTGCCGGCCTTCAACGCGCTCTACGAAACCCAGCGCGCGCTGCCCGACGGCCCCGAGCGGCTGGCGGCGATGACCGAGGCCAAGAAGATGATGGTGGCGTACATGCCGTACAAGATCCACGCCCACCGCATCTTCACCGACCTCGCCCAGCCCTGGGTCATCGGCTACCACCGCAACATCTTCGTGCGTGACTTTTGGAAATATCTCGACATCGACCCGGTCGAACTCGAGCGCCGCACGAACTGAAAGCCCGCATGAAGTTCCTGATCACCCTGGCCGCCTGCATCGGCATCGCGCTGTCTGCGAATGCGCAGACGGGTGCCGAGCCGAAAGCGGCGGCGCAGCCGCTGAAGGTACTGCGGTATGCCTTCCCGGTCGCCGAGACCGGCTTCGACCCGGCGCGCATCGTCGACCTGTATTCGCGCATCGTCACCGCGCACCTGTTCGAGAGCCTCTACACCTACGACCACCTGGCTCGGCCGATCAAGATCAGGCCGGTGATCGCCGACGGCATGCCCGAGCACACGCCCGACTTCCGCACCTGGACCGTGAAGATCCGCAAGGGCATCTACTTCACCGACGACCCCGCCTTCAATGGCAAGAAACGCGAGGTCACGGCGCAGGACTTCGTCTACGCCTACAAGCGATTCGTCGACCCTGTGAACAAGAGCCCGGTGGTCGCCGGCATCCTGGACACCAAGTACGTCGGACTGGCCGCGTTGCGCGAGAAGGCCTTGAAGGACAACAAGCCCTTCGACTACGACACCGAGATCGAAGGCATCCGCGCGCTCGACCGCTACACGATCCAGTTCAAATTGGAGGAGCCGCGTCCCCGTTTCGCCAGCAACAGCCTGGCGGCGCACGACCTTTTCGGCGCGGTCGCGCGCGAAGTGGTCCAGAGGTATGGCGACACCATCGCCGAACACCCGGTCGGCACCGGGCCGTTCAGGCTCGCGCAGTGGCGGCGCAGTTCGCTCATCGTGCTCGAGCGCAACCCCGACTACCGCGAAGTGCTCTACGACGCCGAACCCGCGGCCGACGACGCCGAGGGCCAGGCGATCCTGAAGCAGTACAAGGGGCGCCGGCTGCCGATGATCGACCGGGTCGAGATCTCGATCATCGAAGAGAACCAGCCGCGCTGGCTCGCTTTCCTGAACGGGCAGATCGACTTCATCAACCTGCCCGGCGACTTCGTCAACCAGGCGATGCCCAACGGCAAGGTCGCACCCAACCTGGCCAAGCAGGGCATCCGCGGCTACCGCACGATCAACGCCGATTCGGCCTTCACCTACTTCAACATGGAAGACCCGGTGGTCGGCGGCTACACGCCCGAGCGCGTGGCGCTGCGGCGTGCGATCTCGCTCGGCATGGACGTCGAACGCGACATCCGCATCGTGCGGCGAGGGCAGGCGATTCCGGCGCAGTCGATCGTGGTGCCGCACACCTCGGGCTACGACCCCGCCTTCAAGAGCGAGAACGGCGACTTCGACCCGGCGCGCGCGAATGCGCTGCTCGAGCTCTATGGTTATGTCGACAAGAACGGTGACGGCTGGCGCGAGCAGCCCGACGGCAAGCCGCTGGTGCTGGAGGTGGCCACGCAGCCCGACCAGACGAGCCGCCAGATGGACGAGCTGTGGCAGAAGAACATGAACCGCATCGGCATCCAGACCCGCTTCTTCACCGGCAAGTGGCCCGAGCAGCTCAAGTCGGCGCGCGCGGGCCAGCTGCAACTGTGGAGCCTGGGCTCGTCGGCCGCCGGCGCTGACGGCCAGGGCTCGCTCGCGCGGCTGTACGGCCCGCAGTCCGGCAGCCAGAACCTGGCGCGTTTCAAGAACGCCGAGTTCGACGCGATCTACAAGCGCATGCAGGAGATCGCCGACGGCCCCGAGCGCGACGAGCTCTTCCGCCGGGCCAAGCTGATCTCGGTCGCCTACATGCCCTACAAGTCCACCGTGCACCGGTACACGAACGACCTCGTCCATCCCTGGCTGCTCGGCTACCGGCGCCCGCTCTTCTGGCTGGAGTGGTGGCACATGGTCGACATCGACAACGGCCAGCGGCCGGCGAAGTGACGCTGCATCGGCGCCGTATCCTCCAGGGCGCCGCAGCGGCGGCGCTGGCCACGCGAGCGGGCGCCGCGGCACCCGCCGGCCGCAAGGTGCTCCACCTGGCCTTTCCGGCGCCGGAGTCGAGCTTCGATCCGACCCAGACGAACAGCGACTTGTATTCGTCGACGATCATCGCGCAGATCCTCGAAGCGCCCCTCGCCTACGACTACCTTGCGCGTCCGGCGCGGCTGCTGCCGGCGACGGCGGCCGCGCTGCCCGAGGTCTCGGCCGACGGCCGCACCTTCACGTTGCGCCTGCGCCCGGGCATCTTCTTCCAGGACGACCCGGCGTTCAAAGGTGTCCAGCGCGAGCTTGTTGCGCAGGACTACGTCTACTCGATCAAGCGCTTCTACGACCCGCAGTACAACTCGAGCGACCTTTATCTGTTCGAGAGCCTCAAGCTGCTCGGCCTGAGCGAACTGCGCGAGAAGGCGCTGAAGTCCAAGCAACCCTTTGGCTACGACACCGAAGCCGCGGGCGCACGTGCGATCGACCGCTACACGCTGCAGGTCCGGCTCGGCGAGACTAACCCGCGTTTCGTCTACCAGCTCGCCGACCCCGCGACCATGGGCGCGGTTGCGCGCGAGGTCGTCGAGTTCTACGGCAAGGACATCGGCGCCCACCCGGTCGGCACCGGTGCCTTCCGCCTCAAGCGCTGGCGCCGCGCTTCGCAGATCGTGCTCGAACGTTCACCCGGCTACCGCGGCATGCGCTACGAAGGCACGCCGGCGGCCGAACCGCTGGCCCAGTCCATCGCCGCCCGCCTGGCGGGCAAGACCCTGCCGCTGGTCGACGAGGTCGTGGTCGACATCGTCGAGGAGGACCAGCCGCGCTGGCTGACCTTCCTCGCCGGTACCTACAACTGGCTCGCCTTGCCCTCACCCTATGTCGCGATCGCGGCGCCGAACGGCCAGATCGCGCCCTACCTGGCCAAGAAGGGTGTGCGCCTGCAGCGCAGCCTGCAGCCCGCCATGTCCTTCACCTTCTTCTTCATGGAAGACCGCCTCGTCGGCGGCTACGCGCCGGAAAAGGTGGCGCTGCGGCGCGCCGTGGGGCTGGCCTTCGACGGCGACGCCTACATCCGGCGCGTCTTTGGCGGCCAGGCGGTTCCGGCGCAGTCGACGATCGCCCCTTCGACGAGTGGCTACGACCCGGCCTACAAGAGCGAGATGAGCGACCACGACCCGGCGCGCGCACGCGCGCTGCTCGACCTCTACGGTTACGTCGACCGCGACGGCGACGGCTGGCGCGAAACACCCGATGGCAAGCCGCTCGTGCTCAAGCTCGCGACGATGGCGTCGCAGCGCGAGCGGCTGGCGAACGAGCTCTGGAAGCGCAGCCTTGACCGCGTCGGCCTGAAGATCGAGTTCGAGGTCTCGACCTGGCCCGAGCTGCTGAAGAAGAGCCGCGCCGGCAGCCTGATGATGTGGGGTTACAGCTGGAGCGCGGGTTCGCCCGACGGCGGCTTCTTCCTCGGCATCGGCTACGGCCCGAACGCGAGCGAGGCCAACGACGCACGTTTCAACCTGCTCGCCTTCGACCGCCTGTTCGAAGCCCAGCGCGCGTTGCCCGACGGCCCCGAACGCGAGCGGCTGATGCGCCAGGCGAAGGACCTGCTCGTTGCCTACATGCCGTTCAAGGTGCACTTCCACAACATGGTGAACGACCTCGTCCAGCCCCGCACGCAACACTATTGGCGCCACCCCTTCATGCGCGACATCTGGCGCTTCGTCGACATCGATCGCGGCGGTTGAAGACGCTTCGTTCCCGCGCGCTGGCCGTGGCGGTCAGGCGCCGGCACTTGGGGCCGCGCGGCGCTACGGCGTGTGCGCGAGCCGCTGCGCGAGCGCGTCGCCCACGAACTGCATGAAGCCACGCACGCGCGCGGTCTGCCGCAAGTCGGGGTGCGTCAGCATCCACAACGGCTGTGCCAGCTCGGTGATTGGTTCCGACACCGCCACCAGCTCGGGGTTGCGCGCCTCCATGAACGTCGGAAGCAGGCCCACGCCGACACCCATGCGCAACATGGCAGCCTTGGCGTTGAAGATGTCCACGCGCATACGCACATCGGCGTGCGCCAGATGCTCACCGAGCCAGCGGTCGTAGACACGCGCCGAGGCCTCGCGCTCGAAAGCCACCCACGGCGCGTCACGGATCAGCGCGTCGAGCGGCGTCAAGACCTGCGGCAGGCCGGCGCCGCCGCGCAGTGCGTAGACCCGGCATTGCGTCATGCCCAACTGCCGCCCCACCAGATGCTCGGCGACGTTGCTCGACAGGCGCAGCGCCACGTCGGCCTCGCGCCGCGTCCAGGCTTGTGCACTGTCGGTGTGGCGGCTCGACAGGTCCACGAGGACCGCGTTCTCCATCACCTCGACCTCGATGCCCGGGTAGGCGTGCGAAAAGTCGGCCAGCGGCTTGGGCAACAGGTGATCCATCACCACGAACGCCGTGGTCACGCGCAGCGCGCCCGTGAGCTCGAGGTCGAGCCCGAGGACCTGGCGCTCGACTTCGTCGGCACGCGTGGCCATGTGCCGGGCTTGTTCCAGGAGTACCAGCCCGGCTTCGGTGGGGTGGTACCCGCTTCGCTGGCGATCGAACAGCCGCGAGCTCAGTCGCGCTTCGAGCGCGTCGAGCCGGCGCAGCCCGGTGGTGTGGTTCACGCCAAGCGAGCGCGCTGCGCCTGCGAGTGACCCGGCCGCGCCGACGGCAAGCGCGTAGCGCAGGTCATCCCAGTCGAGAGCGGGCACAGGCTTCTTGCGAATTTGCAAAGTCAGGCTGCATGATGCCACATTGTGTGCGCAGATATGTAGTCCTACAGTGGCGGTACTGCGCGACGCGGCCCGAGTCCTCGGCCCCGCGCACGGACCGAAGGAGCCGCCATGAACACCCGCACCGTCTTCGCCGGATCCGCTTTCGATGCTCCGCGTGCAACGCTGGCGGCCTCTTCGCCGGTGTCCACGAACGCGTGCCCTCTGAGTTGGCTCGAGCGGCTCGCCGCATGGTCCGAATGCCACCCACCGGCGCACCGCCGGTTGGGCAGTTGGACTTGCCAGGGCGTGCGGTCTGCCACTGCGTATCGCGCGCCCCCGCGCCCATACTGATTCGAACGGCGCCGCGCCGGGCACGACGGGCCCGGGTCAGAATCCGGCCTGACCCGGGAACTTCTGTCTGCGTGCCTTGAAACCTCTGCCGTCCGCTCAGCCGCCCAACAACACGTTCCCGCACCGCCTCGCCGCCGCGCACCGCTTCGTCGTCGTCGCATTGCTCGGCTTCGCCTCCGGCCTGCCGCTCGCGCTCACCGGGCAGGCGATGCAGGCCTGGCTCACGCTCGACGGCCTGGACATCGCGACGATCGGTTTCCTGAGCCTGGTCGGGCTGCCCTACACCTTCAAGTTCCTCTGGGCGCCGCTGATGGACCGCTTCGACCTGCCCTGGCTCGGCCGG
>DATDER010000018.1:0-16744 GCA_036523095.1 Rubrivivax sp.
CCGTCGTGCGAGACGTTCTGGATGATCACGTCGACGTCGATGTTGGCGTCGGCCACCGCGCCCAGGATCTGGTAGGCCACGCCCGGCTTGTCGGGCACGCCGAGCACGGTGACCTTGGCTTCGTCGCGGTTGAACGCGATGCCGGAAACGACGGCCTGTTCCATCTTCTCGTCCTCTTCGAATGTGATGAGCGTGCCCGAGGTCGATTCCTCGGCGATCGCGATGTCCCAGGGCGTGAAGCTCGAAAGCACCCGCAGCGGCACGCGGTACTTGCCGGCGAACTCCACCGAACGGATCTGCAACACCTTGGAGCCCAGGCTCGCCATCTCGAGCATCTCTTCGAAGCTGATGGTGTGCAGCCGGCGCGCCTCGGGAACGACACGTGGGTCGGTGGTGTAGACGCCGTCGACGTCGGTGTAGATCAGGCACTCGGCGGCCTTGAGCGCCGCCGCCACCGCGACGGCAGATGTGTCGCTGCCGCCGCGCCCCAGCGTCGTGATGTGCCCTTCTCCGTCGATGCCCTGGAAGCCGGTCACGATGACAACACGACCGGCCTCCAGGTCGGCGCGGATGCGCGCATCGTCGATCGAGCTGATTCGGGCCTTGGTGTAGGCCGAGTCGGTCTTCACCGGGACCTGCCAGCCGGTGTAACTCACCGCGGGCTGGCCCTCGGCCTGCAGCGCCAGCGCGAGCAGGCCGACCGAGACCTGTTCGCCGGTCGACGCGATCATGTCGAGCTCGCGCATCGCCTCAGCCGAGTCCGGGTTGGGCATCAGTTCCTTGGCCAGGCCGAGCAGGCGGTTCGTCTCGCCGCTCATCGCCGAGGGCACGACGACGATCTGATGCCCGGCACGCACCCATTTGCTCACGCGTTTAGCGACGCTGCGGATGCGCTCGGTCGACCCCATCGAGGTGCCGCCGTATTTGTGGACGATCAGAGCCATGTCGTTGTGCGGGCAGTATTCGGTTTGTTGCAGCGCGGGATTTTATCGGCTCAGCTTCCCGTGCCCGGCTGCCAATGCAGCGAAGACGTGGGCTCCTGGTCACGACGGTCTACCCGACCGTCGACGCCGAGCCCGGGCACGAACAACAACTGGTCACCGGCGAAGACGAGCGGTCCACCGCGCTGCCACGGCGCCACGCCGGCAGCCTGGTACTGCTTCTTCAGGCTGCGCGGCGCCGAGCGCGCGGTGCGCTGGAACTGCTCTGCGCCCTCGCGCGGCCGCAACTCGGCCTGCGCCAGCAGTCGCGAAGGAATGCCCTGCCCCTGTGTCGCGGCGACGATGAGGCTCCCGCCCCACGCCGGCAGCGGGTAGCTTCCCGGGCGGCTCAGGTCGAGCCGGCATGACGGCGGACAGGCATGCTGAGGCGTGTCGACGGTGCAGACGAGCAACCCGCGGTGCAACCGCACCGAGCCCGCGCCGGCGGGCCAGCTTGCGGGTCGCTGGCGCGCCAATCGCGCGGCAGTCAGCTCGCGCTGCAGGCGCTCGATCAGGCTGTCCGGGACGCCATCGACCAGTGCGCCGCCAAGCCAGTGCCGAAGCAGGTTCGCCCGCCGCTGCGGGTCGAGCTTCAGCCAGTCGCCGACGTGCAACCGGCGCTGCGTGTCGATACACACGGCGGCGTCGATCGCCGCCAGTTCGGCGGCGCACGCGGCCGCTTCGTGCGCGCGGCGGGCGGCGTGAGCGAGCGACGCTTCCGCTTCCGGGAACGCGGCCGTGAGCACGGGCCATACCGACAATCGCAGCCGGTTGCGCGCGAAGCGCGGGTCGGCGTTGCTGTCATCGTCGACATACCCCAGGCGATGGCGCCGCACGTAGGCCTCGATCGCCGAGCGGGGCTGCTCGAGCCACGGACGCAGCCAGTGGATGCCGCCGCGCTGCGCCGCCGCGGGCATCGCGGCCAGCCCGGCCGCGCCGGCGCCGCGCAGCGCTTGCAGCAGCAGTGTCTCCGCCTGGTCGCCGCGGTGGTGGGCCAGCAGGACGAGGTCGATCCCGAGTGATTCGGCCATCGACGCCAGCGCCCGGTAACGTTCGCGTCGCGCCCAGGCCTCTGTGCTGTCCCCCGGTTGGGGCCGGCCCTCCAGTGGCGTGACATGCATTTCCACCGGCAGGCCCGCGCGGCGCCAACGCTGGCACTGGCGGCGCAGGTGCGCGGCCCAGCCTGCGGCCTGCGGCATCAGACCGTGGTCGACATGGAGTGCATGCACTTCGAGACCAAAGCCGCGTGCGGCGCGGGCGGTGGCGTGCAACAAGGCGGTCGAATCGCGCCCGCCACTGGCGGCGACCGCGATGCGGCCGGGCATGGGGCTCAGCCCTCGCCCGGCCGCCCGAAGAGGACTGCTCCCCCTGGGGGACACCGCAGGTGTCTTGGGGCCGTCACTTCACCGTTCCTTGGTGTCGGTGAAACGGCCGTAGGAGCGCAGCCGGTCATGCCGGCGCTGCAGCAGCTCATTCGGCTTCAGATCGACGATCTGGCGCAAGGCATCGTTGAGTGCGCGCTTGAGATGCGACGCCATCTGCTTGATGTCGCGCTGGGCGCCGCCGACGGGCTCGGTGACGATCTTGTCGACGACACCCAGTGCCTTGAGCCGATGCGCCGTGATGCCCAGGGCCTCGGCGGCCTCGGGCGCACGCTCGGCCGTCTTCCACAGGATCGAGGCACAGCCTTCGGGCGAGATCACCGAGTACACGGCGTACTGCAGCATCAGGACCTGGTCCGCGACGCTGATGGCGAGCGCACCACCCGAACCGCCCTCACCGATGATCGTGGTGATGATGGGCACTTCCAGCTGTGCCATCTCGAAGATGTTGCGACCGATCGCTTCGCTCTGGCCACGCTCTTCAGCACCGATGCCGGGGTAGGCGCCGGGGGTGTCGACGAAAGTGAAGACCGGCAGGCGGAACTTCTCGGCCAGCTTCATCAGGCGCAGCGCCTTTCGGTAGCCCTCGGGCCGCGACATGCCGAAGTTGCGCAACCCGCGCTCCTTCGTGTCACGCCCCTTCTGGTGCCCGAGCACGACGCAAGGCATGCCGTTGAAGCGCGCCAAACCGCCGACGATGCTCTGGTCGTCGGCATAGCTGCGGTCGCCGTGCAGTTCCTGGAACTCGGTGAAGAGTTCTTCGATGTAGTCCAGGGTGTACGGCCGCTGCGGGTGGCGCGCGATCTGCGTCACCTGCCACGGCGACAGGCTCGAGTAGATGTCGCGCGTGAGCTGCTGGCTCTTGACGCTCAGACGGTCGATCTCTTCGGAGATATCGACCGCCGACTCGTTCTGCACGAAGCGCAGTTCTTCGATCTTGGCGTCGAGCTCCGAGATCGGTTGCTCGAATTCGAGATAGTGTCGCTTGCTCATTCGCTCAGGGGCCCGGGCGGCTTGTTGCTCAATAGTCTACCGGCAGCGGATCGAGGCTTCGCCAGAGGTACCAGGTCGCGACCGAGCGGTACGGCGTCCAGGCCTCGGAGACTTCGCGCGCTTCGGCACGCGACACTGGCTCGCCGCTGAAGTAGTTGACGCTGATGCCCTTGAGCAGCCCGAGGTCGTCCAGCGGCAGCACGTCCGGCCGCATCAGATGGAAGATTAGGAACATTTCCGCGGTCCAGCGGCCGATGCCGCGAATCGCGACCAGCTCCCCGATGATCGATTCGTCGTCCATCGTCGGCCACAGATGGGCGTGCGCCCGCCCATCGTTGAAGTGGCGCGACAGGTCGAGCAGGTACTCCGCCTTGCGCGCCGATAACCCGGCCTCGCGCAACGACGCGATCGGCAACGCCTGGACCGCGGCGGGCGCGACCGCGGTGCTCTCGGGGCCGGTCAGCGCGGCGAAGCGGTTCCAGACCGACTGTGCCGCCTTGACCGAAATCTGCTGGCCGACGATCGAGCGCGCCAGCGTGGTGAACGCGTCGCCCCGGCTTTGCAGGCGACCTTCGCCGAACTGCGGGATGAGCCGCTTCATGACACGGTCCCGCCGCTTCAGGTGCTTGCAGGCTTCGTCCCAGAAAGACGGTGTGGCGAGGCAATCCGGCAGCGCCGCGGGCTTCATCGCTTCATCGCCTCAAGAACGTACCCACGTGGTGCCTTGCGCCGAATCCTTCAACTCGATGCCCTGCGCCGCAAGCTCGGCGCGGATGCGGTCTGCGAGCGCGAATTCGCGTGATTGCTTGGCTTGCCGACGTGCCTCGATCTGCGCCAGGATCTCGGCTTCGCCGATGCCGCTGCCGGCCTGCAGGAACTCGCGCGGATCCTGCTGCAGCACCCCCAGCACGCCGCCGAGCGCCTTCAGCAGCGCCGCGGCTTCGAGCGAGCGTGTGCGGTGCACTTCGGCCGCCAGTTCGAACAGCACCGCCACCGCGCCCGGGGTGTTGAAGTCGTCGTCCATCGAGGCACGAAAGCGGGCTGCTGCGTCGACGGTCCAGTCGATCGCAGGTAACGCCGGCGCGGGCACCACATCGAGCGCGCCGTAGAGCCGGCGCAGCGCGCTGCGGGTTTCGGCGACGTTGGCGTCGCTGAAATTGAAGGGGCTGCGGTAGTGCGTGCGCAGCATGAAGAAGCGCAGCGTCTCGCCGTCGTAATGCTGGAGCACGTCGCGGATGGTGAAGAAGTTGCCCAGCGACTTCGACATCTTCTCGTTGTCGACGTTGAGAAAGCCGTTGTGCAGCCAATAGTTGACGAAGGGCTGCCCGCTTGCGCCCTCGCTCTGCGCGATCTCGTTCTCGTGGTGCGGAAACTGCAGATCCGGTCCGCCACCGTGGATGTCGAAACGCTCACCGAGCAACGCGCAGCTCATCGCCGAGCACTCGATATGCCAACCAGGCCGGCCGGGGCCGAAGGGGCTGCTCCACTTCGCGTCGTCGGGCTCGTTCGGCTTGGCCGCCTTCCAGAGCACGAAGTCGAGCGGGTCTTCCTTGCCGTCTAGCACGGCCACCCGTTCACCGGCACGCAGCTCGTCGATCGACTTGCCCGACAACTTGCCGTAGCCCGGGAACTTGCGTACCGAGAAGTTCACGTCGCCGCCTTCGGCGCGGTAGGCCAGCCCCTTGTCTTCGAGGGTGGCGATAAGGCTCAGCATCTGCGGCACGAACTCGGTCGCGCGTGGCTCGTGCGTCGGGCTTTCGATGCCAAGGGCGCCGACATCCTGCCGCATCGCATCGATCATTTCGTTGGTGAGCGCGCGGATCGACATCTGTCGTTCGAGCGCCCGCTTGATGATCTTGTCGTCGATGTCGGTGATGTTGCGGACGTAGGTGACGCGGTAGCCGCTCGTGCGCAGCCAGCGGCACACGACGTCGAAGGCCATCATCATGCGCGCGTGGCCCATGTGGCACAGGTCGTAGGTCGTCATGCCGCACACGTACATGCGCACGTGGCCCGGCTCGATCGCCGTGAAAGGCTCGGTGCGGCGCGTCAGCGTGTTGTAAACGTGGAGGCTCATTCGGTGCAGGCGCGGCGGGCAGGTTCGTCGGTCGCGCGGCCCTCGACGCGGGCTCGTGAGGGGGCACCGATACAATCACAATCAGTATAGCGGCGGCCTCGTCGGAGCCGGTCGCACAACGCGCAAGACGGCGCGACCCACCCGAGACAACATCGCTGCCCATGCTGCGCACCCTGAGCTTTCTGCTGCTGGCCGCAGCGCTGCATGCGGCCGCGCCGGCCGCCTTCGCGGACGAGCTGGCCGACATCCAGCGACTGCAGGCTGCTGGCAACCCTGCGGCGGCGCTGCAGCAGGCCGATCGAGCGCTCGCCGCGAACCCGCGCGACGCACAGATCCGCTTCGTGCGCGGCGTGCTGCTGACCGAATTGAAGCGTGAGGACGAGGCGCTGGAGGCTTTCCAGCGCATGCACGAAGACTACCCTGAACTGGCCGACCCGCTCAACAACATCGCGGCGCTGCAGGCGGCCAAAGGCCAGCTCGAGCCCGCCCGCGCGGCGCTCGAGGCGGCCTTGCTCAACGATCCGGCGCACCGCGCCGCGCGCGAGAACCTGGCCGATGTCTACCTGCGCCTGGCCCTACAGTTGTGGGAGGACCTCGCCGCCAGCCCGCCGGCCGATGCCAACCTTGCGCGCAAACTTCGGCTTGCGCGCGAACTGGTCCGGGCACCGGGCTAGACTGCGCGCTGGCGTATTGCAGGAGATGGGGCCGTGAACAGATCCAAGGGCTTGGGCGTGCTGGCGTTGCTCGGCGTGATCGCGCTCGTCGCGCCGATGCAGGCTGCAGCGCAGCGTGTGAAACTCGCCACCTCCGCGGGCGACATCGTGCTCGAACTCGATCCCGTGCGGGCGCCCAAGTCGAGCGCCAACTTCCTGCAGTACGTGCGCGCCGGGCAGTACAACGGCACCATCTTCCATCGTGTCATCGACAACTTCATGATCCAGGGCGGCGGCATGAACCCGGACATGAGCGAGCGCCCGACCAAGGCGCCGATACCGCTCGAGGCACGCAACGGCCTCAACAACGTGCGCGGCTCGGTGGCGATGGCACGCACCAGTGCACCCGACTCCGCAACCGCGCAGTTCTTCATCAACCTGAACGACAACGCTTTCCTGGACGCCGCGAACACACGCGATGGCAACGGCTACGCGGTCTTCGCCACCGTCGTCTCCGGCATGGACGTGGTCGACCGCATCAAGTCCGTGCCCACGGTGACCAAGGGCTCGCACCAGAACGTGCCGTCGATGCCGATCGTCATCAAACAAGCCACCGAGGAAAAGTGAAATGAGCAAGACCGTAGAACTGCACACCAGCGCCGGCCTGATCCGGGTCGAACTCGACGACGCCAAGGCACCCGCCAGCGTCGAGAACTTCCTCGCCTACGTGCGCGCGGGCCACTACGACGGCACCGTTTTCCATCGCGTCATCAAGGGCTTCATGGTCCAGGGTGGCGGCATGGACCGGGCGATGAAACAGAAGCCCACCCTGGCACCGATTGCGAACGAAGCCAACAACGGCTTGCGCAACACCAAGTACACGCTGGCGATGGCACGCACCGGCGACCCCCACTCGGCGACCGCCCAGTTCTTCATCAACACGGCCGACAACGGCTTCCTGAACTTCAAGGCCGAAAACAGCCAGGGTTGGGGTTACGCCGTATTCGGGCGTGTGGTCGCGGGCAACGACGTGGTGGACAAGATCGAGGGTGTGAAGACAGGTCGCAAGGGTTTCCACGACGATGTGCCGCTCGAGGAAGTGACGATCGACAGCGCGGTCGAAGTCGCCTGAAGGACGACGCCGTGGGCGCCGGCCCCCTGCCGTTGCCGCTGCCGGTCTTCTTCGAACTCGCGGCGCCCGGCGCCTGGCAGGCGATCGATCTGATTTCGGACTTGCACCTGAGCGAGTCGACGCCAGCCACCTTCGAAGCCTGGACCAATCACCTTCGCCACACCAGCGCCGACGCGGTCTACATGCTCGGCGACCTGTTCGAAGTCTGGGTCGGCGACGACGCCTGCGAGCGGCCCTTCGAGCGCCGCTGTATCGAGGTGCTGAGCGATGCCAGCACCCGGCTGCAACTGGGGTTCATGGCCGGCAACCGCGACTTTCTGGTCGGCGCCGGCCTGCTCGCCCACTGCGGCCTGCAGGGCCTGGCCGACCCGACGGTGCTGGTGGCTTGGGGCCGGCGTGTGCTGCTCACCCACGGTGACGTGCTGTGCGTCGAAGACCGCGAGTACCAGGCCTTCCGGCGCGAGGTCCGCAGCGAGGCCTGGCGCAGTGCCTTCCTCGCGCGACCGCTGGCCGACCGCACAGCGCTGGCGGCCGGCATGCGCAACGCGAGCGAGGAACGCAAGCGCGGCATGCCCGACCCGGCGCTGTGGGCCGACGTCGATGCGCCCGCCGCGGTGGGTTGGATGCACGCGGCAGGCACGGCCGAGATGGTCCACGGGCACACCCATCGGCCCGCGAGCCAAGTGCTGGCGCCAGGGTTCAAGCGCCATGTCCTGAGCGACTGGGACCTCGATTCGAACCCGCCACGCGCCGAAGTCATGCGGCTCACCCGGGACGGCTTCAGCCGCATGGCGCCTGCGCAAGGCGCCTGACCATGGTCTGGCAATCACTCGTCAACCGCTGGCGCCAGCAGCGTGAAGACGCGGCACTCGCGCGGCGCGCGATCCCCGACCTGCTCTGGCGCCGCACGCTCAAGCGCTTCCCTTTCCTGCCGCGCACAGCGCAGGATGGCGAGCCGGAACTGCGCAGACTGACAAGCCTGTTCCTCGACAGCAAGGAGTTCAGCGGCGCGCGCGGCCTGGTCGTCAGTGACGATATGGCGGTGGCGATTGCGGCCCAGGCCTGCTTGCCGATACTGCAGTTGGGGTTGCAGACTTACGGCGGCTTTGTCGGCATCGTCGTCCACCCCGGCCAGGCACGGGTGCGCCGTGAAAGCACCGACGACGACGGCATCGTCCACGAGTACGAAGAGGTCCTGTCGGGCGAAGCGATGGAAGGGGGCCCGGTGATGCTGTCGTGGCGCGACGTGCGCGGCGCCGGAGCCTCGGCGGCGCTCGGCTACAACGTGGTCGTGCACGAGTTTGCGCACGTGCTCGACATGGCTGACGGCCTGGCCGACGGCGTGCCGTTGCTGCCGGCGTCGATCGCGCGCGCCGACTGGGTGCGCTGCCTTGGAGACGAGTACGCGGCCTTCTGCCTGCGTGTGGACGCTGAAGTGCCGACTGCGCTCGACCCCTACGGCGCAGAGTCGCCGGGCGAGTTCTTCGCCGTCGCCAGTGAAGCCTTCTTTGTCGCGCCGGCCGCGATGCGCGAAGAGCATCCTGCACTCTTCGAGCGCTTCATCCGTTTCTACCGGCAGGATCCGTCCAAGCGCGACGGCGGCTCCGGGGCCTGAGCGGCCCGGAGTCGACGCACGCAGCCTCAGACCGCGGTCGTTTCCGCGCGCGGCTTGTCGCTCTTGCGCGGCGGCTGGATGTCGAGCGTGATCTCGCCCTTGTCGTCGACATCGACCGTGAGCCGGCCACCGTCGACCAGCCGGCCGAACAGCAACTCGTCCGCCAGTGCGCGCCGGATCGTGTCCTGGATCAGGCGCTGCATCGGGCGTGCGCCCATCAGCGGATCGAAGCCCTTCTTAGCGAGGTGCTTGCGCAAGGTGTCGGTGAAAGTGACCTCGACCTTCTTCTCGGCCAGCTGGCTTTCGAGCTGGAGCAGGAACTTGTCGACCACGCGCAGGATGATCTCTTCGTCGAGCGCACGGAAGTTGACGATCGCGTCGAGCCGGTTGCGGAACTCGGGCGTGAACAGCCGCTTGATGTCGGCCATCTCGTCGCCGCGCTCGCGAGAGTTCGTGAAACCGATCGTCGCCTTGTTCATCGTCTCGGCGCCGGCGTTGGTGGTCATCACGATCACGACGCTGCGGAAGTCGGCCTTGCGCCCGTTGTTGTCGGTCAGCGTCCCGTGGTCCATGACCTGGAGCAGCACGTTGAAGACGTCCGGATGTGCCTTTTCGATCTCGTCGAGGAGCAGGATCGCATGCGGCTTCTTGCTGATGGCCTCGGTCAGGAGCCCGCCCTGGTCGAAGCCCACGTAGCCGGGCGGCGCACCGATGAGGCGGCTCACGGCGTGGCGCTCCATGTACTCCGACATGTCGAAGCGGATCAGCTCGATGCCCAGGATATAGGCGAGCTGCTTGGCGACTTCGGTCTTGCCGACACCGGTCGGGCCGCTGAAGAGGAAAGACCCGATCGGCTTGTCGGGCCGGCCGAGGCCCGAGCGTGCCATCTTCATCGCGGAGGCCAGCGCGTCTATGGCCGGGTCCTGGCCGAAGACCACGCTCTTCAGGTCGCGGTCCAGGCTCTTGAGCTTGCCGCGGTCGTCGCTCGAGACGCTGGCCGGCGGAATGCGCGCAATCTTGGCCACGATCTCTTCGACCTCGGTGCGCGTGATCGTCTTCTTCTGCTTGTTCTTGGGCAGGATGCGCTGCGCGGCACCGGCTTCATCGATGACGTCGATCGCCTTGTCGGGCAAATGCCGGTCGTTGATGTACTTGGCCGACAGCTCGGCCGCGGCCTGCAACGCGCCGACCGCGTACTTCACGCTGTGGTGGTCTTCGAAGCGCGACTTCAGCCCCTTCAGGATCTCGACCGTCTGCTCGACCGAAGGCTCGACGATGTCGATCTTCTGGAATCGGCGCGACAGCGCGGCGTCCTTCTCGAACACACCGCGGTACTCGGTGAACGTGGTCGCGCCGATGCACTTCATCGCACCGTTCGAAAGCGCGGGTTTCAGCAGATTGCTCGCGTCGAGCGTGCCGCCCGATGCCGCACCCGCACCGATCAGGGTGTGGATCTCGTCGATGAAGAGGATGGCGTGCGGCTGGTCCTTCAATTGCTTGAGCACACCCTTCAGGCGTTGCTCGAAGTCGCCGCGGTACTTGGTGCCGGCCAGCAAGGCGCCCATGTCGAGCGAATAGACCGTGGCTTCGGCCAGGATCTCGGGCACATCGCCCTGCGTGATGCGCCAGGCCAGACCTTCCGCAATCGCGGTCTTGCCCACACCGGCTTCGCCGACGAGCAAAGGGTTGTTCTTGCGCCGCCGGCACAAAACCTGGATCACCCGTTCGACCTCGTGCTCGCGGCCGATGAGCGGGTCGATCTTGCCGTCGCGTGCAAGCTGGTTCAGGTTCTGCGTGAACTGATCCAGCGGCGAACCTTTGGTGTCACCGCTCTCCTCTTTCTCGCTCTCGGTGTTGCTGCTGTCGCTGGACTTGGTCGGCTCCGGCGGATCGGACTTCTTGATCCCGTGGGCGATGAAGTTGACGACGTCCAGGCGCGTCACGCCCTGCTGGTGCAGGTAATACACCGCGTGCGAATCCTTCTCGCCGAAAATCGCGACAAGCACGTTGGCGCCGGTGACTTCCTTCTTGCCGCTGCCGGTGGACTGCACGTGCATGATGGCGCGCTGGATCACCCGCTGGAAGCCCAGCGTCGGTTGCGTGTCCACTTCCTCGGCACCCGACACGGTCGGCGTGTTCTCCTTGATGAAGGTCACCAGGCTCTTGCGCAGGTCGTCGATATTGGCGGCGCACGCGCGCAGCACTTCGGCCGCCGACGGGTTGTCGAGCAAGGCCATCAACAGGTGCTCGACGGTGATGAACTCGTGCCGCTGCTGGCGCGCCTCGACAAACGCCATGTGCAGGCTGACTTCCAACTCTTGAGCAATCATGCGGCCTCCATAATGCATTGCAGCGGATGCTGGTCGCGGCGTGCCGCTGCCAGGACCAGTTCGACCTTTGTCGCAGCGACGTCCTTGGAGTAGACGCCGCAAACCCCACGCCCTTCGTGGTGGATCTTGAGCATGATCAGGGTTGCGGTCTCCAGATCGTGCGAAAAGTACTGCTGGATCACGCGGATCACGAATTCCATCGGCGTGTAGTCGTCGTTCAGCACCACCACCTGGTACAGCGCCGGGGGCTTTGTGCGAGCTTCCTTGCGCTCCGCGACCACCGCGCCCTGGCCGCCACCCGGCCCCAGGGGCACCGGCGGCGGGGGCGGCGGGGGCGACGGATCATCGGGACGCTCAGCCATGCAATCGATTCTATCGAGTTGACCAGACTGTGTTTTGCGAGGGGAAGCGACCCTTCGCGGTACCGGCGAAGGGTTGGTTCCAGCAGTTCGCTGACGACCGATTGTCATTCAAACATGACACCAGATGTGTATAGATAGATTGACAACTGCCGGCGCGGCTTTCAGAATCGGCCTCCACCGAAGGCAAAACGGAGGCCCGCCATGCCAGCAGGAACAGTGAAGTGGTTCAATGATGCCAAGGGCTTTGGCTTCATCCAACCCGACGACGGCGGAAGTGACGTCTTCGCGCATTTCTCCGCAGTTCAGATGGACGGCTTCCGCACGCTCAAGCAGGGCAGCCGGGTCGATTTCGAGTTGGTCCAGGGCCCCAAGGGCCAGCTGGCCCAGAACATCCGGTACGCGTCTTCTGAAGGCGGCGACCCTGTTCACCTCGTCGCCGCCGAACTGACGGGTTGATCTGCAACGTCGCAGCGGCCCGGACGGGAGCGCAAGCGGTGCGCCGTGGACCGCTTAGCCCACGCCGATTCAGGTCGGCGCCAGCCGCGCGCCGGGCTCCTTCTTCAGCAGACTTCGCAGCTTGACGAATGCCAGACCGGCCATGACCGCGTCGTTGAGCGCATCGTGCGCGTCGCGCAGCGGCAGCCCGAGATCCGTCATCATGGTTGCGAAGCGCAGGTCGATGGTCCCTCCCCGCTCGTGGACGGGCAACTGGCGGTTCTTGAAGTCGTAGTACATGGCCGAGACTTCGAACTTCTGCTGCGGCAGGCGCACCCCCAGCAGCGGCCAGATCTCGCGGTTGATCATCGCCACGTCGAACTCGAGGAAGTAGCCGACGAGCGGCCGGCTGCCGATGAAGTCCAGCAACTGACGCATGGCCTGCGCCGGATCCATGCCCCTTGCCACGTCGCTTTCGCGCAGCAGGTGCACACGCACGCTGGCGGCGTTCAGCGCACGCTCGGGCCGTACCAGCAGTTCCAGGCGCTGGCTCGTGAGCAGGCGGTTGCCGACGATGCGCACGGCGCCGATCGAGATGATCTGGTCGCGGCGGACGTCCAAGCCCGTGGTCTCGCAATCGAGCGTGACCCATTCCCGCTCGGGCGCTGCGTCGTACATGAACGCAAAGCCCGGCTCCGCCAGGTGGTACAGCAACCAGCGCCGGCGCAGCGCCTGCCAATGGCCCGTCCCTTGCGTCGTCAAGCCGCCTCCAGGTGGAACTGGTACCGAATCAAGGTCTTCAAACGCTTCACCACCGCGAACGCGTCCTTCATCAGATCGCGCTCCAGGCTGCTGAGCCTGTCGCTTCTTACGCCACCGCTGACCTTGCCACCAAGCTCGAGCTCGGCGAGCCCGGCCTTGAGCTTGAGCCCCATCAGGTAGTGCAGACTGTCCGCGATGTCGGCCGCGAAATCGGCCTTCAGGCGCCCGCCCGCCACCAGGGCGGCAAGCCGCGCCGCCGTGCTGGTGGCATCGACACGCTCGCGCAGCGCGAGGCTGCGCACACCGTGAACGATGGGGAAGATGCCCATCTTCTTCAGGTCGATCGTGTCGCGCCGCTCCTGCTCGCCGACCAGCAGCAGCCGATTCCACCAGCCCGCCGACTCGTCGGGAAACGCATCGATCGCCGCGGCGAAACGGCCGAGCATGGCGTCGTCGCCGTTGACCAGGCCATTGACTTCGGCGCGCACGCCGGCCAGCAGTGTGGCGTCGCCGGCCACAGCGTGGGCATCGATGAAGATTGCCAGCGCCATCAGGCTTTCGGGGTCGGGCCGCAGCAGCCAGCTGCGCACGTTGGTGGCGAAGTCGCTTGCGCTACGTCGCCAGGCCGGGTTGCTGACCATGATGCCGCCCGGGCACTCGGGATACCCGAATTCGCGCAGCGCCTCCGAGAAGCGCTGGCAGGCTTCGGCCACCTCCGCCTCGCTCGTCGTCGCGCCGTCGCGCAAGATCAGGCCATTGTCCTGATCTGTCTTCAGCAACTGCTCGCCGCGTCCTTCGCTGCCCATCACGAACAGGCAGCTGTCGCGCGCCAGCTCGGCCGGTGCCACCAGCTGCCAGGTGCGCTCGAACAGCTTGGCGTTCAACGCCTGCACCAGCTTGGCGATCTGGTCGATCCGGGTGCCGCCGCGGTGCAGCAGCGCGACGAAAGGCGTGATCTTCGTCGCCTGCACACGCAAGGCGTCGAGGTCACGCGCCTGCACGATCTGCACCGTGATCAGGTAAGAGTGGTTCGACAGGAAGCTCAACAGATCGAGCTGTTCGAGCAGCCCGGCGATGCGATCGCCGTCGGCGACAACGAGCCGGTGCACCTGGTGCTGGATCATCAGCGCCAGCGCGTCGAAGAGTGGCGCGTCGGGTGCGATCGAGACCAGTTCGAAGGTCGCCAGCTCGTGCACCGGCAGTCTGTCGAGCGGTCGGCCGTCGAGCACGGCTCGCTGCAGGCCGGTGTTGGTGAAGATGCCCAGGCGCTCTCCGTGGCGTACCAGCACGCTGCTCGTGCGCTGCGCCTGCATCAACGCGGCCACGCCGACGATGTCGGTGCCGCCGTCGACCACGTGCGCGGGGCGCAGGAACGCGTCGGCCACGGGTGACATCGTCAGCGCGTGCATCTCGCGCTCGCTGTGGCGTTGTGCCAGCGCCCCGAGCTTGTTCGACAGGTCCGAGAAGAGCAGCGCACCGAAGGTGGCATTGCGTGCGATCAGCGCATGCACCGCGGTTTTCGCCAGTTCGTAGGCCAACACCTCCTCGGCGGCGACGAAGCGGCTGCTCGCGCGCCCGGCTACGAGCGAGCGGCCGTCGAAGCAGTCGTGCGGCCCGTAGGTCGCCACCAGCTCGTCGGCGTCGAACTGCGACACGTAGCCCTTGATAACGACGAACAGATGCGCAGGCTCGGTGCCCGGTTCGAGGATCGCTTCGCCTTCGCGGAAGTACGCGATGTCGACCGCGTCGCGAACGATTCGCTGCTCGTCGGCGTCAAGACAGTCGAACGGCGAAGACGTGAAGTCGAAGGCGTTGGGCATGGCGCATCATCCAACACCCGCGGAACCAAGTGAATGCCGTCCAGCCCCGATCACGCGCCCATGCCGGCCGAGCACCGCAAGCTGATCGTCGCGTCGAGCCTGGGCGCGATGTTCGAGTGGTACGACTTCTATCTTTACGGCGTGCTCGCGCCGGTCCTTGCCGTCCACTTCTTCGGTGGAAGTGACCCGCGTGCGGCGCTGGTGGCCGCGCTGCTCGCCTATGCCGCCGGCTTTGTCGTTCGCCCGGTCGGAGCGTTGTTCTTCGGACGGCTCGGCGACCTGATCGGCCGCAAGTACACCTTCCTGCTCACGCTGCTGCTGATGGGCGCGGCCACCTTCGCCATCGGCGTGCTGCCGGGGCACGAGGCCATCGGCTTGGCTGCGCCTTCCGCGCTCGTGCTGCTGCGACTGCTGCAGGGGCTGGCCATCGGCGGCGAATACGGGGGGGTGGTCACTTACGTGGCCGAACATGCCCCCGCAAGGCGACGCGGTTTCTACACAGGCTGGATCCAGACGACCGCGACACTCGGGTTGCTGCTCGCCTTGCTCGTCATCCTGGGCGTGCGCACCCTGCTCGGCGAGGAGGCCTTCGCCGATTGGGGCTGGCGACTGCCGTTCCTTTTCTCGATCGTGCTGCTGGGCATTGGCATCTGGGTCCGCCTCAGCCTCAACGAATCGCCGCTGTTCCTGCGCCTGAAGCGTGCTGGCGGTGCATCGCGCACACCGCTGCGCGAGGCCTTCGGCCGCTGGCGCAATGCCCGCCTAGTCCTGATTGCGCTGTTCGGGCTGGTGGCGGCGCAGGCCGTGGTCTGGTACACCGGCCAGTTCCAGGCGCTGTTCTTCATGACCTTGCAGCTGAAGGTCGAGCCGACAACGGCGATCCTGCTGCTCAGCGCCGCATTGCTATTGAGTGCCCCGCTCTTCGTCGTCTTCGGCGCGCTGTCCGACCGCATCGGCCGCAAGCCGATCATCCTGGCGGGCGGCTTGCTGGCGGCGCTGGCCTACCTGCCCCTGTTCCATGCGCTGACGGCGGCCGCCAACCCGGCCCTGGCCCAGGCCCAGCAGCGTGTGGTTGCGACGTTGCAGGCGGACCCGGCGGATTGCACCTGGGCGCTCGACCCCACCGGCACGGCGCAGGCGACGAGCGGCTGTGACGTCGCCAAGCGCTGGCTGTCGGAGCGGGCGGTTCGTTACACCCGCGTCGATGCCCACGGCCCGGCAGCGATCGCCGTGGGCACGCAGCGCATCGAGATATTGCACGACGACGTGGAGACACGGCGCCGGCTCGCCGTGGCGATCGACGCCGCAGGGTACCCGGTGCACGCCGATCCGGCACGCATCGACCACCTCCGGGTCGTTGGCATCCTGTGGCTGCTGATGGTCTTCGTGACCATGGTCTACGGCCCGATCGCGGCGCTGCTGGTCGAGATGTTCGCCACGCGTGTGCGTTGCTCGTCGGTCAGCCTGCCCTACCACCTGGGCAACGGGTGGTTCGGCGGCCTCTTGCCGAGTGCAGCCTTTGCCATCGCCGCGCACACCGGCAACATGTACAGCGGCCTGTGGGTGCCGATCGTTGTCGCACTCTGCAGTTGTGCGGTCGGGCTCGTTTTTGTGCGCGAAACGAGGGACGTCGACCTCGAAGCTGTCGACGGCTGAACGCTCCTCCAGCACAAACCAGGGTCTTGGCCTTGCGCTAGCGCAATGGCTCGGGCCCCAATGCAGTGCAGACTGGTCGAATTGCTGCGGGCAGCCATCGACCCGCAGGGCAGCACGACACGCGGAGGCGAGGATGAGCGAGAACGAGCCGGGTGTGTACCACCCGCCGCAGTCCCTGGTGAAGGGTGCGGCCGTTTCCGGCATGGCGGCGTACGAGCGGCTGGTGGCCGAAGCCGAAGCCGACCACGAGGCTTACTGGGCGCGTCTGGCGCGTGAGCTGCTGAGCTGGAGGACGCCCTTCACGAAGGTGCTGGACGCCTCCAACCCGCCCTTCTTCAAGTGGTTCGAAGACGGCACGCTCAACGCCAGCGTCAACTGCCTCGATCGCCACGTCGAGGCCGGCAAGGGCGCCAAGACCGCCCTCATCATCGAAGCCGACGGCGGCGAAATCACCCGCGTCAGCTACAGCGAACTGCTCGCCACCGTGTGCAAGCTGGCCAACGGGCTGCGCTCGCTGGGCATCCGCAAGGGCGACCGCGTCGTCATC
>DATDER010000019.1:0-2965 GCA_036523095.1 Rubrivivax sp.
CGCGCGGCTTCGCCCTCGGTGTGCTCGGCGTCGTGATCTTCGCGATGACCCTGCCGATGACCCGCCTGGCGGTCGGCGCTGCGGGCGACCCGCAGTTGCCGCCGGCCTTCGTCACCGCCGGCCGCGCGGGGCTGGCCGGGCTGCTCAGCCTGGTCTACCTGCGCTGGGTCGGCGCCGCGCGGCCGGCACGCGCGCACTGGCCGGCGCTGCTGGTGTGTGCGCTCGGCACGGTGCTCGGCTTCCCGCTGTTCCTGGCCCTGGCCCTGCGCCACGTCGACGCAATGCACGCCGCGGTCGTCACTGGCGTGCTGCCGCTGGGCACCGCGATGGCGGCGGCCCTGTGGCTGCGCCAGCGTGGCTCGCCCGGCTTCTGGGTCTGCGCGGTGATCGGCTGTGCGCTCGTGCTGGCCTTTGCCGTGCTGCGGGGCCACGGGGCCCTGAGCGCCGCCGACGGGTTGCTGCTGCTGGCCGTGGCCTGTGCATCGATCGGCTACGTCGCTGGTGCACAGGTCTCGGCTCGTCTGCCGGCCGAGCAGGTGATCTGCTGGGTGCTGGTGTTGTCGTTGCCGCTGACGCTGCCGACGATGCTCGCCACCTGGCCCAGCGATGCAGCCGCGGTTCGGGCCAGCGCCTGGGGTGGGCTGGCCTATGTCACCCTGTTTTCGATGTGGCTCGGCTTCTTCGCCTGGTACCGCGGTCTGGCCCTGGGCGGGGTGCTGCGGGTGAGCCAGGTGCAGTTGCTGCAGCCCTTCCTGGCCTTGCTGTTCGCGGTGCCGGTGCTCGGCGAGCGGCTCGACGCGGTGACCCTGGGCTTCGCGCTGGCCGTGATGGCGGTGGTGCTGGTCGTCAAGCGCATGCCAGTGCCGCGTCCGCTCGCAGCGAAAATCGAACCTTCCCTTGCCAGACCGACCGAAGTCGCCCGACCATGAAACCCAGCCTCGCTGCCGCATCGCCCTTCACGCTCGCCCGCCGCGCCGAGCAGATGAACCCCTCGATCATCCGCGAGATCCTCAAGGTCACCGAGCAGCCCGGCATCGTCTCGCTGGCGGGCGGCCTGCCATCGGCCGACACCTTCCCGATCCAGGCGGTGCGCGACGCCACCGAAGTGGTCTTGCGCGATCACCCGCGCGATGCCTTGCAGTACGCCGCCAGCGAAGGCTTCGCTCCGCTGCGCGAGTGGGTCGCGACGCACCTGGCGCAGCAGCACGACATGCGGGTCGACGCCGACCAGGTGCTGATCACGACCGGTTCGCAGCAAGGCCTGGATCTCGCGGCCAAGGTGCTGATCGACAGCGGCTCGCGGGTGCTGGTCGAGACCCCCACTTACCTCGGTGCCCTGCAGGCCTTCGCGCCCTACGAGCCGCAGGTCGTCTCGCTCGAGTCCGATCACGAAGGGCCGCTGCCCGAGGCGCTGGCCGCGGCAGCGGCGGGGGCGCGCTTCGCCTACCTGCTGCCCAACTTCCAGAACCCGACGGGACACGTCTATACCGAGGCGCGCCGTGCCGCGCTGGTGAGCGCGGCACGCGCGACCGGCCTGCCGTTGATCGAGGACAACCCCTACGGCGACCTCTGGTACGACGCGCCGCCGCCCGCGCCGCTGGCCACCCGCTGGCCCGAGGGCGTGCTCTACCTCGGCTCCTTCTCCAAGGTGCTGGCACCCGGCCTGCGCCTGGGCTATGTGGTCGCGCCGCCGACGCTCTACCCGAAGCTGCTGCAGGCCAAGCAGGCGTCGGACTTGCACACGTCGATCTTCAACCAGCGTGTGGTCTACGAGGTCGTTCGCGACGGCCTGCTCGAGCGCCATGTGCCGACCATCCGCGCCCGCTACAAGGCCCAGCGCGACGCGATGGAAGCGGCGTTGGAGCGTCACCTGAGCGGCCTGGCGCAGTGGCAGCGGCCGGTCGGCGGGATGTTCTTCTGGCTCGAGCTGCCGGCCGGCCTGGACGCGATGGCGCTGCTGCCGCAGGCGGTCGAGGCCGGCATGGCCTTCGTTCCCGGCGAGCCCTTCTTTGCCGACGCACCGCGGCGCAACACCCTGCGCCTGAGCTTCGTGACCGTGGCGGCCGACCGGATCGAGGCCGGCGTGGCGGCGCTGGCGGCAGTCCTGCGGCGGGCGGAGTCGAAGCTGTGAGTGCCGAGCGACGCTTCACCCAGCTCGACGTCTTCACCGATCGCGCCTTGCTCGGCAACCCGCTGGCCGTCGTTCACGCAGCCGACGGCCTGAGCGACGAGCGCATGGCCGCGTTCGCGCGCTGGACCAACCTGTCGGAAACGACCTTCCTCCTCGCGCCCACCGAGCCGGGCGCCGACTACCGCGTACGCATCTTCACGCCGACAGTCGAACTGCCGTTCGCCGGCCATCCGACCCTGGGCAGTTGCCACGCCTGGCTGGCCGCCGGCGGCCGGCCGCAGCGCACCGGCGAGGTCGTGCAGCAATGCGGCGTTGGCCTGGTGCGGATCCGCCGCGACGGCACACGGCTGGCCTTTGCCGCACCGCCACGCCGGCGCAGCGGGCCGCTCGACGAGCCGATGGTCGAGCGCATCGCGCGTTTCCTGCAGCTGCCGCGCGCGGCGATCGTCGACCACCAGCACTGCGACAACGGTCCCGGCTGGAAGGCCGTGAGGCTGGCCTCGGCCGCGGCGGTGCTCGCCGCGCGTCCGCAGCTGGGCAGCGAGAGCGAGCTTGAAATCGGCGTGGTGGGCGCGCACGGCGCCGGCACGGTCGACGCCCCAGCCTTCGAGGTGCGGGCCTTCTTCCCGGCTCCAGGCGGCGGCCTGGCCGAGGACCCGGTCACTGGCAGTTTGAACGCCGCCTTGGCGCAGTGGCTGATCGGTGCCGGCGTCGCTGCGCCGAGCTACGTCGCTTCACAGGGCGCAGCCCTCGGCCGCGCCGGGCGGGTCCATGTGACGCAGGACGGTGACGACATCTGGATCGGCGGCGACAGCGTGAGCTGCGTCGAGGGCA
>DATDER010000020.1:0-4802 GCA_036523095.1 Rubrivivax sp.
CGGTGCGCAGCGTCAGGCCGACGCCCATGACCTCGGTCTCGCCCACGAGCGGGAAACGGAACTCGAAGTGCGGCGCGAACCATGCGCGGTCGAAAGCAAAACCAGCCTGGTTGAGCTCCGCCATGACATCGTCGAAGTCGGCCTGGAGGAAGGTCGGCAGCATGAAGCGGTCGTGCAGCGCGGTGCCCCAGCGGGTCAGCCGCGTGTCGCCGCGGCCGGTGTAGGGCTCGCGCCAGAACCAGGCCAGCAACGAGCGCAGCAGCAGTTGCTGCGCCAGGCTCATGCGCGCGTGCGGCGGCATCTCGAAGGCCCGCAGCTCGAGCAACCCGAGGCGCCCGGTCGGGCCGTCCGGCGAATACAGCTTGTCGATGCAGAACTCGGCGCGGTGGGTGTTGCCGGTCACGTCGATGAGCAGGTTGCGGAAGATGCGGTCGACGAGCCACGGTGGCACCGCGGCCTTCTCCCCCGCCGCACTCACCTCCTTGAGGCGGCGCTCGAGTTCCTGGAGCGCGATCTCGAGTTCGTAGACCTGGTCGTTGCGCGCTTCGTCGATGCGCGGCGCCTGGCTCGTCGGGCCGATGAACAGGCCCGAGAACAGGTAGCTCAGCGCCGGGTGGTTGTGCCAGTAGGTCAGCAGGCTCGCGAGTACGTCGGGCCGGCGCAGGAAGGGGCTGTCGGGCGGCGTGGCGCCGCCGAGCACGAAGTGGTTGCCGCCGCCGGTGCCGGTGTGGCGTCCGTCGAGCATGAACTTCTCGGTCGACAGGCGTGTGCGGTGCGCCGCGTCGTAGAGGAACTCAGTGTGGTCGACCAACTGGTCCCAGTTGTGCGCGGGGTGGATGTTGACTTCGATCACGCCCGGGTCGGGTGTCACCGCGAGCTGTTTCAGGCGCGGATCGCGCGGCGGCGGGTAGCCTTCGAGCACCACCTTGACGCCGCGTTCGGCCGCAGTCACTTCGATCGCCGCGACCAGTTCGAGGTAGTCCTCGAGGTGGTTCAACGGGGGCATGAAGATGTACAGCTGCCCGCTCTTGCCACCGTGCTCGGCTTCGGCCTTGGGGCCGTTGCCGCGCTGCGGGTCGCGCACCTCGACACACAACGCGGTGCGCGTGACCAGCTTCGCCGACTCGTGGCGCTTCGGCGCCGCCTCGTGGTCGCCCGGGTTCGGCGTCGTGAGGTGATGCGTGGTGGACGCGGGGCTCCCGTTCGCTCCCGCCGGGCCGCCCACCTTGGCACGCAGTTCGGCGGCGCTGGGCAGCGGCGCCCGGGGCGCAAAGGGGTCCTGCGGCAGTGCCCAGGGACGGTCGTCCTTGGCCGCCCACGGCAAAGCATCGAGCGGCAGGCGGTAGCCCATCGGCGAATCACCCGGCACCAGGTAGAGGCGGTTTTCGCGCAGGAACCACGGGCTGCTGAACCAGGCCGGGGCCGGGCTGCCACTGAACCACTCGCGACGCAACGGCAGCATGTAACCCACCGGCGTCGACAGACCCTGCTCGAAGACTCGGCGCAGACGCGCACGCTCGAGTTCGTCGTCGAGGCGCGCATCGAAGGGGTCGACGTTGAGCGGCAGCTGGCGCTCGCGCCGAAGGTAGTGCCAGGTGTCCTCAAAGCCGGGTAGGACGAACTTCGGGTCGAGCCCGAGCCGGCGCGTCAGCGCCGTGATGAAGGCCTCGGCGTCGGCACTGCTGTAACGCAGCGGCTCGCGCTCGTCGGCAAAGCGCGCCGGGTCGTCCCAGCAGGGCTGGCCGTCGGCGCGCCAGCAGATCTGCAGCGACCAGCGCGGCAACTGCTCGCCCGGGTACCACTTGCCTTGGCCGAAGTGCAGGAAGCCGCCCTGCCCGTACTTGGCGAGCAGCCGGTGCACGAGTTCGGTCGCAAAACCGCGTTTGGTGGGGCCAAGCGCGTCGGTGTTCCACTCCGCCCCGTCGCGGTCGTCGACCGAGACGAAGGTGGGCTCGCCGCCCATCGTCAGGCGCACGTCCTGCTCCGCGAGCTGGCGGTCGACCGCGTGGCCGAGGTCGACGATCGACTGCCATTGCTCTTCGGTGTAGGGCTTGGTGACCCGCGGCGACTCGTGGATCCGCGTCACCTTCATCTCGTGCGAGAACTCGACCCCGCTTGCGTCGACCGCGCCGCTCACCGGCGCCGCGCTCGAAGGCTCGGGCGTACAGGCGACCGGGATGTGGCCCTCGCCCGCCATCAGGCCCGAGGTCGGGTCGAGGCCGACCCAGCCGGCGCCGGGCAGGTAGACCTCGCACCAGGCGTGAAGGTCGGTGAAGTCGACTTCGGTGCCCGAGGGACCGTCGAGCGATTTCTGGTCGGCCTTGAGCTGGATCAGGTAACCCGAGACGAAACGCGCCGCGAGGCCGAGGTGGCGCAGCGTCTGCACCAGCAGCCAGCCGGTGTCGCGGCAAGAGCCCGAGGCGTTGGTAAGCGTCAATTCGGGCGTCTGCACACCCGGCTCCATGCGGATCAGGTACGAAATGTCCTTCTGCAGGCGCTGGTTCAGCCCGACCAGGAAGTCGATCGTCGGCGTTTCGGTGCGCGGCACGCTCTCGACGAAGGCCTTGAAACGCGGCGTCAGCGGGCCACACAGCAGGTACGGCGCAAGCTCGACCGCGAGTTCGGGGGCGTAACGCAGCGGGTAGTGCTGGGCCTCGGGTTCGAGGAAGAAGTCGAAGGGGTTGTAGACCGACATCTCGGCCACCAGGTCGACAGTGACCTTGAACTCGGTCGTCGGCTCCGGGAAGACCAGGCGCGCCAGGTAGTTGGCGAAGGGGTCCTGCTGCCAGTTGATGAAGTGGCCCGCGGGTTCGACCCGCAGCGAATAACTCAGGATCGGGGTGCGGCAGTGCGGCGCCGGGCGCAGACGCACGATCTGGGGCCCGAGTGCGACGCGCCGGTCGTAACGGTAGTGCGTGACATGGTTCAACGCGACGTGGATGGACAAGTCAGGCTCCTGGGATGCGGCGGGCGTGGCTGACTTGCAAGCTCCGGGCCATTATTCCGATGGAACGCTCGTCACCATGCCCGGATGATGCCAGTATCGTGGCGCCACCCGGCGTTGGCACCTGCCGCCGCTCGCGCCCGGGCGCCAGACCCAGGCGCCACAGCGGTCACTTCGAAGCACTTCGGCACCGCGCGCGGTGTAGCGCGCCACCACGTCGGGCGCCGGGTGGCCGAAACGGCTGCGGTAGCCGGCCTGCACCACCGCCCAGCGCGGCGCCACCGCGTCGATGAAGGCCGCGGTCGACGACGTCCGGCTGCCGTGGTGCGGCACCAGCAGCATGTCGGCGCGCAATGCGCCGCCCGCGCGCGCGACCAGCGCCGTCTCCTGATCGGCTTCTATGTCGCCCGCGAGGAGCGCGCGCTGCCCGTTGGCTGCACTCACCAGCAGCACGCAGCTCAGCGCATTTGGCTTCTGCGGCCGGGCGTGATCGGACGTCAAGGGATGCAAGACCTCGAACTGCACGCCGTCCCAGGCCCAACGCTGGCCGGCGTCGCAGCGCCGGTGCGCAGGCAGCCGGGCCTGCAGCGGATGGGTGTCTGCGAGCGAACTCGAGCTTGCACGCACCGAAACGGCCGCGAGCAACGACGCCGCACCGCCGACATGGTCGCTGTCGCGGTGGCTCAGCAACAGCAGGTCGATCGCTTTTTCCCCGCGCGCACGCAGCAGCGGAACCAACACGCGCTCGCCGGCGTCGGCTTCGGGTGCTGTCTGCGGGCCGGTGTCGTAGACCAGCAGATGTCTTGCCGTGCGCACCAGCGCCGCCGTGCCCTGGCCGACGTCGACCGCGACGAACTCGAAGCTGCCCTCGGACGGGCGCTCCGGTGCGGGCGCCAGCAACGGCAGCAGCATTGGCAAGCCGAGGAGCCGCAGGCGCCACGGCAGCGGCAACAGCAGCAGCGCACCGCCCAGCAACCCACTCGCCACAGCCCAGGCCGGCGCCGCGGCGGCCGACCAGACGGCCCCCGGCAACGCCGCCAGAAAGCCGAGCACCGCGTTCAGGCCCTGCACCAGCGCCCCCGCCAAAGACCACAGCGGCGGCGCCAGCACGCCCAACAGCGCCAGCGGCGTGACGAGCAGCGTGACGAGCGGGATCGCAGCCACGTTGGCGACGAAGCCCACGACCGACACCTGCTGGAAGAAGAGCATCGAGAGCGGCGCCAGGCCCAGCGTGGCCACCGCCTGCGTGCGCAGACCCTGGGCTCCCACCGCACGGAGCCTGGCGGGAAGCGTTTGCGCTGCGGTCCCGGCCGCGCGCGAGACCGGTTCCGACACGATCAACAACCCGACCGCGGCGAACGAGAGCCAGAAGCCGGGTTGCAACAGCGCCCACGGGTCCAGCAACGACACCACGAGCGCGGCCACCAGCAGCACCAGCGGCGTCGGCCAGCGCAGGCCGAGCGTGCGCAGCAGCACCACCGCGCCGATCATGAACACCGTGCGTTGCGCCGGCACGCCCCAGCCAGCGAGCAGCGCGTACGCCACGGCACACAGCAACCCGCCCCAGCGCGCCGCGGTCGGCGCCGGCACGGCGAGCATGAGCCGCGTACTCTGGCGCCACGCCAGCCCCACGCCCAGCCCGGCGAGCCAGGCGAACATGGTCAGGTGCAGGCCGCTGATGCTCATCAGATGCGCCACCCCGGTGTTGCGGTAGAGCGCCCACTCGTCGCGTTCGATCGCCGCCTGGTCGCCGACCGCAAGTGCCGCCAGCACCCCCGCCACGCCGGCGTCGTGCACGCGGACCAGGATCGCATCGCGGATCTGCTGGCGCCAGCGCTCCACCGGGTGGGCCGCGCCC
>DATDER010000021.1:0-17221 GCA_036523095.1 Rubrivivax sp.
ATTGACGTTGACGTAAACGTAAATATAAGCTCATGGGCAACGCGCAGGAAAACGAACTCCACTACGTGCTCGGCGACACGCTGCCGGCCAGCGGTCGCGCGGTCGAGGTGGCGCCAGGCGTTCGCTGGCTGCGCATGGCGCTGCCCTTCGCGCTCGACCACATCAACCTGTGGCTGCTGCGCGACATTCAGGAAGGGGTCGCAGGCTGGACGATCGTCGACTGCGGCATCGCCAACGAGACCACCCGCGCCGCCTGGGAACAGGTCTTCGTGAACGAACTCGGCGGTCTGCCGGTCTTGCGGGTGATCGTCACGCACATGCACCCCGACCACATCGGCCTCGCACACTGGCTCACGCAGCACTGGCGCTGCCGTCTCTGGATCAGCGCCACCGACTGGGGCGCCGCGCGCCTGGCCAGCATGACCACCACCGGCTTCGGCGGCGACGCCTCGGCCGCGTTTTTCGCTTACCACGGCCTCGACGACCCCGAAGCGCTGGCCAAGGTGCGCGCGCGCAGCAGCTACTACGCGAGCATGGTGCCGCAGGTGCCGGTGGCTTACCGACGCTTGATGGACGGGATGGCCGTGCCCATCGGCGGGCACGACTGGCGCTGCGTCGTCGGCTACGGCCACGCGCCGGAGCACATCGCGCTCCACTGCGCCGAGCTCGGTGTGCTGATTTCGGGCGACATGGTGCTGCCGCGCATCTCGACCAACGTGAGCGTGATCGACCTCGAACCCGAGGCCAACCCGTTGCAGCTCTACCTGGACTCGATCGCCGCGATGCGCCGCCTGCCCGCCGGCACGCTCGTGCTGCCGTCGCACGGCAAGCCCTTCACCGGGCTGCACCAGCGCATCGCCCAGCTCACGGCGCACCACGACGACCGCTTTGCCGACGTGCTGGCGGCCTGTGCGCAGGGCCCGCGGAGCGCCGCCGACCTGCTGGGCGTGCTGTTCAAGCGCCAGCTCGACCTGCACCAGACGACGTTCGCGATGGGCGAGTCGGTCGCCCACCTGCACACGCTGCAGGCGAGGGGTTTGTTGAGGGGCCAGACCGGCAGCGACGGCGTGCGGCGTTTCGTGCCCGCCTGAGCGCGCCGCTATTCGAAGACCGGCAGCACTTCGCTGCGCAGCGTGCTGCGCGCGGTCTCGAACTCGGGCAGCACCGAGCGCACGACGCCCCAGAAAGCCTCGCTGTGGTTCATTTCGCGCAGGTGCGCCAGTTCGTGCGCGACGACGTAGTCGATGACCGGCAGGGCAAAGTGCACGAGTCGCCAGTTCAGCCGGATCGAGCCGTCGGCACTGGCACTGCCCCAGCGTGTGGCCGCCGAACTGAGCGAGATGCGTCGCACGCGCACGCCCAGACGCTCGGCGAACACCGCGCAGCGCTCGTCGAAGATCCGCCGCGCCTGGCGCTGGAGCCAGCTCTGCACCGCCTCGCGCAGTTGTTCGGCCGCGGCGCCGTGCGGCAGGCCGACGTGCAGCGTAAGTCGCGCCACGCCGGGCAGGACGTCCGGTGCCGGGTGCAGCACCGCACCGGTGGTTCGCGGGTCGAGCACGACGATCACGGTCTCGCCCAGGAACGGGATCGCGGTGCCGTCGCGCCACTCGACGCGCGACTGGTCGAGCCGGCGCGCACGTTCCTGCTGATCCTGCAGCTTGCGCAGGATCCAGCCGGCTTTCTCGCGCAGCGCGCTCTCGACCTCGGCCGTGCCGACCCAGCGCGGTGCACTCACGCTCAGGCCCTCGTCGCTGATGACAAAGCCGATGCTGCGCCGGCGCGAGCGGCGGAATTCGTAGCCCACGCGGTGGCCGCCCAGCTGCGCCTCGCGCTGCGCACGCGGGTGCTGGAAGGTGGCGGGTGCAAGCATCGGCGGTGCGGGCTGCGACGCGGGCTTCTCGGCAGCGGGCGGCTGCGCACGCGACACCGACGCCGGATCGCCGAACAGCGACAACTGCTCAGGCACGCGGGGCATAGGCCTCGGGATCCAGGCGCCGCATTTCGGCCTCGACCCAGTTCTCGACTTCGCGCATCAGTTCCTCGGGATCGCGCCCGGCGCTCGGGATCGGCCGGCCGATCGAGATCTCGACCAGACCCGGTCGCAGCAGGAAGCTCTTGCGCGGCCAGCAGCGCGCCGACGTCGCCGCAATCGGCACGATCGGCACCGCAGCGTCGATGGCCAGACGCGAGGCGCCGGTCTTGTAGGTGCCTTTCTGGCCGCGCTCGATGCGGGTGCCCTCGGGAAACATGATCACCCACACGCCCTCGGCCGCCAGGCGGCGTCCCTGCGCGGCGACCTTCTTCCAGGCCTCGGCGCGCTTGGAGCGATCGATGTGGATCATGTCCATGCGCGACATCGCCCAGCCGAAAAACGGGATGTAGAGCAACTCGCGCTTGAAGACGTAGGCCAGCGGGTGCGGCATCAGCGTCGGGTAGGCAAAGGTTTCCCAGGTCGACTGGTGCTTGCACGCGAGCAGCACCGCCGACTTGGCGTCGGCCGCCGTGGGCAGGTGTTGCATGCCTTCGACGCGATGGCGGATGCCGCAGATCACGCGCGCGCCCCAGATCGCCACCCGCAGCCACCCGACACAGGCCCAATAGACCCGCGGGCCCTGGCTGAAGATCGACAACACCAGCACGGCGAGCGCCCACGGCACGACCGTGATCGCGAGGAAGAGTACGAACACCAGCGAGCGCAAGCCCCAGACGGCACGTTCCATGCAGCTCAATCGAAGGCGCCGGACTCGGAGTCGGCGACGTGGTCGCGCCGCAGCAGGTGCTCGGCAAAGGCCGCCAGGCTCGTGTGTACCTGCGTCCGCGGCACGGCGGCGAGCATCTGCTGCAGTTGCGCCTCGTCGACGTGGGCCGCGCGCCCGCTCAGCACCAGGTGCGGCTGGCAGCCCGCCGCCTGCGCCGCCTGCAGGTCGCGCAGCGTGTCGGCCACCATCGGTACCGGCGCCAGTTCGACCCCGTAACGCACGCCGATGTCGCGCATCATGCCCGGCAGCGGCTTGCGGCACTCGCAGCCGTCTTCAGGCGTGTGCGGGCAGAAGAAGACGGCGTCGATGCGGCCGCCCTGCACCTGTGCGAGCTTGATCATGTGGGCGTGGATCGCGTTCACGCTCGCCATGTCGATCATGCCGCGCCCGATGCCAGCCTGGTTGGTTGCCACCACCGCGTGCCAGCCGGCATGGTTCAGGCGCGCCACGGCCTCGAGCGCACCCTTGATCGGCACCCACTCCTCGGGCGACTTCACGTGGTCGTCGCGGTACTCGTTGAGGATGCCGTCGCGGCCGAGGATGACGAGCTTGAGATTCGTGCCGGGCATGATGCGGCCTCTCAGGCGGCCAGGCGCGACAGGTCGGCGACGCGGTTCATCGCCGCGTGCAGAGCGCCCAGCAACGCGAGCCGGTTGGTGCGCAGCGCAGCGTCGTCGGCATTGACCATGACCGCGTCGAAGAAATGGTCGACCGGCGCCTTCAGCGCCGCGAGCGCCTGCAGCGAAGCGCTGAGGTCGCCCGCAGCAAATGCGGCATCGGCTTTCGGGGCGGTGTCGCTCAGCGCGGCGAACAGCGCCTTCTCGGCCGCGTCGACGAGCAGTGCCGGCGCCACTTCAGCCTGCGGCGCGCCGCCTGACTTCTTCAGGATATTCCCGACACGTTTGTTCGCCGCTGCCAACGCGGGCGCTTCGGGCAGTGCGGCGAAGGCCCGCACGGCGGCCAGGCGTTGCGGCAGGCCGGCCCAGACCTCGGGGCGCAACGCCACGACCGCGTCGACCTCGTGCGCGCTGTAGCCTTGCTCGCGCAGATAGCCCACGAGCCGGTCGTCGAGAAAGGCGGCGACTTCGGCCTGGGCTGCGCCGTGGCCCGCGGGGAAGGCCTTGAACGCGTCCCCCACGAGCTGCGGCAACGACAGCGGCAGCGCCCGCTCGACCAGCATCCGGATCACCCCCAACGCATGCCGGCGCAGCCCAAAAGGATCCTTGTCGCCGGTGGGCAGCTGGCCGATGCCGAACAGCCCGGCCAGCGTCTCGAGCTTGTCGGCGAGCGCGACCACGATGCCGACCTCGCCGCGCGGCAGGGTGTCGCCGGCAAAGCGCGGCTTGTAGTGGTCTTCGATCGCGTCGGCGACGGCTTCGCGCAGGCCATCGTGGCGCGCGTAGTAAGCGCCCATGGTGCCTTGCAGTTCGGGGAACTCTCCCACCATGTCGGTCAGCAGGTCGGCCTTGGCGAGCGTGGCGGCTTCGTCGGCCAGCGCCGCCAGCGGCGCGCCGCCCAGCTGCTGGCCGATCGCACGCGCGATCTGGCGCACCCGCAGGACCCGCTCGCCCTGGGTGCCGAGCTTGCCGTGGTAGACGACCCGGTCGAGCCCGGGCACCCGCGAGGCCAGCGCGCGCTTGCGGTCCTGGTCGAAGAAGAACTTGGCGTCGGCCAGGCGCGGGCGCACGACACGTTCGTTGCCCTCGATCACGCGACCGGGGTCCGGGGGGCGGATGTTGCTGACGACGAGGAACTGGTTCGTCAGACGTCCTGCTGCGTCCAGCAGCGGGAAGTACTTCTGGTTCGCCTTCATCGTCAGGATCAGGCACTCGGGCGGGACGGTGAGGAAGTCGCTCTCGAAGCTGCACAGCAGCACATTCGGGCGTTCGACGAGCGCAGTCACCTCATCGAGCAAGCCGTTGTCGTCGACCGGCGTCAGGCCTTGGGACGCCGCCGCCGCGTGCAACTGGCGCAGCAATTCGCTGCGCCGCGCGCTGAAGCTGGCGATCACCGCGCCCTGCTCCTCCAGCTGGCGCTCGTAGTGGTCGGCATGCTGGAGCGCCACCGGCTCCATCGCGGCTTCGAAGCGGTGGCCGTGTGTCTGGCGCCCGCTGTGCAGCCCGAGCGCCTGCACCGTCACCAGGTCGGCGCCGTGCAGCGCCACCAGGCCGTGCGCCGGTCGCACGAAGTGCACGCTGGCCCAGCCGTCCGCCAGCTGGTACTGCATGACTTTCGGGATAGGCAGCTTCGCGAGCGCGTCGTCGAGCGCACGCTGCAGGCCCGCGGAGAGCGTCGCGCCCGGCTGCACGCTGTCGAGGAACAGGGCCTCGGCCTTGCCGTCGACCCGGCGTATCAAACCCGGAACGGCACCCGCGTCGGCGCCGAGCGAGGCCAGCTTCTTCAGCAGCGCCGGCGTGGGCGCGCCGGCGGCGTCGAGCGCCACGCCCGCCGGCATCAGCTTGTGCGAGACAGGCCGGTCGGCGGCGTTGGGCAGCACCGCGCTCACGTGCGCACCCAGCCGGCGCGGCGATGCAAAGACGTTCAGCGCCGAGTGTTCGCCCGCCAGACCCTGCGTGCGCAGGCCCGCGAGCAGCGCCTGCCCGAAGGCCTCGCCGAGCTGCTTCAAGGCCCTGGGCGGCAACTCCTCGACAAACAGCTCGACGAGCAGGCTCTTGGTCTCGCTCATCTCAAGCGGCCCTTCTTGCCATCAGCGCGACCACCTCGTCGGCCCAGGCCCTGGGCGCCATCGGGAATCCCAGGCGGGCGCGGCTGTCGAGGTAACTCTGCGCCACCGCACGCGCCAGGTTGCGGATGCGGCCGATGTAGGCGGCACGCTCGGTCACGCTGATGGCGCCGCGGGCGTCGAGCAGGTTGAAGCTGTGGCCGGCCTTGAGCAGTTGTTCGTAGGCGGGCAGCGCGAGCTGCTGTGCCATCAGATACTTGCTCTGCTTCTCGTGCGCGCCGAAGGCGTGGAGCAGGAACTCCACGTCGCTGTGCTCGAAGTTGTAGGTGCTCTGCTCGACCTCGTTCTGGTGGTAGACGTCGCCGTACTTCAAACCCTCTGTCCACACCAGGTCGTAGACGTTGTCGACGCCCTGCAGGTACATCGCCAGGCGCTCCAAGCCGTAGGTGATCTCGCCCGTGATCGGCTTGCAGTCGATGCCGCCGACCTGCTGGAAGTAGGTGAACTGCGTCACCTCCATGCCGTTGAGCCAGACCTCCCAACCCAGGCCCCAGCAGCCGAGCGTGGGGTTCTCCCAGTCGTCTTCGACAAAACGCACGTCGTTCTGCGTCAGGTCGAATCCCAGCGCACGCAGCGAGCCGAGGTAGAGCTCCAGGATGTCGGACGGCGCCGGCTTGAGCACGACCTGGTACTGGTAATAGTGCTGGAGCCGGTTCGGGTTGTTGCCGTAGCGGCCGTCCTTCGGGCGACGGCTGGGCTGCACGTACGCGGCCTTCCAGGGCTCGGGGCCAAGGGCGCGAAGGAAGGTCGCGGTATGGCTGGTGCCGGCGCCGACCTCCATGTCGTAGGGCTGCAGCAGCGCGCAGCCCTGCTCGGCCCAGTAGGACTGCAGGTTCAGGATGATCTGCTGGAAGCTCAGCATGGCCGCGGGCGCAGGAGAAGAGTCAAGCGGGGGAGTTTACGGGCGCACCCGGGGTGAACGCCGGCGCGCAGCCGCCCCCACGACCGACAACGCCAGCAGAAGCGGGGGCCAGAGGCCGAAGCGCCCGGCCCACCAGGCGAAGGGTGTCGTGCCGCTGCGGCCTTCGACGCTGCCGTCGAGCACACCGCGGGTGAAGGGCGCCAGCTGCTGCACGACACGTGCGTTCGCGTCGACGATCGCGGTGACCCCCGTGTTGGTCGCCCGCAGCATCGGGCGCTGCAGTTCCAGCGTGCGCAGGCGCGTGATGTTCAGGTGCTGCGGCAAGGCGATGGTGTCGCCGAACCAGCCGATGTTGCTGACGTTGGCGAGCACCGTCGGCGCCCGCGCCGAATCGACGAAGCGAACCGCCAGGTCCTCGCCGAAGAGATCCTCGTAGCAGATGTTGGGCGCCACGCGCTGCGCGCCGACGACGAAAGACGGCGCATCGACTGGGCCGCGCGCGAAGTCGCCGAGCGGGATGTTCATCAGCTCGGTGAACCAGCGAAAGCCGGGCGGGATCAGTTCTCCAAAGGGCACCAGATGGTGTTTGTCGTAGCGGTAGAAGCCGCCCGGTCCGCCCGTGGCAGCCGCCTGCGCAGACAAGCCGGCGACCGAGTTCGTGTAGCCCCGGGTGTAGTCGCCCAGCGGCAGTCCGAGCAGCAGGTGGCGCCCGGGTTGTGCGAAGGACTGGCGCAGCGTGTCCCACCAGCCGGGGTCGAACTGCGCCAGCTGCTCGGGCAGGAGCGGGATCGCGGTTTCCGGCGCCAGCACGAGTTCGCCGCGCGCGGCCTGCAGCGTGGCCGCGAGCCAGGACAGCGTCGCCGGCAGGCGCTCGGCCGCGAACTTCTCATCCTGCGGCACGCCAGTCTGCACCAGCGTCACGCGCATGCGCCCGGCCGGCTCGGTGAAGTTGATCGGACCCCCCACGCCGACCAGCGCCACCGCCGCCACCAGCCCGGCCCCGGTGCGCCAGCGACGCCCCGGCATCAGCTGGCCGAGGTTGCCGAAGCCGGCCGCCACCAGCGCCATGACCGCGCCGATGCCGTAGACACCGAGCCAGGGCGCGAGCGACGCGAGCGGTGCGTCGACCTGCGAGTAACCGCTGGCGACCCAGGGGAAGCCCGTGAACAGCACCCCGCGCGCCAGTTCCGCCAGCAGCCAGACGGCTGAAAAGAGCAGGCTGTCGGCGACCAGACTGCCGCGCCGCCAGCGTGCATAGGCGGCGCAGGCGGCGGACAGGTAGAGCGACAGTGCGGCCACCAGCAGCAGCACCGCAAGCACCGTCATCCACGCCGGCAGCCCGCCGTAGCGGTGCAGGCTGATGTAGAGCCACCAGACCCCGGCCACGAGCCAGCCTGTGCCGTAGGCCCAGCCCAACAGCGCCGCAGCGCGCACCGGCACCCCGTTGAGCCGCAGCACGAGCAGCGCGGCGCACGCCATCGGCAGCCACCAGAGTGCGGTGTGGACGCAGGCCAGCGACTGCAAGGCACCCAGGGCAGCGGCGAGCGCCGCCTGAGGCGCGAGCGGCCTGCGCATCGGGCGCAAGTTCAGTCCGGGGTCTCGCCGGCGCGCACCCGCGCGACGCGGAACCAGCGCACCGCGCCGCCCCGCGTCAACATCACGGTGAAGCGCAACCCGCCGGCGTCGACCGCCTCGCCCCGGCGCGGCACACGGCCGAGCTGGTGCGCGACGAGGCCGCCGATGGTGTCGAACTCGGCCTCGGCGAGCTCGGTCGCGAAGGCTTCGTTCACCGCCTTGATGAGCGCGTCGCCGGCGACACGGTGGCTGCCATCGGCCAGGGTGTAGATGCCGCTTTCGCCGTCGACGTCGTCGAACTCGTCCTCGATCTCGCCCACGATCTCCTCAAGCACGTCCTCGATCGTCAGCAACCCGGCCGTGTTGCCGAACTCGTCGATCACGATCGCGAGGTGGTTGCGGTTGGAGCGGAAGTCGCGCAGCAGTTCGTTCAGCCACTTCGACTCGGGCACGAACACCGCCGGGCGCAGCAGCGTGCGCAGGTTGAGCTCGGGCGCGCGCTGCAGCTTGAGCAGGTCCTTCGCCATCAGGATGCCGATGATGTTGTCGCGCTCGCCGTCGAAGACCGGGAACCGAGAGTGTCCGGTGTCGATCACGACCTCGAGCAGCTCGTCGTAGGCCGAATTGATATCGAGCAGGTCCATGCGCGGGGCGGCGACCATCACGTCGCCGGCCGTCATGTCGGCCATCCGGATCACGCCTTCGAGCATCGCGCGGGACTCCGGCGCGATCAGCTCGCGCTGTTCGGCGTCAGCCAGCGTTTCGATCAACTCGTCCTTCGAGTCGGGGCCCGGCGTGATGAACTCGACCACGCGCTCGAAAAGGGTCCTCTTGTCGGCGGGTTTGAGGTCCGCGCTGCGTGCGGCTTGCACCCGCTCGGACCGGCTAGGCTGGGGTTCTGACACAGCGGTGTCGGAAGTGGCGTTGTTGGGAGAATACTCCACGCCCCCACGGCTGCCGGCGCGCTTGACGCCGGCCTCCCCTTGAACCACAGTCTTCCGCCCCCAACTATCCGTGTTGGATCTGATCGGTACCCACCCATGTCCCTCATCCCCGCCACCATCCTCACCGGATTCCTCGGCTCCGGCAAGACGACGCTGCTCAAGCGCGTGCTGACCGAAGCGCACGGCCAGAAGATCGCGATCATCGAAAACGAGTTCGGTGAGGAGAACATCGACAACGACATCCTGGTCAACGACACCCAGGAGCAGATCATCCAGATGAACAACGGCTGCGTCTGTTGCACGATCCGCGAGGACCTACGCACCACGCTGGCCGACCTGGCCGAGAAAAGACGCAAGGGCGAGCTCGACTTCGACCGCGTGGTGATCGAAACCACAGGCCTGGCCGACCCCGGCCCGGTGGCGCAGACCTTCTTCATGGACGACGAGGTCGCCGCGAGCTACCTGCTCGACTCGGTCGTGACCCTGGTAGACGCCAAACACGCCGAGGGCCAGCTCGACACGCGCCAGGAAGCGCGGCGCCAGGTCGGCTTTGCCGATCGCATCTTCCTGAGCAAGACCGACCTCGTCGCGGCGCCCGAGGTCGAGTCCCTGATCCACCGCTTGAAGCACATGAACCCGCGGGCGCCACAACGGGCGGTGCACTTCGGCGAGGTCGCGATCGACGAGGTCTTCGACTTGCACGGCTTCAACCTCAACGCCAAGCTCGACATCGACCCCGAGTTCCTGAGCGGCGACGGCCACGGCCATGCGCACGACCACGACCACGACCATGCGCAGGGGCACGAACACGACGAGCACTGCGACCACCCGCACCACCACGTGCACGACGACGACGTGAAATCCTTCGTCTTCCGCGCTGACAAGGCCTTCAACCCGGCCAAGCTGGAGGACTTTCTGGGCGCCATCGTGCAGGTCTACGGGCCCAAGATGCTGCGCTACAAGGGCGTCCTGAACATGAAGGGCAGCGAGCGCAAGGTCATCTTCCAGGGTGTGCACCAGCTCATGGGCAGCGATCTCGGGCCGAAATGGGCGCCGGGCGAGAAGAAGCAGAGCAAGATGGTCTTCATCGGCATCGACCTGCCCAAGGACGTGCTGTTGCAGGGGCTGGAGCAGTGCCTCGTCTGACCCTTGGCGTGAAGCTTGACGCACCCGGCTGCCCGCGGGGCGGCCAGGTGGCCGGAGATCGCGGCCCACGTGGCTACAATCCGCGCGCCTTGAAGACCACCCGCCCGTGGGTCGCCCCGTCGCCCACAGCGGTTTCAGTGCTCGTGCAACGCGCTTTTTGGTCAGGAGTTATCCCGTGAGCAAGCCTCCAGCCAAGCCTGTCGCCAAGGTGGTCCTCAAAGCCGCCGCCGCGAAGAAGCCCGCGCCTCCTGCCCCCAAGACCAGCGCCAAGCCCAAGTCCGCGGCGGCATCGAACCCCGCCCCGGCCCAAAAACCCTCGCCAGCGGCGAAGTCCTCGCCGGCCGTCAAGACCACGAAGGCGGCCCAGTCGGCCCCTGCCTCCCAACCCAAGCCCACGCCGGTGTCCAAGGCACCCGTCCAAAAAACAATGCCGCCTGCCAAGCCCCCTGTCGTGAAAGCGGCCAAGGCCGTGTCGACTTTCGCCGCTCCCGTCTATACGCCGCCAGCCCCGCTGCCGAACCGGTTCGCCGACCGGTTCGGGCCCGGCAAGGCGCCGGTGCGCCCCAATCAGGAACCCATGGATCTCGTCAAGAACGCCGCCAAGGCGGACCCCAAACTCGTCAACGCCTGGAAGTCAAAGCCCGGGCGCGACCTGAACGAAGCCGAACTGCTCGCCATGCCCGAAAGCGAGTACATGAACGACAAGCAGATCGATTTCTTCCGCGCGCGCCTGCAGGTGCAGAAGGACGACCTGCTGTCCAACGCGGGCGAGACGACCGAACATCTGCGCGAGGACACCTCGATCGTGCCCGACCCCGCCGACCGCGCGACGATCGAGGAAGAACACGCGCTCGAGCTGCGCACACGCGACCGCGAGCGCAAGCTGCTGAAGAAGATCAGCCAGTCGCTGTCGCGGCTCGACAGCGGCGAGTACGGCTTCTGCGACGAAACCGGCGAGCCGATCGGCCTGCCGCGCCTGTTGGCGCGCCCGACGGCGACGCTGTCGCTCGAGGCACAGCAGCGACGCGAGTTGAAGCAGAAGATGTTCGGCGACTGAGCTCAATCCACTTCAGCGCGCCATCCCGCGATGACCGATCCGAAGGACAACGAGAGCTTTTTTCGCAAGGTCGTGCGTTTCGTCGCCAACCCGGCCACCGATTGGACCGACCTGACATCGCGCCAGGACGACGGTCGCGATCTCGACCTCGAGAAGTCGGAGCTGAAGGCGATGGTCGAGCGCAAGCGGCGCAACGACTTCGTTCGCAAGCGCGAGTTCGACATGCTGCGCAAGGTGCGCCGCGAGGGACTCACCCCCGAGCAACTGGCCGCACTGGGTACCTCGGGTCGGCTCGACGATTCCGAGGCGCGTGTCTCCGAGGGGACGGCGCGCCAGGAGAGCGGGGTCAAGGCCAAGATCGACCATATCGAACGCGAAATGGTGGGCGACGGCAGCCTCAAGGCGACCACCCGTTCGCCGGCCTTTTTCGACGCCGCCACGGTACCCGCCGTGCTCGCTCGCGCGGGCTCGCCCTCGACCCGTTCGGGCGCTCTCAACCGGCCTGCGGTGGCGCCGCTCGACCCGGGCCCGGACGACGACGAGCGGCTGCCGGCGCTGCCGCCCTTGCTCGACCTCGACGCGGCCGAGTTGGCGCCCTCGACTGCAGCGCCGGCGTCGGCGCCGGTGACGATGTCGGGGGGACTGGGCCCGCTTACACCGGTCAACTTCGGCAACGGAGAGCCGTCGGGCGATCCCGGCAAGGCCCCTGCGGTCGAGGTCGCGGTCGAGGTGAGCGAGATCGTCCACGACCCGGAATTGGACGAAGCCGTGATCGCTTTTGCCAACGCCGATTTCGACCAGTGCGAGCGATCGCTGCAGCAGCTGATCGCGCCGGTCGGACCACGTGCGCTCCACGCCGAAACCTGGCTCGCGCTGTTCGACCTCTACCGCGCCACCGGCCAGCACGAGCGCTTCGAGAGCCTGGCGCTCGACTACGCACGGCAGTTCGGCTGGTCGGCGCCGCAGTGGTACTCGCTGCCCAAGCTGGTGGCCGACGCCGCGGCCGAAGATCGACCGACGCCGGCGCGTGTCATCGGCGATGTCGGCTGGATCTGCCCGGACGAGCTCGACGTCGAAGCCGTCGCCCGCCTGCGCTCGCAGACGCTGCAGATGCCGCTGCCCTGGGTCTTCGACTGGTCGGGGCTGAACCGGGTCGACGCCGAAGCGGCGATGCACTTGTCAGGGTTGTTCCGCGTCTGGTCGGGCCAGCCGCTGGACATGCAATGGATGGGCGGCGAGCGCCTGTTCACGGTGTTGTCCGAGGCTGCGCCATCTGGCGTGCGCGACGCCGACCCGGCCTTCTGGCTCACGCGGCTGGACGCGCTGCGCTTGGTCAACCGGGTCGACCAGTTCGACGAGACCGCGATCGACTACTGCGTGACCTACGAGGTGTCGCCGCCGTCGTGGGAGCCCACGCGCTGCAAGGTGCATGTCAGCGGCTCGGGGCTGTCGACACGGACACCGCCGCTGTCGGTGGTGAGCGAGGTATCGACCAGCTTCATGGACACCGGGATCGCCGACGACCACGCCGCGATCCAGGTGACGCGCCTGGAACTGTCGGGACAACTCATCGGCGACATCAGTTCGACTTTGCAGCGACTGAACGGCGAACTCGGCGAATCCACGGTTGTCAGCGTGTCCTGTGCCCGTCTGATCCGGGTCGACTTCATCGCCGCGGGTGACCTCCTGAACTGGGTCTTGTCGACGCGCAATGACAAGCACCTCGTGCACTTCGTCGACGCACACCGCCTGGTCGCACTCTTCTTCTGCGCCATGGGCATCAACGAGCACGCCCGGGTGCAGGTGAGGAAAGTATGATCGCGCCGGGCCGCTGCCAAGCGCTCGACCCGGAGCGCTCAGCGCGCGGGGCAGTCCTGTGACCACCGAGGTTTTTCACGGCACCACGATCCTGAGCGTGCGCCGTGGTGCCCTGGTGGCGATGGGTGGCGACGGTCAGGTCACGCTCGGCAACATCGTCGTCAAGGCGAGCGCGCGCAAGATCCGCAAGCTCTACCGCGACCAGGTGCTGGCTGGTTTTGCCGGCGCCACCGCCGATGCCTTCACGCTCTTCGAGCGCTTCGAAGCCAAGCTCGAGAAGCACCAGGGCCACCTGGTGCGCGCCGCGGTCGAGCTGACGAAGGACTGGCGCACCGACCGTGTGCTGCGACGGCTCGAGGCGATGCTCGCGGTGGCCGACCACGAAGCCTCGCTCATCATCACCGGCAACGGCGACGTGCTCGAGCCTGAACTGGGCATCGTGGCGATCGGCTCGGGGGGCGCCTACGCGCAGTCGGCGGCGCGTGCGCTGCTCGCGCACACCGAGATGGCGCCCGCCGACATCGTCAAGAGGTCGCTCGAGATCGCGGGCGACCTGTGCATCTACACGAACCAGCAGCACACGATCGAGGTGCTGTGATGACGCCGCAAGAGATCGTCTCCGAGCTGGACAAGCACATCGTCGGCCAGCACGCGGCCAAGCGAGCGGTCGCGATCGCGCTGCGCAACCGTTGGCGCCGCCAGAAGGTCGACGAGAAGCTGCGTGGCGAGATCACGCCCAAGAACATCCTGATGATCGGGCCCACCGGCGTGGGCAAGACCGAGATCGCGCGCCGCCTGGCGCGCCTGGCCGATGCCCCGTTCATCAAGGTCGAGGCGACCAAGTTCACCGAAGTCGGCTACGTCGGCAAGGACGTCGACACGATCATCCGCGACCTGATGGAGGTGGCGATGAAACAGGAGCGCGAGCGCCAGACCGTCTCGCGCCGCCACCAGGCCGAAGACGCGGCCGAAGACCGCATCCTCGACGTGCTCGTCCCGCCGCCGCGCAACGTGGGCTTCGGCAATGAAACCGCGGCGCCGGACAGCACGGCACGCCAGGTCATGCGCAAGCGCCTGCGTGAAGGCAGCCTCGCCGACAAGGAGATCGAGATCGAGATCGCCGAGACCAAGCCTGCGCTCGAGATCATGGGCCCGCAGGGCATGGAGGAGATGGCCGAGCAATTGAAGGGTTTGTTCTCGCAGATGGGCCCCGAGCGGCGCAAGAAGCGCATCCTGCGCATCGCCGAGGCGATGAAGCTGCTTGTCGACGAAGAAGCCGGCAAGCTCGTGCGCGACGAGGACATCCGCTCCGCCGCGCTGGCCAGCACCGAGGGCAACGGCATCGTCTTCATCGACGAGATCGACAAGGTCGCCTCGCGCGCCGACAGCGGCCAGGCCGAGGTCAGCCGCCAGGGCGTGCAGCGTGACCTCCTGCCGCTGGTCGAAGGCACCACCGTCAACACCAAGTACGGCATGGTCAAGACCGACCACATCCTGTTCATCGCCTCGGGCGCCTTCCACCTCGCCAAACCGAGCGACCTGATCCCCGAGCTGCAGGGGCGCTTTCCGATCCGGGTCGAGCTGTCTTCGCTGTCGGTCGACGACTTCGAGGCCATCCTCACCGCCACCCACGCCAGCCTGGTCAAGCAGTACCAGGCGCTGCTGGCGACCGAAGGCGTGACGCTCGAGATCCAGCCCGACGCCGTGCGCCGGCTGGCGCAGATCGCCTGCGACGTGAACGAGCGCACCGAGAACATCGGCGCCCGCCGCCTGGCCACGGTGATGGAGCGGCTGCTCGACGAGATCAGCTTCGACGCGCCCAACCGCAGCGGCCAGACGGTGACGGTCGACGCCGCGATGGTGGACACGCGCCTGGCCGAGCTGGCGAAGAACGAAGACCTGTCTCGTTACGTGCTGTAGGTCGCGCAAGCGGCCTCTCACCCACGCCACCGCATCCCGGAGAGCCCGCGTTCATGGCCAGGAAACCACGCTCCGACGCCATCCCCGGCGATCAGATGGGCCTGAATGCCCGTTTTGCCTCGCCGCCGCTGCCGCATGCACGCCGGGTCGAGGTCTTGTGGCGCTGGCCGACGGTGCTCGTGCTGCTGCTCACCGTGCCGTCGTTCTACGTCGAGCTGCTGCATACCGCGCCCCCCTTGATCGCCGTGTTGAGCTATGTGCTCGCGGCCGCGGTGATGGCGGCCGCGCTGATCCACACCGGCTGGATCAACGGCAACCTGAAGGCCCACCTGTATGCCAACCGGTTCGACCTCATGCTGTGCGCCGGCCTGCTGATCGCTTCGGTCGTGCCGCCGAGCGCCTCCTCGACCTGGGCGCTGGGGCTGCGGCTGGTCGTCGGCTTCTTCACGATGGCGCGCATGTTCTGGGCCGCGCACTACGTCGTCACCCGCGGCGGCACGTTGTACCGTCTGATCGTTGCCCTGCTGGTGTTGCTGTTGTGCGGCACCGGGTTCTGGTGGCTGGAGCCGACCACGCCGACACTCGAAGACGGGCTCTGGCTCGCCTTCACCACCGCCGCCACGGTCGGCTATGGCGACTTCGTGCCCACCACGCCGGCCTCGAAGATATTCGCGGTGTTCGTCGTCTTCCTCGGTGTCGGCGCCGTCACACTGGTCACCGCTGCGATCGCTTCGGCGTGGGTCGAGATCGGCGAGCGGCACATCGAGCGCGAGATGCTGCACGACCTGCGTCAGCAGCTGAACAGCATGCACGAGGAGATCGCGGCGCTGCGGGCCGAACTGCGTACAAGCCACCGGCTGCCGGCCGGCCGCGCACGGCCGTCAAACCGCGGCTCGGTGGGATTGCAGCGCGAGCAGCCCGTCGAAGATCAGTGAGTCCAGCAGTTCGTGCTCGACACCCAGGTGCGGCGCCACCTTCCACGCCGCGCCACCGGTCATGATCGTGCGCGGGGACGCACCGCAACGCACGCTGAGCTGCCGGTGCATGTGCTCGATCGCGCCGGTGATGGCGTAGGTCCCGCCGCTGGTGAGCGCGTCGCTGGTGTTGGTGGGGAACTGCACCACATCGCCGGTGGGCACACGCAGGCCGGCGGTGCCGCTTTCCAGCGCGCGCAGCATGATGCCGTGGCCGGGCAGGATGAGGCCGCCCAGGAAGTGCCCCTCGGCGTCGATCGCGTCGACGGTGACCGCGGTGCCGATCATCACGACCAGCAAGGGTCGTGGCTGCCCGTTCGCCAGCACGTGCCAGCGCGCCCCGATCTGCGCCACCCAGCGGTCGGCGCCGAGGCGGCCGGGGAAGTCGTAGCCGTTGACGACACCGCCGCCGCTCGCTGACGAAACGACCCAGCGCGGCGACAGGTCCCAGAGCTCGAGCTGCTCTTCGACCCGGCGCCGCACGGCGTCGCCGGCGACGTTGCAACCGAGCATCGCTTTCGGCGCAGGGATGCGCTTCCAGTCGCCGTCGGCCAGCTCGTCGATCGTCTCGAGGAACGCCGCGCCATGCGCCAGCAGCGCAGCACCGGGCTGCGGTGACGCGTACTGCGCCCATTTCAGGCGCGTGTTGCCGATGTCGATGGCGAGGAAGGTCATGGCAATCCTGTCGAGGCGGCGCGATGGTAACCACCCGCGCCGCCGCCGACCAGCGTCGGCAGCCGCACAGGTTGACGTTTACGTAAACGTCAACCAAACTCGCGCCTCGTACGATCGAACGTCACGCACCGACGCACCGCCATGACCGACCTCTCCGCAGAATTCAAGGCCCTTGCCGAGTACCGCCCGAAGCACAAAGTGCGTTTCGTCACCGCGGCGTCGCTGTTCGACGGCCACGACGCGGCGATCAACATCATGCGGCGCATCCTGCAAGGCATGGGCGCCGAGGTCATCCACCTCGGCCACAACCGCTCGGTCGAAGAAGTCGTGACCGCGGCGCTGCAGGAAGACGTGCAGGGCATCGCGATCAGCAGCTACCAGGGCGGGCATGTCGAGTACTTCAAGTACATGGTCGACCTGCTCAAGAGCCGCGGCGGCGCGCACATCCAGGTCTTCGGCGGCGGCGGCGGCGTGATCGTGCCGAGCGAGATCGCCGAGCTGCAGGGCTACGGCGTGACACGCATCTACAGCCCCGAGGACGGCCAGCGCATGGGCCTGGCAGGCATGATCGGCGAGATGGTCATGAAGGCTGACCAGGACTTCAGCGTGCATGCGCCCAAGTCCCTGTCCGCCATCACGGGCCATTCGGAATCCGCCTGGCGGTCCCTCGCCCAGCTGCTGACCGCGTTGGAGAACGGCAAGGCCGATGCCGGCATCGTCGACGCGCTGCGCGACCAGGCCAGGAGCA
>DATDER010000022.1:0-2270 GCA_036523095.1 Rubrivivax sp.
CTACCGCGACCCGGCCACACCCTTCGTGGCCGATTTCGTCGGCCGCATCAATGCGCTGCCTGCGACGCTCGAGGGCGGCAACCGCCTGCGCCTGGGCTCGCGCAGCTTCGACTGCGCGCACCAGGGCGAGGCCGGCGCCGAGGTGCGCGTCTACCTGCGGCCCGAGGATGTGCTGGCGCGGCCGATCGCCGCCGGCGACTCGAACGTGTTCGAGGCCGAGATCGACAAGATCGAGTTCCTCGGCTCCTACTGCCTGGTGCGCGTGCGCAGCGGCGATCTGGGCGAGCACCCGCTGACGGTCTATCTGTCGCTCAACTTCCTGGCAGAGCACGGGCTCGAGGTTGGCGGCCGGCTGCCGCTGCGCCTGATGCCCGACCGCATGAGGTTGTTCTGATGGGCGCAACCGCGCTTGCGTTGCCGATGGTGCGCCAGCGCGCGCACTGGACGGACCGCATCGCCCACCTCGCGCTGGCGTTGGTCGCGCTGGCTCTGGTCGCGTTCCTGGCGGCGCCGCTGATCACGATCCTGCTGCAGTCGCTGGAGAACGCCGAGGGCCGCTTCGTCGGGCTGGCCAACTTCATCGCCTATGCGCAGACGCCGGCCCTGCTCGAATCGTTGTGGAACAGCCTGTGGGTCTCGGCCCTCGTCACCGCCGTCACGATTCCGCTCGCGTTCGGCGCGGCCTATGCGCTGACGCGCAGCTGCATGCCCTTCAAGGGCGCCTTCCGCACGCTGACACTGGTGCCGTTGCTGGCACCCTCGCTGCTGGCTGCCATCTCGCTGATCTACTGGTTCGGCAACCAGGGCGTGCTGAAGACGGCGATGCAGGCCGTCGGGATCGACGAGATCTATGGCGCACCGGGCATCGTGCTGGCCGAGATCTTCTCGGTCTTTCCGCATGCGCTGATGATCCTGATCACCGCGCTGACCCTGGCCGACGCGCGCCTGTACGAGGCCGCCGACGCGATGGGCACCAGCGCGGCGCGAAAGTTCTGGACCATCACGCTGCCCGGCGCCAAGTACGGCCTGATCTCGGCCGCGCTGGTGGCTTTCACGCTGGTCATCACCGACTTCGGCATCCCCAAGGTCATCGGCGGCAACTTCAACGTGCTGGCCACCGACGTCTTCAAGCTCGTCATCGGCCAGCAGGACTTCCAGCGCGGCGCCGTGGTCGCCCTGCTGCTGCTGGCCCCCGCGGTGTTGACCTTCAGCGTCGACCACTGGGTCAGCCGCAAGCAGACCGCGATGCTGACCGCGCGCGCCGTGCCCTACGCGCCCAAGCCTGCGCCCACCTACGACGCGCTGATGAGCGCCTACTGCGCGGCGATCGCTCTGCTGATCCTGGCGATGCTCGGGATGGCGGTTTTTGCGTCGTTCGCGAGCTTCTGGCCCTACAAGCTCGAACCGAGCCTGCGCCACTATGTGATGGGTCTCGTGGACGCCGAGGTCGGCGTCGCATTCGTCAACAGCCTGAAGGTCGCCGCCGGCACGGCCTTGTTCGGCACCGCGTTGGTGTTCGTCGGTGCCTACATGCTCGAGAAGACCAAGGGCATGAGCGGCCTGCACTCGGCCGTGCGCCTGCTGGCGATGCTGCCGATGGCGGTGCCCGGCCTGGTGCTCGGCCTGGGCTACATCTTCTTCTTCAACGCCCCGGCCAATCCGCTGAACGGCCTGTACCACACGGTGGCGCTTCTCACTGCATGCACCATCGTCCACTTCTACACCACCGGCCACCTGACCGCGGTAACGGCCTTGAAGAGCCTGGATGCCGAATTCGAATCGGTCTCGGCCTCGCTGAAGGTGCCGTTCTACAAGACCTTCTGGCGCGTCACGCTGCCGATCTGCACGCCGGCCCTGGTCGACATCGCACGCTACTTCTTCATCAACGCGATGACGACGATCTCGGCGGTGGTGTTCCTGTATTCCCCCGAGACCAAGGTCGCGTCGATCGCGATCCTGAACCTCGACGAAGCCGGCGAGACCGGTGCAGCCGCGGCGATGGCGATCCTGATCCTCGCCGCCAACACCGTCGCCACACTGTTCTTCATCGCCGCCGGCTCGTGGGTCGGCCGCCGCACCCAAGCCTGGAAGAAGCCTTAGGAATCGACACCATGGACCGAGACCGCATCCTGTTGACGCCGGGCCCCCTGACCACCACGCTGCGCACCAAGCTGGCGATGTTGAAGGACTGGGGCTCGTGGGACGCCGACTTCAACGCCGTCACCGCCGGGCTGCGCAAACGCCTGCTGGACATCGTGCACGGGCACGAC
>DATDER010000023.1:0-15921 GCA_036523095.1 Rubrivivax sp.
CCCACCTTCGCCGTCGGCGGGCTGGTCCTGTCGCCATGTTGGCTGCTGTTCGCGATCGTCGCGGCCTGGTACCTGACGCGCGGCCATCTCGGCATCGGCGCGGCGACGACGGCCGGGGTCGGCGTGCTGATGCTGGCCGCGCACCACGTCAGCGAACTCAGCGGCGACAGCACCGGCCGCTGGCTCGCGTGGGGCGTCGGCTTCTTCGTCGTCGGCTGGATCATCCAGTTCGTCGGCCACTACTACGAAGGCCGCAAGCCGGCGTTCGCCGACGCCATCGTCGGGCTGCTGGTCGGGCCGATGTTCGTCGTGCTCGAGATGCTGGCGCCGCTGGGCCTGTTCAAGGGCCTGATGGCGCGGATCGAGGCCCACGCTGGGCCGACGCTGATCCGCGACCTGGCGCACCCCGCCACGCGGTGAATGGTGCCCCCAAGCTCGCTAGCGCTCGCTACCCCCCGAGGGGGCCGTCCGCCGACGGCCCGGCAGAGCCGGTTCCGTGGCGGGAAGCTTGATCGCATGTAGCAACGCGTGCTACCCCCAGACTTCGGCCGCCGTCTCCACCACCAGCCGCAGCTTGTTGCGCTGCGCCTCGACCGCGATGTTGTTGCCGTGCACGGTGCTGCTGAAGCCACACTGCGGGCTCAGCGCGAGTTGCTCCAGCGGCGCGTACCTGGCAGCCTCGTCGATGCGGCGCTTGAGCGTGTCCTTGCTCTCCATCTCGCCGAACTTGGTCGTCACCAGGCCCAGCACGACGATCTTGCCCTTGGTCAGATAACGCAGCGGGCGGAAGTCGCCGCTGCGTTCGTCGTCGTATTCCATGAAGAAGGCGTCGAGCTTCATCTCCGACAGCAGCGCCTCGGCCACGGGTTCGTAGTTGCCGGCCGCCGCGTGCGTACTCTTGAAGTTGCCGCGGCACAGGTGCATCGCCAACGTCATGCCCGGCGGCTTCAGTGCCACCACCTTGTTGATGAAGGCGGCGTAGCGGTGCGGAAGCTCATTGGGGTCGTCGCCGCGCTGGCGCGCACCTTCGCGCATCTTCTCGTCGCAGAGGTACGCCAGGTTGGTGTCGTCCATTTGCACGTAGCGGCAGCCTGCGTTGTAGAGCGAGCGCAACTCGTCGCCGTAGGCCTGCGCCACGTCGTCGTAGAACGCGGGTTCCAGGTCCGGGTAGGCCACCTTGTCGATGCCGGCCCGCCCGCCGCGGAAGTGCAGCATCGTCGGCGAAGGGATCGTCACCTTCGGCGTCATGCCCGGCGCGACCTGGCGCTTCAGGTACTCGAAGTCGGCGCGCTGGATGTCCTTGACGTGCTGGACCTTGCCGGTGACCTTGATCATCGGCGGCGCCAGGCTGGTGCTGCCGTCGGCGTTCTGCACCGCCAGCTGGCCGGCCTGCGTCATCACGCCACCGAGCTGCTCGAGGAAGTCGAGGTGGAAGTAGGTGCGGCGGAACTCGCCATCGGTGATGCTCTGCAGGCCCACGTCCTGCTGGAACTTGACGATCTCGGCGATCGCCCTGTCTTCCACCGTACGCAATTGTTCGGCGCTGATCTCCTTCTTGTCGAAGAACTGCTCGCGGGCGTCGAGCAGGTACTTCGGGCGCAGGAAGCTGCCGACGTGGTCGGCGCGGAAGGGGGGTGCGGTGCGCAGGGTCATGGTCCGTGTTTCCCGGAAACGTCAATGAGCGCCGACGCCGAGCCAGGCGTCGAGCGGGGTGGGGTCTTTCAACAGATCTTCGCTCAACGCACGCAGCGCGATGCCGCCGCGGTCGAGCACGATCGCGTCGTCGGTCACGCCCAGCACCATGTGCGGGTGCTGCTCGACGACGATCGACGACAGGCCTTCTTCGCGCGCGACACGGCGGATCGCGCGCAGGAGTTCCTCGACGATGATCGGCGCCAGGCCTTCGAGCGGCTCGTCGAGCAGCAGCAGGCGCGGGTTGAGCGCGAGCGCACGGCCGAAGGCGAGCATTTGCTGCTCGCCGCCCGAGAGCTGGGTGCCGAGGTTGCGCTTGCGTTCGGCCAGGCGTGGGAAGAGCTCGAACACCCGGGCCGGTGTCCACGGCCCCGGGCGCGCGACGGCGCTCAGGTTCTCTTCCACGGTGAGCGATTTGAAGATGTTGCGCTCTTGCGGGACCCAGCCGATGCCTGCGGCCGCGCGCTCGAAAGCCGGCAGCGCGTGGATCTCGCGCCCCGCGAGCACGATGCGCCCGGCGTGGCGGCGCGTGACCCCCACCAGCGTGTCGATGAGCGTGGTCTTGCCGGTGCCGTTGCGCCCGAGCAGCGCGAGCGAGCGTCCGGATTCGAGCTGGAAGCTCACGTCGGTCAGCACCACGGCTTCACCGTGGCCGCAGGTCAGGCCCTGCACGTCAAGCAACAGCTCAGGCATGGGCGCCCTCCGCCTCGTGACGCGTGCCGGTGAGCGACTCGCCGAGGTAGACCGCCCTCACCTGCGGGTCGGCGGCGATCTCCTGCGGTGCGCCTTCGGTCAGCACCGCGCCGTTGACGAGCACCGTGATCCGGCGCGCGAAGCTGAAGACGAGGTCCATGTCGTGTTCGATCAGCACGACCGACACGTCGGCCGGCAGCGCCGCGACGGTGTCGAGGATGTCCTGGCGCTCTGCCGCGGGCACGCCCGCCGCAGGTTCGTCGAGCAGCAACACCCGCGGTTTCAGCGCGACGGCAAGGCCGATCTCGAGCAGGCGGCGCTTGCCGTACGGCAGCTCGCGTGTCGGCTGGTCGGCATGGTCGCTGAGGCGGAACTGCGCGAGCAGGCTCTCGCACTCGGCCGCGACCGCGGCGTCGCTGCCGAGCGGGCGCCACCAGCCCCCGGCCGCGCCGTCGCGGCTCGTCACCACCAGCGCCAGGCTCTGCAGCGGCGTCAGCGACGCGAAGAGCTGGTTGATCTGGAAGGTGCGCACGAGCCCGAGCGCGACGCGCTTGTTCGGTGCCATCGTCGTGATGTCCTGCCCGCCCAGCACCACGCGCCCTTCGCTCGGCGGCAGCACGCCGGTGAGCAGGTTGATCAGCGTGGTCTTGCCGGCGCCGTTGGGGCCGATGAGGGCGTGCCGCGCGCCGCGCTCGACGGCGAGCGACACGTCCTGGGTCGCGGTGATGCCGCCGAAACGCTTGAACAGGCCGTGGGTTTGCAGAACGACTTCAGTCATGGCGATCACCCCGCCCGAACCAGGTCCAGGGCCGCAGCAGCCGCTCACGCCCGACCAGCATCAGCACGACGAGGAAGAGGCCGATCCAGAAGGTCCAGTATTGCGGCGTGAAGGCCGACAGCACGTCGTGCAGGACCTTGAAGGCGATCGCGCCCGCGATCCCGCCCCACAACCAGCCGACGCCGCCGATCACCAGCGCCAGCATCACGTCGGCGCTGCGGTGGAACTCGAGCACGTCGAGCGACGCGAATCCGGTCGTCTGCGCCAGCAGCGCGCCCGCCGTGCCCGCGAAGGCGGCACCGAGGGTGTAGGCCACCGCGAGGCGGCGGTTCACCGACATGCCGACCGACGCGAGGCGCAGCCGGTTGTCGCGCAGGGCCTGGAGCGAGACGCCGAAAGGCGAATGTACGAGGCGCCGCAGCAGCAGGAAAGCGATGAAGAGCACCGCAAGCGAATAGAACGAGGCCGTGCGTGCGGCGAGATCGAACTCGAAGGTGCCGAGAAGCGGGCCCATCACGACCCCCTGCAGCCCGTCGGCGCCGCCGGTGATGTTGTCGAACTTGTTCGCCAGCTCGAGCAGCACGAGCGCGATACCCATCGTCACCATCAGCCGTGTCAAGTCGGTGCCGCGGACGATCATCGGGCTCGTCAGCGCACCCAGCACGGCGCCGAGCACCGTGCCCACGAGCAGACCGACCAGCGGATCGGGCATCACATGCTTGGCAAAGAGCGCGGCGCCGTAGGCACCGGCGCCGAAGAAGGCCGCGTGGCCGAGCGAGACGATGCCGGCATACCCGAGCACGATGTCGAGCGAGATCGCAAACAGCGCCAGGATCGCGATCTCGTTGATCAACGCCGCGTACTGCGGTACGGCGAAGGGCATGGCCCAGATCACGACCCAGAGCGCGACTTCCCACGCTCGCCAGCGCGACGGCGCGAGCAGGCGCTTGGACAAGTCACTGCCGCTCACTTGCCGCCCTCTCTGGAGAACAGGCCCTGCGGGCGCCAGAGCAGGATCGCGATCATCAGCACGTAGACGATGAAGCCGCCGAGCTTGGGCACGTAGTACTTGCCGAAGACATCGGCGATGCCGAGCACCAGCGCGGCCACGAGCGGGCCGGTGATCGAACTCGTGCCGCCGACGGCGCAGACGATCAGGAAATAGACCATGAACTTGAACGGAAAGCTCGGGTCGAGGCCGAGGATGTCGACCCCGAGCGCACCGCCGAGCCCCGCGAGGCCGGAGCCGAAAGCGAAGGTGAGCAGGAAGACGCGGTTGACGGGGATGCCGAGCCCGGCTGCGACGCGCGGGTCGTCGACCGCCGCACGCAAGCGGCTGCCGAAGCGTGTGCCGCTCAGGATCGCCTGCAGGCCGAGCGCGAGCGCGACACAGATCGCGACGATGAAGAGACGGTAAGCGCCCATGCCCAGCGTGAGTGCGCCACTGCCGAACTCGAATCGCCCGCGCAGCCATTCGGGTGTCTGCACGTTGACCTGCGACGAACCCATCACGTAGTCCACCGCCGCCACCGCCATGAAGGTCAGGCCGATGCTGAACAGCACCTGGTCCAGGTGCGGCTTGCCGTACATCGGGCGGTAGAGCGTGCGCTCGAGCAGCGCGCCGATGAGCGCGCAGACGATGAACGCCGCGGGCAGGCAGGCCAGGAAAGGCCAGCCCGCGCGCTGCATCAGCACCACGAGAACGTAGCCGCCCGCCATCGCAAACGCCCCGTGCGCCAGGTTGATGAAGTTCATCAAGCCCATCGTCACGGCGAGGCCGAGCGACAGCACGAACAGCAGCATGCCGTAGGCGATGCCGTCGAACAGCAGGGTCAGCATCGCGCGGCGCCCCTCACGTCGGGTTCCTGCGGATCACTTGGCCTTGCCCGGATCCTTCATCGCCTTGACCGCATCGAACTCGATGTTCCACAGCTGGCCGTCCTTGCGTTCGACCTTGCGGATGTACATGTCGTGCACGATGTCGCGGGTCTGCGCGTCGATGTAGACGGGCCCGCGCGGGCTCTCGAAGATCTGGCCCTTCATGCCGGCGAGCAGCGCGTCGCCGCCGGCGCCCTTGCTCGCGTCGAGTGCCTTGTAGATCACGCGCATGCCGTCGTAGCCGCCCATCGCCATGAAGTTGGGACGGAACTTGTTCGCGGCCTGGAAGGCGTCGACGAACTTCTTGTTCACCGGCCCCGGGTGCGCGGCCGAGTAGTGGTGCGAATTGACGACGCCCAGGGCCACGTCGCCCATGTCGTTCAGTTGGTCGTCGTCGGTCACGTCGCCGGTGGCAATGAGGCGGATGCCGGCCTTGTCCAGGCCGCGTTCGGCGAACTGCTTCATGAAGGCCGCACCCTGGCCCGAGGGCAGGAAGACGAAGAGCGCGTCGGGCTTGGCGTCACGCACCTTCTGCAGCACGGGCGCGAAGTCGGGCGCGCGCAGCGGCGTGCGCAGCTTGTCGAGCACCTGCCCGCCGTTCAGCGTGACGCGGTCGGTAAAGTACTTCTCGGCGTCGAAGCCGGGGCCGTAGTCAGCCACCAAAGACACGATCTTCTTGATGTTGTTCTTGTTCGACCACTCGGCCAGCGCGACCGCGGCCTGCGGCAGCGTGAAGCTGGTGCGCACCACGTAGGGCGAGGCTTCGGTGATGGCCGAGGTGGCCGCGGCCATCACGACCATCGGGGTCTTGCTCTGGGTGGCGATCGGCGCCACCGCCATCGCCGAGGGCGTGATCCCGAAGCCGGCAAGCGCAACGACCTTGTCGTTGACCACCAGTTCCTGCGCCAGCCGGCGCGTCGCGTCGGGGACGCTGCCGTCGTCCTTGACGACGACCTCGACCGTCTTGCCGCCGGCCTTGTTGCCGTTCTGCGCGACCCAGAGCTTGATCGCGGCGTCGATCTGGCGCCCGGTGGATGCCTGCTGGCCGGTCAGCGGCAGGATGACGCCGATCTTCACGGTCCCGCTCTGGGCGAAAGCGGCGCCGGTGGCGAGCGCGGCGGCCGACAGGGCCACGAGGTTTCTTCTGCGGATCATGTTGTCTCCTGATTCAAGAACTTGGGGATTGTGCAGTCGAACCCCCGGACCCCCCATCGAGGGAACCACGGGTTCGGCGTCGGTCAGAGGTCGAGCACGAGCAAGGGTGTCTTCGCGCGCGAGCAACAGGGCGTGAACTGGTCGTTGGCGGCTTGTTCCTCGGGCGTGAGGTAGACGTCGCGGTGGTCGGGCACGCCTTCGATCACACGGGTCAGGCAGGTGCCGCACACCCCCTGCTCGCAGGATGTCTGCACGACGATGCCGGCGTCGGCCAAGGCCTGCACGACGCTGCGGTCCTTGGCCACGCGCACGGTGCGACCCGAGCTCGCGAGCTTGACCTCGAAGCTGTCGTCGCCCGCCAGCGGGGCGACGTCGGCGCCGAAGAACTCGAAGTGCAGGCGCGCCTCGGGCCAGCCGGAGGCGCGCGCGGTGCCGAGCACCGCGTCCATGAAACCCTTGGGCCCGCAGACGTAGAGATGGGTGCCATCCACCGGCGTGGCCAGCAGCGCCTGGAGGTCGATCTTCTGCGCAGCGTCGCCGTCATCGAAGTGGAACGCCGCCCGCGATGCGAACGCCCCGTTGCGGATGCGCTGCGCAAACGCGGCCCGCGCGGGCGAGCGGGTGCAGTAGTGCAGTTCGAAGTCGGCGCCGGCCATCGCCAGGCGCTCGGCCATGCACAGGATCGGCGTGATGCCGATGCCGCCAGCCAGCAGCAGCGAACGCCGGGCGTCGTGAGCGAGCGGGAAGTGGTTCTTCGGCGCGCTGATCTCGAGTTGCGTGCCCTCCTGCACCACATCGTGCATCGCGGCCGAGCCGCCGCGCGACGCCGGCTCGCGCAACACGCCGATCAGGTAGCGGTGGGTTTCGGTCGGATCGTTGCAGAGCGAATACTGCCGCGTCAGGCCGCCGGGCAGCCGCACGTCGACGTGCGATCCGGCAGAAAAAGCCGGCAGCGGCTGACCCGCAGTCTCGACCAGTTCGAAGGTGCAGACACCTTCGGCCTCCACCGCCTTGCGCGCCACGCGCACGTTCAGGGTCGACACGTTCACTGCAGCGCCCTCAAGCCGTGACCGTGGCCTGCTCGGCCGCGATCAGGCGCTCGATGACCTTGCGCGCCTGCACGCCGCCAGCATCGATGTTGAGCTTGAGCACCTCGCGTCCGGGCCAGCGCGACAGGTTGGCCTGCTGGCGCTCGAGCATCTCCAAGTCCTCGGAGAAGATCTTGCCCTGGCCGTCGCGGATCTGCGCCGTCAGTGCCTTGTCCTCGGGCCTGAAGTTGCGTGCCATGCCCCAGAAGTACCACATCGACGTCTCGGTCTCGGGTGTGATGAAGTCGACCACGATGCTGTAGGCCTTGCTCTCCTTCGGCGCCTCGTAACCGCCCTTGCCCGCGAGCGCCACGCCGACCTCGATCAGCACATGGCTCGGCGGCGTGAAGCGGCAGATCTGCCAGCGGTCGACCGGCTGGTCGTCGGGCAGGCCGTTGGCGCGCATCGCCATGCGCCAGAAGGGCGGCGCCTGGATCCCGCTCATGAAGCGGCTCGTCACTGCCGTATCGCCCTCGATCGTCGTCTTGCACGGCGTCTCGTCGATCTCGGGTTGGCCGATGCTGGTGGAGTGCACGTAGGTCTCGTGCGTCAGGTCCATCAGATTGTCGATCATCAGGCGGTAGTCGCACTTGACGTGGTAGAGCCCGCCGCCGTAAGCCCACTCGGGGTTGTCGGCCCAGTGCAGGTGCGGCAGCTTGTCTTCGGTCGCGAGCGCGGGCTCGCCGGGCCAGACCCAGAGGAACCCGAACTTCTCGATCACCGGGAAGCTGCGGATCGCCGGGAAACCGCGCACCCGCTGCCCCGGCATCGCGATCGTCCTGCCGTCGGAGCCCATCTCCAGCCCGTGGTAGCCGCAAACCAGCTTGCCTTCGATCACACGGCCCAGCGACAGCGGTGCGCCGCGGTGCGGGCAGAAGTCCTCGAGCGCACTGACACGCCCGTCGGCGCCACGGTAGAAGACGATGCGCTCGCCGCAGACCATGCGCCCGAGCGGCTTGTCGTCGACTTCGTGCGGCATCGCCGCAACGTACCAGGCATTGCGTGGGAACATGGCTTGTCTCCGCGGATGGAATCCGTCAATGGATCCAATTCTGGCCAAATTGTGGACTTTGTGCAACCATGGGCGCCTCAATGGATCCAAACAGAGTCAATCCGGCCAGTTCCGCCAGCATGGTCGCAACCTTGCGCAAGCAGCTGATGGACGGCCGTTACCCGGCAGGCACGCGGCTGGCCGAGGTGGCGGTGGCCGAGGCTTTGGGCGTCTCGCGCACGCCCGTGCGGCTGGCGTTCCGCACCCTGGAACAGGAAGGTCTGCTGCAGAAGATCGGCACCCGGGGATTCGTCGTGCGCGACTTCTCGGAGGCCGACGTGCTGTGCGCGGTCGAAGTGCGCGGTGCGCTCGAGGGCTTGGCCGCGCGTCGCCTGGCCGAGCGCGGCCTGAGCGAAGCGCAGCGCACGCGGCTGCAAGCCTGCATCGACGAAGGCGAACGCGTGCTTGCACGCGGCACCTTGACCGAAGACGACATCGGCGCCTGGAGCCGCGTCAACGAAGCCTTCCACCGCGCCATCGTCGAGGGCACCGAGAGCCGTGTGATCGCGGACGCGATCGCACGCAATAACCACCTGCCCTTCGCGTCGGCCGACTCGATCCTGATCGACAAGAACGCGCTCGACCGCGAGTACCAGAAGCTGCGCTTCGCGCAGATGCAGCATATCCTCGTCTTCGATGCGATCGAGCAGCGCGAGGCGGCGCGGGTCGAGATGCTGATGCGCGAACACGCGTGGATCGGCTTCCGCTACGGACGCTTGTTCGGGCTCGAAACCGCACCGGCGGTCGTGCGAAGGATGGGTTGATCGGCCACGCCGCACCATGCATTCGAGCTGCAATCACAATCGGCCAGCCAGACCGGATGAAACCGATGCAATCAGTCCATCATCACAAAGCCGCGTGGGTGTCGATCGACGCCCTCGCCGCGTGACACCGCACCACGATGCGAACCCAGCTCGGTCGCATCCTTCGCGTGGCACGTATGGCTTTGCATGGCGGGTGGCGTGCCGTGCGGGACGTCGAACCCGAATTCTGGTCCAACCTTCGCGGAGAAGTGCTGGCAGGGCGCCAATGGATCGACCGTGGCATCGTGCTGGCCTATGCCGCAGCCACCGGATTGGTCGTCGTCGCCTTCACCTTTCTGGCTGAGGGCGCTGCCCATGCCTTCGGGCTGCTGGAACAGGCGGGCGACCAGCGTCGCTACCTGGCGTTGCTGTGGACGCCCTTGCTGACGGTGGCGCTGTTGTGGTGGACGCGCCGCCATGTGCCTGGCGCCATGGGGTCCGGCATCCCGCAGGTCGTGCGCGCGCTCGATGACGAACTCGATGCGTCGCAGCGCTCGTGGCTGGTATCGCTGCGTGTGTCCTTGCACAAGATCGGGCTCGTCTCGGGCGGCCTGCTGGCGGGCCTGTCGATCGGCCGGGAGGGACCGACCGTGCAGGTCGGCGCCGGGGTGATGGTGAACGCGCGCCGGTGGCTGTCGCCGCAATCGGGCATCGACGCACACGACCTGATGGTCGCGGGCGCGGCGGCCGGCATTGCGGCGGCCTTCAACACGCCGCTGGGCGGCATCGTCTTTGCCCTCGAACAACTGTCGCGGCGGCGCAGCATGTCGCACAGCTCATTGGTGATCGCCAGCATCGTGTTGGCCGGTCTGGTTGCGGTGGCCGTGTTCGGCAATGAAACCTACTTCGGCCGGCTCCGCGTTCAGGAACTGTCGTGGACGCTGCTGGGGCCGGGGTTGCTGGTGGCGATGACCACCGGCCTGGCGGGCGGCCTCTTCGCGCGCTTGATCATCGTGTCGACACGGGGCCTTCCGGACCGCTTCAGCCGGTGGCGGCGGGACCGTCCGTATCGTTTTGCTGCCGGCTGCGCGCTGGCCGTGGCCGTGATCGGCCTGGCCACCGGCGGTGCAACGGCCGGCGCGGGTTATGCCACCACGCGGGCGCTGCTCGAAGGGCAGGCCGATCTGCCGGTTGTCTACACGCTGTTGAAGTTCGTGGCGACCTGGCTGTCCGCATGGACTGGCGTGCCAGCGGGCTTGTTTGCCCCGTCGCTGGCCATTGGCGCAGGCATCGGCAACGATGTGGCCTTGATGTCAGGCCTGGGCACTCAAGAGGCGATCCCACTGATTGCACTCGGCATGGTCGGCTTCCTTGCCGCCACCACCGGCGGCCCCATCACGGCGTTCATCATCGTGATGGAAATGGTTTCCGGCCAGGCCATGGTGCTCAGCCTGATGGCCTGCAGCCTGCTCGCCAGCGGGGTCGCGCGGCTCGTCACCAGGCCGCTGTACGGCGAGCTCGCGGCGATGCTGCCGGTACCGCTGCCATTGGCCCTGACATCCAAGTAGTTGCCGTGGTCCAACCGAGTTGGAGGACCGTACTCGCCGCAAGCACCGCGGCGCCGGGTGACCGGCGGCGGAACTTCGGCGCGCCGGCCAAGTCGCACCGTGTCTCAAGAGCGAGGCGAACATGGCCGAGCAAGCGCAGACCCTCAACGACCGAGCACCCGAAGTCGACACTCGCGCGTTGCTGCCGCCACCGCGGCGGCGCTCGTCGATCGGTTGGGTGTTGCTGGCCTCGGCGCTGCTGGCCTTGGTGGCAGGTGGGTGGTGGTATGAACGCAGCCGGGCACCCGCGTCCCCTGACGTGCAGGCCCTGCCGATGGCGCCGCAAGCCGAGGAGCCCAGCGTGGCCGCATCCGCGCCGCACCTGGCGGCTTCGGCGATGCGGCTGCCCGAACCGAAGGTAGCGGAAGACCCGCTGGACGAAGCCGGCGTGAGCGCGGCGCTGGAGGCGCTGGTCGGCCCACAGGCGTCGCGGCGGATGTTGATCACCGACGACTTCGTACGTCGCTTCGTCGTCACTGTCGACAACCTGGGGAGGGAGCATGCGGCGCCGCGGCTGTGGCCGGTGAAGCCCACGCCGGGCCGATTCCAGGTGATCGAGCGCGACGGCCGCATCTATGCCGACCCCGACAACGCCGCGCGCTACACACCCTGGGTGTTGATGGCCGAGCAAATCGACCCCGGTGCCGCGGTGGTGCTCTACGGCCGCCTGCTGCCGCTGCTGCAACAGTCGTATGAGGAGCTTGGTTACCCGGGCCAACGGTTCCATTCCCGGCTGCTGACGGTTGTCGATCAGCTGCTTGCGACGCCGGACGCACCCGAGATGATCGAACTGTCGCTGGTCGAGGTAAAGGGCGAAGTGCCGTCGGAGCGCCCCTGGGTGCGCTACGAATTCGCCGACCCGGCGCTGGAGTCGGCCAGCCCGGGGCAGAAGATCATGCTGCGCATGGGTGCTGTCAACCAGCGGAGGCTGAAGGCGCAATTGCGCGGACTGCGCGCCGAACTCGTGCGCCAAGCCCGTCCCTGAGCAGCGCGGCCGGCAGGCCAGTTTGTCGCGCATCGGGCAGGTGGCGCTCTGCTCGCCGGCCCATCGCCAGCGCCGTTTCATTCCCGCGCCCAAACGGGCCCCCTAAGGTGGCGGTTGCACGACGTTGCGCCCCTCGGCCGAAGTTCTTACGATTCCCTCCTGACCCTCTTCTCGCGGAGGTTCTCATGACCGACCAGGCTGTCGCCACCTTCCAGCAGACTCTTCGCGGCCGGCTCGTCCGCCCGAATGATGCGGACTACGACACCGTCCGCGCGCTCTACAACGGCATGATCGACAAGCGTCCCCGCCTCATCGCACGCGCCGTGGACGCGGCCGATGTCATTGCGGCCGTCAACTTCGCCCGTGACCAGGGCTTGCTGCTTGCCATCCGCGGCGGCGGCCACAACGGCCCCGGGCTGGGCAGTTGCGACGACGGCCTCGTCATCGACCTGTCGATGATGAAGAGCGTTCGCATCGACCCGGCCACCCGGACCGTGCGCGTGGAGCCGGGCTGCACTTCCGCGGACGTCGACCACGCGACGCACGCTTTCGGTCTGGCCGTGCCGTTCGGAATCGTCGGCAGCACGGGCGTTGCCGGGCTCACGCTGGGGGGCGGCACCGGATACCTGACGCGCAAGTTCGGACTCACCGTCGACAACCTCCTCGAGGCCGACGTCGTCCTCGCCGACGGTCGTTTCGTCACCGCGAGTACCAAAGAACATCCGGATCTCTTCTGGGCGCTTCGGGGCGGCGGCGGCAATTTCGGCGTCGTCACGAGCTTCCTCTTCCAGGCGCACCCGGCGAGCATGGTGTTCGCCGGCCCGATCTTCTGGGACGCGGCGAAGGATGCAAAGACGGTCATGCGGGCCTTCCATGACTTTCTTCCGAACGCGCCCGAGAATCTCGGCACCTTTGTCGGCCTCAAGACCGTGCCCCCGATGGACCCGTTCCCGAAGGAGCACTGGAACAAGCGCGCTTGCGCCGTGATCTCGTGCTTCAACGGCTCGGAAGCGGACGGCCAGAAGGCGATGGCGCCGCTCCTCGAGCGCCTGCCGGAGCCGCTCTTCAACTGGATGAGCATGATGCCGATGCCGGCGATCAACGGGCTGTTCGATCCGTTCTTCCCGAAGGGCCTGCAGTGGTACTGGAAGGGCGACTTCGTGAAGTCGCTGACGGACCGGGCCATCGACGTGCACGTCGCGCAGGCCGCGGAGGCGCCGAGCCCGCTCTGCCTGATGCACCTCTACCCGATCGACGGCGCGGTCCGACGCGTCGCGAAGGACTCGACGGCGTGGCCCATGCGCGACGCAACCTATTCCATGGTGATCGCGGGCATCGATCCCGATCCGACGAACGCGAACGCCTTGAAGACGTGGGGCCGCGCCTACTGGAAGGCCGTGCATCCGTTCAACCTGGAAGGCGCGTACGTCAACTTCATGATGGACGACGAGGCCGCGGGGCGGGTGGAGGCCACCTACGGCGAGAACTATGTGCGGCTGGCGTCGATCAAGGCAAAGTACGACCCGAAGAACCTGTTCCGGGTGAACCAGAACATCAAGCCGGCCTGATCGAGACGGGCTGATTCCAGGCAAGAAGGCCGCGCGTTGGCCTCCCGCGGCGCGCCGGCGACAGGTTGATCTTGCGCAACGTGCCAGGCGGGACAGCGCCGTGAAAAGCGCATGATGCGCGTGACTCCTGAATGCATTCAGCAGTGCCATGACGATGATCAACGCCACATTGTGGAAGGAGCGGTCGCGCGGACGCTGCCGCCGCTGCTTCACCTGAGGAACGGCTTCGTGGGGTGCTCGCTCAGGCAGCCCCATGAAGCACTTCTAACGCTGAGCGAGGATGTGAATGATGGAACGCAGAACCGTAATGATGGCCGCCGCGGCGGCCGCAACCGGCCTGAGCCTGATGTCGGGCTGCACCACGAACCAGAGTACGGGCGATACGGCGGCACAGAAGAAGGCCGAAATCAACACCGCCGCCGACGCGTCGCTGGCGCTGCTGTATTCGAGTACGCCCGGATCCAGGGAACTGGCGTCCAAGTCGCTGGGCATCCTGGTGTTCCCGAAGATCTATGCCGCCGGGCTGGGCATCGGCGGTGAGTACGGCGAGGGCGCGTTGAGGGTCGGCGGCACGTCGGTCGACTACTACCGGACCAGCTCGGTGACGTTCGGCTGGCAGGCCGGGGCGCAATCCAAGGCGCTGATCATGATGTTCATGACCCAGGAGGCGCTGGACAAGTTCCGCAACAGCAAGGGCTGGACGGCCGGCGCCGACGCCAGCGTGGCGGTGATGAGGACCGGTGCGCAAGGCACGATCGACCTCGCCAGTGCCACGGCGCCGGTGAGTGCGTTCGCGCTCACCAACGCCGGGCTCATGGCCGGAGTGACGGTCGACGGTACCAAGGTCACGAAGCTCGACTTCTGAGGGGCCTCTGCCCGCCCGGCGATGGCGCTGAACCGGGCGCCGGCGGGACGGCGGCCCCCCTCCCTGCCGGGGGGGGGCACTGTTGCGGTGCAACATAGAATCGCGGCCTGCCCTGCCCCATCCCCATCCGATGCAAGCTCGCCGAACCCTTCTTTCGCCACGCCGTTGGTTCGCCTGCCTCGGCTGGGCGTTGGCCTGTACCCTGGCATCGGCCCAGGCGCCGCAGGTGTCACCTGCCGCCGACCTGCGGGCTGCCCGCGACCCGGTGATGCAGCAGGCACTGGAAGGCGCGGTGCGCGACCTCGGCCTGCAGGCCAGCCTGGCCCAGCACCGGCTTGCGGTGGCGCTCGTCGACGTGACCGACAGCAAGGCGCCGCGGCTGGCCATGCTGAATGGCGACGAGATGATGTACGCCGCCAGCATGCCCAAGATCGGCATCCTGGTAGGTGCGCTGGCCGAAGCCGAGAGCGGGCGATTTCCGCTCGACGAGCAGCGCCTGCAGGCGATGAACCGGATGATCCGCAACTCCAGCAACGAGGACGCCACGCGGGTGCTCAACTGGGTCGGCGGCGAACGCCTGCTCGAATGGCTGCAGTCCGAGCGCTTCAGACTCTACGACGCGCAGTCGGGTGGCGGCCTCTGGGTGGGCAAGGGCTACGGCGCCGAGCCGGCCTTCCGGCGCGATCCGGTGCACAACCTGTCGCATGGCGCCACGGCGTTCCAGGTGGCCCGCCTGTACACGATGCTGGCCGGCGGGACGCTGTTCACGCCGCGCTTCAACGCCCTGATGATGGACATCCTGTCCAAGCCCGGCATCCACCACAAGTTCGTGCGCGCGCTGGACGGCGCGCCGGGCGCGCGCATCTTCCGCAAGTCGGGCACCTGGAAGAACTACCACGCCGACAGCGCGCTCGTCGAACAGGACGGGCGCCGCTTCGTGATGGTGGCCATCGCCGAGGATCCCGCCGGCGGCGACTGGCTGGTGCGGCTGGGTCAGCGCATGCACCAGATCGCGATGGCCAACGGCCGGCCGTTGGCCGGTCGCGGATCAGCGCCCGGTGCCGATCACGCCGTGCAGGCGCGTGGCCAGCGCCTGGTGCTCGCCGGCAGAGTTCTTTCGCAGGATGTCGGTGACCAGCGTGCTGATGTAGAACAGCTTGCGTTCACCCGCCGGTGATTCGACGATCGCCGTCGAGTTCATGTAATTCTTGACGTTGCCCGCGTAGGGCTTGCAGCTGAAACCCGGTTCGGGCGCGCACTGGTACAGCGAGCCGGACTTGAAGTACAGCGCCGAGGACGCCAGCGCCGGCGACGACGCGTAGCGGATGCGCACCTCGGTGAGGTAGATCAGCCGCTTGATCTCGCGGCTCGAGAAGACGTCGACGAGGCGTCCCTGCTCGAGCCGCAGCAGGAAGCGCATCAGTTCGCGCGCCGTGCCGTAACTGTCGCCGGCGCCGGGGACCTTGGCCTTGCCGCCGGCGGTGAAGACGCTGCCCTGGCGCAGGCGCTCGATGTCCAGCCCGTTGCGCGTGACCGGTTCGTGGAACGTGGCGGCGTATAACTTCGACAGTTCGGCCTTGGTCGTCTCGCTGAAGAAGCGCTGGATCTCGGCTTCGGACGCCGGATAGGCGCGGCCGAAGTGGCGCAGCAGCATCGCCTCGCGCATCACCATGCCGGCGGTCGAGTTGGAGCTGGGCGAGAGCATCCAGTCGAGCCATTCGTAGAGCGTGGCGCGGTCGCCGATGCGCACGGTGCGCCGCGTCAGGGTGTTGGTCGCCGGGTCGAAGATGCGCACCGTGTGGTGGTCCGACTGCGAGA